>DATLFO010000001.1:0-2639 GCA_035541035.1 Actinomycetota bacterium
GATATCACCACTCCCTCAAGACGCACAAAGGGTGGCGGATCGTCGGGACGCCTCCGAATTGCCGCATGGTTCCGCCGAAGCCGGAGCCGGATGCACCGCCGTAGCGGCGCGCCGGAAAATCACTCCGGCACGCGTTCAACCCGTGCCGGAGTGATTTTCCGGCGCGCCGCTACGGCGGTGCATCCGGCTCCGGCTTCGGCGGAACCATGCGGCAATTCGGAGGCGTCCCGACGATCCGCCACCCTTTGTGCGTCTTGAGGGAGTGGTGATATCCGCACAGGCGCTGCAGATTCGCGACCGACGTCTCGCCGCCGCGCGAGAACTCGACGATGTGATCACGTTCCAGCCCGCGCCGACGCGTGCAGCCTTTGATCACGCACCGCTCGTCGCGTGCCTCCAGCGCTGAATCTACCAATGCCGGCACGTACCGGCCGGTGCTGACCACGCCGGTCACGTTCCCACCGCTGCGTGCCGCGATCTTGAGCGTGCCGCCCGGCCGTGCCGCCAGACGCCGGGCCGCCGCCACCGTCGTCGGCCCGACTCCCGCAATCTCGCACCGCTCCCCCGGCCGGGCGTGTCCGCGCTCCCAAGCCGCGGCGTCCACGTGCACCATCACCGTGGTGCGCGGCGCCGCGGCGGCGTCAGAATCCGACGGGCTGCGAGCCAAGACGCACAACGCGTCGGCCATATGAGCCTCGTACGGCTCTCGCGTTCCGTCGCGTCGAGCGCGCGCTGATCGCCGGTCCGCATCTGCGTGGCATCGCATCAGCAGCGGCGCGGCGTCTTCGGCCGGCAGCCGCGCGTCCACGCGCACAGCCCCGTCGTCTTCAAGCCGGTGACGGAAGTACCGTGTCCGCCGAACCCGCTCGTAGGCATCGTCGCCCGCCGCCGCGACGCGAACCATGCGGCATTTCTCGCGCAGCTCGATCGCGGAAGAACGCAGTGCTTCGCCGAGCAGCGCACCTTCGGAGCCGGGATCCGCCGCGGCCGCGGTCGCGATCTCGGACGTCTGCTGAACCGACAGGCGCCCCGAAACGAGCGCCTCCCGCGTCGCGGTCAAGCCGCTCAGCGCTTTCGCGGCCGTCACCGCGCCTACCGCGTGTCCAACCGTCGTGCCGGTCCGCTCGGCCGTCCAGTGCGCCATCGACGCGTGACCTTCGCCCTGCCACGCGCGCGTCCGGTCGATCAGATCCAGCGCGGCCAGCCGCCCGGCTGCCGCGACCCGGCCCAGCCGCTCGAACGCGTCCAGCCACGCAACCGGGTCATCGCGCCGGGCCGGCGCCCCCGCGGCGATCTCCGCGATCCGGGCGGTCAGCCGCTCCAGCTCCGAAAGCATGCCCCGAGTATCGAACGGACGTTCGGCCGGGTCCATTCCGGGAAGAACGAGCAGAAACGGGCTCGCGAGACTTTACGAAGACATGTCCGGGATCGTCAGCTTCATCACCGCGGCCGACGTCGGGCACTCGCGAGAGATCTGCGGATGGGCCAGGACGGACTCGGGAACGACGTCGCGATCCACCGTCGCGAAGCCGCACCGGGTGAAGAAGCCTTCGGCATCGACCGTGGCCAGATACGCCTCTCGCATTCCCGCCCGGGCCGCCAGTCGCAACGCCCCCGCGACCGCAAGGATGCCCGCGGTCTTGCCCCGACACCCCGGCGACACCGCGACCGATCGCACCAACGCGACCGACTCGCCGGCGGGATCCCACGCGGCGGTCGCGATGAGCGTGTCCCGGCCGTTTTCGGCCACGACGGTGCGGCCGGATCGTTCCCGCACGTTGCCGGCCTGAAGGCCGCCCTCGTGAAGCAACGTCGCCACGACCGGCAGGTCCGGGCCCGATGCAGGCCGCACCCGCGGGTGCGGAAGGTCCTCCAACAAGTCCGACATCCGGCGAAGGATCGCGTCGGGCCACACCGGAGCCGCGGCCAGCTCCGCCAGCGTGGTCGCCCCGGTCAGCACCAGCGCGCTCGGCCACCCGAGCGCTTTGGCCGCTATCACGTCGGTCGAGATCCGGTCGCCGACCACCAGCGCGGGTCCGCCGTCGAGCTTCTCCTGCGCGATCTGCAGGATGTAGGGTTCGGGCTTGCCGGCCACGAGTGGAGTGACGCCCGTCGTCGCCTGCAGCGCCGCGACGATCGCCCCGGCCCCCGGCCGCTGCCCTTCCTCGGCGGGCAACGTCGGATCGACGTTGGCCGCCACGAACCGGGCGCCCCGGCGGATCGCGAGCGTGGCGATGCGAAGCTTTTCGTAGGTCAGGCCGACGTCGAGCCCGACGACGACCATCGAAACGTCCAACGCGGCGTCGCCTTCGATCGGGTGCACGCCCGCGGCCCGGACCGCTTCCACGAGACCCGGTCCGCCGACGACGAACGCCGTTCGCCCGCGCACGTCCTCGAAGGCGGTCTCGAGCAGCTTGCCGGTCGCCATCGCCGAGGTCACGACCTCGGAGGGGTCGCCTCCGGCTCCCATCGACTCGAGCTTGGCGGCGAAGACCTCCGGCCGCTCCGAGGAGTTGTTGGTGACGAAGGCGAACCGGCAACCCGCGTCGCGCAGCGCGCGGATGGTCTCGCACGAGCCCGGGATCGGCGAGGTGCCCGACCACACCACCCCGTCCAGATCGACGACGAAACGCCGGAAC
>DATLFO010000002.1:0-5404 GCA_035541035.1 Actinomycetota bacterium
GGCGGTCGATGAGGCCGGGGACCGGGTGGGGCGGGAGGCGACGGAGGAGACAGTCGAGCGAGCCGGCCGTGAAACTGCTGAAAGCTTTCCGCGCGAACGCGTCGAAGAACTTGCCGACGACCCGTCGGTCGGCGGCATCACCGACAAGACCCTGCGGGAGGCAGAGGTGGGTTTGAGCCTCGAGCAACGCGGCACTCTGCGCGGCCCGATCCGGCGCGACCCCGACGGTTTTGGAGAGTTCATAGACGCCGACGACGTGGTGTGGGACGTGAAGGCCTTCCACTCTGGACATCCAAAAGGATTCGAACTCAATAAGGCGATGCGGAACATCACACGTGAGATCAGGGTCGGCGAGAAAGTAATCGTCGATACACTGAACATGAGCGAAGAGCACGTTCGACTGCTGGAGGAAGCAATCACACAGCAAGGTCTATCCGAACATGTGGTGTTCCATCGATGACAACCGCATGGATCTCCGACGCGCTCGCCGCACATAAGGAATGGGTTGCGTCCGCGGGTGCCGCCGGAAAACGCCTATCCGAGGTCGGTTTGGATCTATCCGGAGCGGATCTGTCCGGGGCCGTTCTACACGACTGCGTGCTTCCGGAAGCGAAGCTTTCCGGAGCGACACTCGATCGCGCGGACCTGTCTTCAGGTTTTCTCAACGGTGCAACGCTCGATGGAGCAAGCCTACGAAACGCCGTCTTAGTAAAAGCCCAGTTCGACGACACCTCTCTAATCGGAAGCGTACTCACAGGAGCGAACTGCTTGCGCACGACTTTCGATGGTGCAATGCTACGCGACGCGAACTTGATGCAGGCTTCTCTGAGGAAGACGGCGTTCAGCAATACCGATTTGCGCAATGCCAACCTTGCGGGCAGTCACATTCACAACACATTCTTCGATAACGGTACGAAGGTTGCGGGGCTCATCTTGTGGCGAGCAGAAATATGCTCGTTTCACGTCAACTGGATCGATATCGCAGAAGAGGGCGATCCTCAGCGCCTCGACGGTGAGGAGGCGGAGCAGTGGATTCGGGCGCGGGCGACGATAGCGCCTCAACGCCGGCTGTGACATGTCGCGCGAGGCACATGTCTTCAATCGACGCGGATTACGCGGTCTCGTCGCAGACGAAGGAATCCGTCGCCTGTTACTCGTCGACGATCTCCAACGAGAAGTGGAGCGCTATGAGCGAGGGGAAGCGGCGATTTGAAATCTCCGTATTCACCGGCGACCCGATGACAGAGAGCAACTTGTACCTGGGGCTCGTGCTGTTGAGCAGCTGCAGCACCGTCCGCAACCTGGTTGCCATGCACGCCAACCGGAGAGATACGGCGGCCAACCTATCGCCGCGTCCCCATGCGCCGTTGATCGAATGGATCACATTTCTATCCGATCGCCATCGGACGCCGGCCGGCGTGCCCATCACACTCCGCGAAGCCGAACTCGATCGACGTGGGAGAGGACGACGTTCCTCATCGCCTCGAAGGTGACGAGGCAGAAGGATGGACCGCGCCCGGCGGCGGAGACGCGGTGGCGCAAATCGTGATGCCTTACGCCTGCGCGCCGGCCTCTCCCAGCACCGGGACGCGGGTATCGAGGTCGTCGAGGTTCGTTTCGCGGCGCGCCCTCAGTGACAGCGCGACGGCGACGACCGACGAGGCCAGGAGCGCGCCGGCGAACGGGCCGAGGGTGGGGATCGCCGCCGGGAAAGTGGCCGCCTCCACGCCGCCGGGTAGCACCGCGCCGGCGAGCCCGGCGAGCGAGCCGGCGAGCGCGGCCGCCGGCGTGGCGCGGCGCCACAACCCGAGCAGCACCGGGACGACCGCGGTCGAGCACAACAGGTCGGCGATGAGAAAGATGCGCAGCACGGAATAGCCCTCGAACGCGACCGCGACCGCGGGAACGACCAGTACCACGGTGGCCATGCGCGCCGCCCCGAGCGACAGAGAAGGCCGTTCGATGGCGACCAACGACGCCAGCCCGCTCTCGAGCGTGTCAACGGACGACGCCACGAGCGCAATGCCGAGCACCAGGATGACCCCGCCCATCCATGCCGGCAGCCCGGTCAGCAACGCAAAGAAGGGCACCGGCGGTGCGCCGAGGTCGACGCCGCGCGCGATCGCCAGCATCCCGAAGAGGCCGACGATCAGCACGACCGGCAGGGTCGTTGCCATTCCGAATGCGGCGCCGCGCGCGAGCGCGCGCTCGTCGCGGGCCGACCAGATCCGCTGCCAGTACCCCTGGTGGAACATGTTGGCCGCGATCACGGCCACGACGAGGGTTGCGGCCGCCTCGAGGCCGGGCCGCCCGACACCGAGCAGACCGGAAGCACGAAACGACGCCGACGACGACACGCCGTCGCGAAAGATCGCGACGGCCGCCGCCGTCAAGAGTGCAAAGATCATCCACGCCTGCCAGCCGTCGGTGCGCAGCGACGCACGCAGGCCGCCATACGCGGTGTACGCGAGCGTCGTCGCCGCGACTGCGGCGACCGCGACGCGGCCGTCGATACCCGCAACGATCGCGGCGACCCCGCCGATTGCAGTCAACTCGGCGACGACGAACACCAGCATGTAGAGGATCGAGAGACCGACGACATAGAGGTGAAACGTCCGTCCGAAACGCAGCCGCGCGAACTCGGTTAGACCGTGCCCCCGCGGGACTATGCGGCGGATGCGCGGCCCGAGCAAAGCGAAGACCAGAAACGGTGCGGCGGCCGCAACCGCATAACCGACGATCCCCGCGATCCCGATGAACGCGCCGACTTCCGGCGGCGCGAAAAGAATCCACGCTCCCATTCCCGACGCGAAGAACGACAGCCCCAGCGCGACTCCCGTCTGTGAGTTGCGCGCGGTTATGTAGTCGTCGAGGGTCTCGGTCCGGGCACGCGCCCCGACGCCGATCCACAACAGCAGCAAGAGAGTCGCGCCGAGGAGCAAATAGGCAGCGGCCTCCGAGATCATCCCGCCTCCCTTCGCCGGCATTACCCGGAACAGGTTCATGCGGTCGGCGGCGCACACAGCCGCCCTCTCAGCCCGGTAGCCCGAGCTCCCGCGGGTAATGGGAGATTATCAGGGCGCGGCTAAATGGAGCGGCGCGCGGTGAGCTCCCGGAGGTGAGGCGGGAGGGCGTCGCCCGCAACGAGCAACTCTGCAGCGCGCTCGCGCGGCCCGGCCGTGATCTCGAACACCTTGGTGACGGTGAGACCGTGTCCCGGCCGGTGCAGGATCTCGACCGGGTCGCCGGCCCCGACCTCTCCCTCCTCGACCACCCGTAGGTAGGCACCGAACAGGCGTGCATCTGCAAATTTGCGCCGGAAATCGGGATCGCCGGTGCGGAGTTCGATCTTCGTACACGGCGAGCGCGGCATCGTCACCTGAACGCAAGCGGTGCCGACGCGCCACCTCTCGCCCACTTCTGCCGACCGGACGTCGACGCCCTCGAGCGTGAGGTTCTCACCGACGCCGCCCGGCTCGAGGTCGTGCCCGGTCATCCTCCCGAGCCGCCGCAGCTCCTCGACGGCGTAAGCGTAGACGGCCTTGTATGGCCCCCCATGGACCCTTTTGTTCGCCTGCTCGTCGCCGTCGAGGCCCAGCTCGCCCACCCTCACCCGTCCCTCGACCGGGCTCTTGAAAATCGAGGTGGTGATCTCATCGCCCTGCCACGAGTAAGTCTGCGGACGGCCGACGTTGACCGACACGACTCTCATGCACTCCTCGCCTTCGTCAGCAGAACTCTTGCGCCGCGGCGCTCGTCTGCGGTCAGCCCCACAGCTGCGAAAACGACCACGTAGGCGAGACCTCCGGCGACCGCCGTGGCGACGAGTTCCGTTCCCCAGCCGCCGCCGACCGCTCCGTGGGCGATCATCATGATCGCGCCGGACGCGACTGCAGGGGCGAGCAGCCGCCCGTAACGGCGATCGTACGGCTGAATTCCGACCAGACGCTTCACCAGCACGAGCCGCGCGACGTTCGAAATGCCGAATGTAAACGCGTTGGCGGCGGCGGCGCCGGCGATGCCGTAGCGGGGGCAGAGGTAAAGCGCGAGGCCCACGTCCAGCGCGAGCGACGCCGCGTACAAGGCGAGGTCCCAGCCGGTCCGCCCCGCCATGATCAACACGAAGCCGACGCTTCCCGTTGCGATGTTGACGAATTGACCGACGAGGAGAATCAGCAACGCCGTCCTGCCGTCCGCGAAGGTGCCACCGAAGAGACGCAACACCGATGCCGGCGCCACCGCAAGCAGCAGAAACCCGGGGAGCGTTGCCGCGAGCGTCCAGCGCGTGAGCCGCTTGAAAAGTCGGTCCAGTTGTGCGATCTCGCCGCGATTGTGGAGGTCCGCGACATAGGGACTGAACATCAGGTTCACCGACGTGAGGAACAAAACCACCACCTGCCCGGCGCGCAGCGCGGCCGAATAGATCCCGACCTCGGCATCGCCCACATAGCGAGTGAGGACAAAGAGGTCCGCCCAGAACAGGACCTGCGAGAAGAGCGCAGCAGGAGCACGTGGGCCCGCATAGCGAAACAGCGACGACGTCGCTCCCCGCTCAGGCTGTTCCGTCCGCCACGAGCGCGACTCGCGCCGCCAGCACCACCACGCCGCCGCCGCAGCCCACGCCCACGATGTGGAGTAGGCGAACGCCGCGCTCGACGGGCTCTCCGAGACGCGCCACCCGACGAGCATGAGGACAATCCACACGAGCGGCTGTCCCGCCCAGAAGACGTAGAGCGTGTAACGCATGATCTTGAGGCCGCGCGTCGCCGCGAGCCAAACGTTCGCAAGGGCCAGGAACGGAAGCCCGGCGGCCGCGGCCTGAATCGCACCGCGCCCCCGGATGGGGTCGAGAGACAGCAGCGACCGGAGAGCATCGGCTCCCGCGACCGCAGCAAGCGCAACCACAGTGCTCGCCGCGGCCGCGATGAGGGCGGCGCGCGCCACGACCGTGCGGAGCGCGTTCGTCCGCCCCTCGCCGGTGGCGGTTGCGACGGTTCGCAACACCGCCATATCCATTCCTGCACGGGTGAGAAACGACGTGACGAATGCCGCTTGGGTCACGACCGTCACCAGCCCGAATCCTGCGTTGCCGAGAGTCCGGCCGATCAGGATTTGCGCAACGAGCGTCCCGAGCGCGGCGACGCCGACCCCAACCACATTCTGTGCCGTGCCCGAGAGTATCTGGATCGATGCGGAGCCGGACCCCGAAAGCTTGTCTGCTATTCCCATTCGATGGTGCCGGGCGGCTTCGACGTGATGTCGTAGACGACACGGTTTACGCCGGGGACCTCGTTCACGACCCGGCTCGAAACGCGCTCGAGAAGGTCGTACTCGAGGCGCGCCCAGTCGGCGGTCATCGCGTCGTCGCTCGTGACCGCGCGGAGGACGATCGGATACCCGTAGG
>DATLFO010000003.1:0-5515 GCA_035541035.1 Actinomycetota bacterium
GACCGATGCCGACTACGACGGCTTTCTGGCCCGCCTCGACGAATCCGGCGTGCCGATCTGGGCGCGGCAGATCGCCTCCCCGAATGCAGCTTTCGTTCGTCACGTCGTCGTCGCCGACGACTGGGTGCTTGCGACCGGCTACGCAGGCCGCTTTCCGGAAGGGTCGGGTCGCGAGCCGATCTCGTTGGATCTCGGCGGAGGGCCGATCACCGGCAACGGCGGCTTCGATGCGTTCTTCGCCGTCTACGATCGAGCGGATGGATCCTACCGATCGGGCCGAGTCATCGGTGGCGCAGGCGACGAACAGGCGATTCAGGTCGTTTCGCTGCCCGGAGGCGAGGCCGCGATTCTCGGTCAGTTCACCGAAACCTTCGAAGGACGGACCGCTCGCGAACGGGACCTGTTCGTCCTTCGCCTTCGTGCCGACGGCTCCATGCGATGGATCGCGACCGCGGGAGGCCCCGCCGACGACGAGCCGGGTGGACTTGCCGCGTTGCCGGACGGCGATCTGGTCGTGACGGGAACGTTCAGTCATGCTTTCTCGATCGGGGATGTCGAGCTAACCGGCGGACGGAGCGCCGGGTTCTTCGCGCGACTGAGCGGCGACGACGGCACCGTCCGCTGGGCGCGCGGCGTCGGGGAAACCGACTGGTCGAAGGGAGCCTTCATCGCATCGGAATCAACGGACGAGGTCGTCGTCGCCGCCGAGTTCGCGGAGACGATTCGGATCGGGGACGCCTCGGTAGCCGCACAGGGCCAGTACGACGCGTTGATCCTGGCGCTCGATCCCGGAACGGGCGAAAGCCGGTGGTTCTGCCGGGTCGGCGGGAGCGACGACGAGCATCCCCTCGGCCTGGCGCAATCAAAGGACTCACTGGTCGTGGTCGGGGCCGCCGAGCGACCCGATCGCACAGCGGATTCAGTGACCGCCGGCGACCGCCGCCGAGGGATGGCACTGGCCGTTTCGCCTCGAACCTGCACGAGCAAGTGGACGTGGTCAACGGCAGGCGACGACGACTGGGTACGTCGCGTCGTCGCTTTGGAGACGGGAACGGTTGCCCTGGCGGGGTGGCACTCGCGGGTGGGCGGCACGGTCGCTGCGGGCGGCCGGGACATCTTCGTTGCCGTCGGACGGCCGCCGCCTGGAATGACTCCCGCCGGACGCGCACGCGGGCGGAGCGGATGGGTGCCCGTCATCGTCTTGACCGCAGGGGCGGCGCTGCTGGGCTGGTCCGCGGCTGCATTCGCGAAGCGTCGGCGCTTCCGTTAGAACCGCCCGGCCACGTCCCCGAAGCCCGGCGGAGCAGAAAAACCTTGCGCCAACCTTTAAGACTGCCCTGCCGTGGACAGAGTGTCGATACCGCTGCACCCATTTGTGACATGTCGTCCGTATCCCAACCGGCAGGCGCAAACCTACGATGGCCGGAGTCGTACGCGCAGTATGGAAAACGGGGGGATTCCATGGCTCGGCTCTTGTTGCGTTCCCGGCGGTCGATCACCGCGGGGCTTCTGACACTAATGGCGGCGGGGCTTGCGGTCGGGCTGGCCGCGATCGACGCGGCTCCGGCGGCGGCGGCCATCACCACACCGCCGGCGTCGTCGACCCAAACCGGCGACCTGTACGCGTTCGAGGATCGCGGAGCGACCCACAATTCACTCTGTTCCGAGGGCCGAGGGCGCATCGAGCTGTACAGCCCGAGCAACGTCCTGATCGCCCAGCAGTTCAAAGGAGCGGATCGCGCCAGCGGACCGTTCAGCGTCGTGTTCGATACGGCGGGTCTTGCGTCGGGAACCTATCGGCTGCGAAGCGTCACGCAGGACCGGCCGGTCTCGTTCGTAAGCTGCTCGGACTCCAGTCAGGTCACGCGATCCGACTTCACGTTCACGCTGTCGAACGGCTCGACGATCCGCAACGCCGGTGCCACGACCGGCACGACGGGCGAGAGCCCCACGGTCTCCGCCCGCTTGACGCGTCCCGGGCTTCACGGCCGGTGGTGGGCCACAGGCTCGCCGAGCACGATCAACGAAGGCGCGACGCCCTCGGCCTCGCGCATCCACCCGACCGTCGACATGACCAACTACTCGATCCCCGCCGGCGGGAGCAACGGACGCTACGAAAACTACAACGCGGTGTTGACCGGCTACATCGTGCCCGCGTACAGCCAGGCGTACACGATCAACATCACGACCGACGACGGGGTTCGCGTTTGGGTCAACAACACGCAGATCATCAACTCGTGGGTAAGCCAGGGCCCCACCGAGTACAACGGCACGACGCCCGTGCTGCAGGCCGGCTCGCTCGTTCCGATTCGGATCGAGCACTTCCAAGGCGGCGGCGGCCAGCGCCTTCGCCTGCGCTGGTCCTCGGCATCGCAGGGCCTCGAGGTCATCCCGGCGTCGCGGCTTCGCAACGACAACGGCATCGCCGGCAAGCCGGTCACGTTCGAGCTGAAGGACGACGACGACATCGTCTACGCGACGGCGTTCGCGACGACCAACTCCTCGGGCGTTGCGTCGGCGGCTTTGGCTCTCTCGGCCGCGCCGGGATCCTACGATCTGCATGCGACCTACGACGGGGATGCCGTCTACACCGGCTCGACCAGCAGCGTGCCGTTCACCGTCACGAAGCGGCCGGTCCAGGTCACGAACCTGACCGCGAACGCCTCGACCTTGTGGGACGAGAACCAAGACGTGTCCTTCCGCTTGACCGACGGTCTCTCCGGAGCGCCGCTGTCCGGGCAGGATGTTTCGGTGTCCCTCGGCTCTTCCGCTGAGACGCTCGCCACCGATTCCGAGGGCGAGGTCTCGACGACCTTTCACCTGTCGGACACTCCGGGCTCATATCAGCTGAGTGCGTCCTTCGCCGGCAACGGCACCTACCTGTCCGGCGCGACGTCCACGCCCTTCACCATCAGCCGGCGACCCACTGCGTTGACCTACGCGGGGGACACGGAAGGATTCTGGAACGAAAACGCCGCCGTCTCCGCGACGCTGGCCGACGCCCTTCGCGGCACACCGATCTCGGGCCGAAGCATCGACTTCCAGATCGGGTCGCAGAGCGGCTCGGCGACATCAGACGACGACGGTCGCGCCGCGACCTCCATCCTGCTCGCCGACGATGCCGGTGCGCGTGTCACGTCAGCGTACTTCGGCGGCGACGCCTTTTACACAGGCACGAGCGATGCGAGAGACTTCACGATCAAGCATCGGCCCACCACGCTGGCCTACGTCGGTGACAGAGTCGGTCTGTGGAACGACAGTGTCACGCTTTCGGCCAAGGTCACTGACGACAGACTCGGCGATCAAGGCGTGGCAGGCCTGACCGTGGACTTCACCCTGGGCTCCGCGACGACGAGCGCCGTGACCGACGCGCACGGCGTGGCGAGCGCGTCGGTGCATCTGACCGACACGCCGGGGGCGTTCACGGTGACTGCCTCCTTCTCGGGAGACGGGCGTTACGTCGCCTCGGGCGAGTCAGCGGACTTCGACATCAACAAGCGGCCGACGACGGTCACCTACGACGGAGCCCTCAACGGCCGCCACAACGAGAGCGCCACGCTTTCGGCGACCTTGACGGACGGTTCGAGCGGCGATGCCGTCGCGGGCAAGTCGGTCGGGTTCACGCTGGGCTCATTCTCGGGTAGCGACGACACCGACGCCGCCGGCGCCGCTTCGGTCGTCGCGCCGATGGATCAAGATGCGGGCACCTACACCGTGAGCGCCGCCTTCGACGGCGACGACTATTACGTGGCCGCATCGGATAATGCGACGTTCACGATCGGCTGGGAGCACACCTTCACCGACGACGACGGTGCCGGATCGGTCTTCATCAACACCTCCAACAAGCAGTTCGGATTCGCGCGCGCGGACGGCTACTACAGCGGCGTGATCGACGATCCCGAGATGAAGATCCTGTCGGTGCCGTCGGGAATCGACCCGCCGTCGGCGCCCGAGCCTCCGGACGTTCCCGAGCTGCCGGAGATCCCACAGGTGCCCGAGTGTCTCGACGACCCGCTCGGTGGCGACCCGGTCTGCCCGGCCGACTATCTGCCGCCGCTGCCGTCGGCCGCGAGCTCCGCCACCGCGTCCACGAACGAGTGCGTCGACGATCCGCTGGGCGGCGATCCGATCTGCCCGCCGCCGGCGCCCGACGCACCCTGCGACCCGAACGCGCCGGACGGCTGCATACCCGAGACGCCCGAGCCGCCCACCGCGCCGTGCGACCCGAACGACCCGGCCTCGTGCCTGCCGGCGGCTCCGACGTTGTGCGATCTGCCGGGCGCGTACGAATGCCACGAACGCTTCGTCCTGATCAGCTACCACTCGGACGAGCTGACGCTGGCCGGCTTCTTCGATCTCGACACCGGGCAGTTCATCGCCGTTGGCAGGGTCGGTACCGAGCCGTTCCTGCTCCGGAACGTGATCGTGCCGGCGCCGCCGTGCAACCCCGAGGATCCGGCGTCGTGTCTGCCGGACGTGCCGGAGACGCCGGAGCCGCCCTGCGATGCCAACGACCCGGAGGGGTGCCTGCCACCCGCGCCGGAGCCGCCGTGCGACCCGAACTCTCCGGAGGGTTGCGTCCCCGAGACGCCCGAGGTGCCGGAGCCGCCGTCGGCGCCGCAGATCCCCGAGTGCCTGGAGAACCCTGCGGGCGACCCGGTCTGTCCGTAGGCGGAAACCGATGACGACTACGACCGCGAACCGCGCCCCTCGCCCCGGACTCAGGGCGGGAGGCGCGGTCACGGGCGCCTTGCTCGTCGCGCTCGTCTTGGCGGCGCTGCCGGCACGTGCCGAGACGCCCGCGTACGCCTTCGGCGTGGTGACGAAGACGAATCCTCCCGCGAGCATGCGCCCCGGCCAGCCGTACCCGATCACGGTCGTGCTGCGAAACGACGGGACGGAAACCTGGTTCTCCGAGGAGGCGGCCGACGGCGCGCATCCCGTTCGGCTCGGCACCGTCGAGCCCGACGACCGGCAGAGCGCGTTCGCGGTTCAGGATGCGGCATGGCTGTGGTCGAAGGGCCGCCGCGTTCGCATGCTGACCGCGGTCGTGCCTCCCGGGCGAAACGGTGTGTTCGCCTTCACCTTCACGGCGCCGGTGCTTCCCGGCGTCTATCCCGAAGAGCGCTTCCGGCCTCTCGCAGAGGGCCGCGCGTGGATGACCGGGAGCACGATCGTCTTCCCGCCTGTCACGGTCCCCAACCCGGGCGCGGCTCCGTCGGTTCCGGCTGCCGGCCTGCCGCCGGAACCGTGCCTGCCGTCGATGCCCCGCCACGAAGGAGCTCGCGCCCCCGCGGTTCAGGACGCCGGCCCACCCGCGGCTGCGCTGGGCTACGGCGCGGGATCGGCGCGCGGACCCGCGCTGACCGGCCCCACCGCCGTCGCCCTCGCCCCGAACGGCGACGTCTTCGTCGCCGACGCGGCCAACCATCGCATCGTGAAGATGCGTCCCGACGGAACGGTGTTGAAGACGTTCGGCAGCGGACAGATGCTCGCGCCGAGCGGGATCGCCGTC
>DATLFO010000004.1:0-4022 GCA_035541035.1 Actinomycetota bacterium
TGCCGCGGCCGTAGCCGTGACGCCGCCGCGCGAGCTCGGCGCGGATCATCTTGCCGGACACGGGCACGCCGGAGACCATGCCTTCGAGCGTCGCGACGAGCGCGGGCCCGTGGGATTCACCGGCGGTCAGGAATCGCAGCATGATGGCAATCTTACCGGCCGCTCGGGGCGCCGTTTCGCACGCCGCGAACGCGCGGGGAAAAGAGGTGGGGAACGGCGATGAGCCACCGCCGTTCCCCGGTGTTGTTCGTCCGCCGCTGCTCCCCCTGAGTCACGACGGACGAACGCTTTGCTACTTGAAGACCTCCTGGCCGATGCACAGGGTAAACCGCTCGTCGCCGAGCACGAACGTGCCGCACTCGTCGGTCAGGGACACCACGCGATAGTTGCCCGCGAAGGTGTCTCCCTCTTTGACGTGGTGAATCTCCCCGCCCACCTTGACCGAGGCGAATCTGGTTCCCTCCTGCATGAAGATGTCCATCAGCTCCACGCGGGTTCCGGTGCGTGTTCCGCCGGTCGGCCCGGGCGTCGGCGTCCCGGTGCCGGGTCCCGGCTGGAAGCCGCCGTTGCCACCGTCGCCGTTGCCGGTCCCGCCGCCCGGAGCGCCCGCTTCGATCAGCGGTTTGAACGGGTCCTTGCCCTCGAACACCTCGGTCGTTTCGGGCGGCATGGTGGGTGCCGGGGACACGGTCGGAACGGGCGTGCCGCGGCCCGGGACAAACGGTTCGCCGGCCTGCGGCGTCTCGTCACCACCGCGCAGGAACAGCACGAAGACGAGCGCCAAGGCGACGACCACGCCCAGGATGATGAGCAGGGCGCGCTCGCGGGGTCCGATCTTCATGTCGATGGCCATGGCTAGCTGGGGGTCGGAGCCGGGGTGGCGGGGCCGCCTGCGCCACCCTGGCCGGTCGGAGTCCCCGTCGGCGATGGGGCCGGGGACGCGGTCGGAGCCGGCGACGGCGGGACGCCGCCGGTGGTGAGGTTCGGGTTCACCACGAACATCTGGAGCGTGATGGTCGAGTTGAGCGTGAACAAGCCGGTATCGGTCTCGACGGTCGGCGAGATGGACATGTTGTTGACCATGACGACGCGCTGCAGGTTCTCGAGCCGTTGCAGAAAGCTTTCGAGACGGAAGAACCCGCCGGCGACCTGCAGCACCACGTTGATGCCGAACACGCCCTTTCCGGCGATAACCGGATCCACGCCGGGACCGGCCGCGAGCGCCGAGGGCGGGGACGGCGCGATCGACGACAGCGTGATACCGGAAAGGTTCGCCGCGTCCTGCACCTGGCGGATGAAGGCCGGGATGTCGCTCGTGCGCGGCAGCAGCAGGTCGAACTTGGCAAGGCGCGCCGCGACCTCGGTCGCGTTCGCGCGGGCCTGCTGCAGGGCGCGAAGCTGGACGCGCAGGCTGCTCTCTTGCGAGCGCGCGGTCTCGGTCTGCTCCTTGACCTCGGCGATCTGCGAGGAGACGGGACGGATCAGGAACACGAACACGAGCGCCAAGACCACGACGAGCCCGGCGCCGGCGATAGCGATCTGACGTCTCATATGCGCCGTCCGCCTCCCGGTTGGGCGCCGCGGCGCGACTGCTCGGTGAGCTGCAGCTGCGCGCTGAACTGCACCGGGCAGGTGTCGGAGCCGATCGAAGACAGCGTCAGGAACGGATCGTCGGCGAAGATGAGCGGCCGGCCGAGCTGCACGAGGAACTGCGCCACGTTCAGGTGCGTCCCGTCCGCCGGCAGCAAGGTGCAGCCCGAGACCTGGATGGTGCCGATCGGCTGCCCGGGTCCCACGATTCCCTGCTGGACGAGACCGCTGAAGTTGGTCAGCCAATCGTCGGCCGGAATCACGAGGCTGATCTCGGTGAGCACCTGGCTCCAACGAACCTCATTCTTGATGAGCGCGTCCAGGAGCTGCTCCTTCGTCCGCACCTGCTCTTGCTGCTGCGCGAACTGCGAAAGCTGCGTGACCTGCCGCTGCAGGCCCGCGTTGACGCGCTGCTGACGCTCGAGCTCGCCGCGCGCCGACGCCAGGCGCGCACGCTGCGCGCCGTAGATGACGAACATGAGGCCGAGCAGGACCATGCCCGCGATGACGATCATGCTCGCGATCTGCCGGCTGCGCCGCTTGGCGGCCAGCTCGGGGGGAAGGAGGTTGATGCGCCGCATCTAGGTGTCCCCCATCGACAATCCGACCGCGACCGCGGCGACGGCGGACATCTGCACGAGCTGCTCGGGCGTCAGGCCGAGCTTGCCGAGCTTCACGTGCGCGAGGGGCTGTGCCTCCTCGACCGGAAGATGCAACACCCCGGACAGGCGCTGCGCGAGGTTGGGCAGCCGCGCTCCGCCGCCGGTGAGCTTGACCCGCGCGACGTGCGCCGATCCGGGCTGGCCCTGGTAGTAGTCGAGAGAGCCGCGAATCTCGTCCATGAATGCCGTGGCGCGCTCTTCGATGATCTTGCCCGCGCCCTCAACGGGCGTCTGGGAGCCGTCGGGTGCGAGGCCCACACGCGCCTTGACACCCTCCGCATCCTCGTCCGGGATGCCGAGGGCGGCGACGAGCGCCTTGGTGATGTCCGAGCCGCCCGAGGGAAGCGTGCGCACAAAGCGCGGCACGCCGCCTTCGTGTACGACGATGGTCGTGACGCCGCCTCCGACGTCGACGACGGCTTCGCCTTCCCTCTCCTCCATGACGGCCGGTGCGCGATCGATCAACGGCCGCAGGGCCGCAAAGGGGGTCACGTCGATGAGGACCGGATCCAAGCCCGCCTGCTGAACGACCGACACGAAGGTGTTGATCATGTCGCGCTGGGCCGCGACCAGCATCACGCGCATCATGCGCTCGCCGCCCTCGCCGGGGAACTCCTCGAGAATCTGGAAGTCGAGGATCGCTTCCTCGATCGGGATGGGAATGTATTCCTGCGCCTGGAACTGGAGCGCGCCTCGCAGCTCGCTTTCCTCCATGAACGGCAGGTCGATCTGACGAACGACGACCTTTTGGTTCGCCACGCCGATCGCCACACGCTTCATGCGGAACCCGCCGCGGCGCCACAGCTCCTTGATCTTGCTCGCGACGGCCTCGGGGTCGGCGATCTCCCCGTCCACGACGGCGCCGGCAGGCAGGGCGATCTGCGCGAAGCGGGTCAGGATCGCGGGCTCTTTGCGGCCGGCGATCTCGGCGGCACGCACGGCGCTCGTGCCGATGTCCAGCCCCACGGCTCCCTTCGGCATCCCGAACTACTCCTCGGGGTCGAAGCGGACGGCTCGGTCCGACAGGTATCGGTTCACGTCGGACTCGCGGATCCGGTAGTTCTTCCCGACCCGGATCGCGCCGAGCTGGCCGTTCTTGATCAGCCGGTACACGGTCATGTTGGACACGCGCATGACCGCCGCCACCTCGCCGACCGTCAAGAGGCGGTCGCCGGCATACGAACCTCGCCGGGATGTCATGGGGACCTCGATCTCTGTCACCGGGTTCTCTAGGGGTCTGAGCCGCTTTTTCACACTAGCAACATATTCAACATCCGCAACGGAAGCGACCGCATGTTTTCAGGTGGTTGCTGTTGTTGTCAAGAGGGGTCCTCGGCCTCGTTTCGCCACTTCTTGAGAACTACACACCTGTAACTAGCAGTCGTGGTCACCAACGCCCGCGTAGCGCGGCCATCTGGACGCGACCCGTAGTCAAGCTAGGGGGTCCAGAGATCGACGATGGCCTGGCCCCAAAAGGCCGAGATGACGGCCCCGAGAGCGAGGAAGGGGCCGAAGGGCACCGCGGTCTTGCGGCCTGCCTTGCCGGCCATCATCAGAACCAACCCGATCACGGCTCCGAGAAGGAAACCGAGCAGAAATCCCGCGTAGACGCGGCCCCACCCCAGATAGCCGAGGTAAAGGCCGATGAGGGCGCTGAGTCGGACGTCGCCGTAGCCCATGCCTCCCGGCGATATGAAGTGGATCACGTTGAAGACCGCGAACGAGGCCGCCGCTCCCCCGGCGGCCCGGGCGAAGGCACCCCAGCCCGGT
>DATLFO010000005.1:0-4735 GCA_035541035.1 Actinomycetota bacterium
CGCTGTACCCGCCGAAGAAGTTTTTCGGTGCGGCGCGAAACATCGAAGAGGGCGGCTCGCTGACGATCCTGGCCTCGGCCCTGGTCGAGACCGGCTCGCGCATGGACGAGGTCATCTTCGAGGAGTTCAAAGGCACCGGAAACAGCGAGATCCGCCTGGACCGCGCCCTGGCCGAGAAGCGCATCTACCCGGCCATCGACGTCGAGGCCTCGGGCACCCGAAAGGAAGAGCTGCTCTACGAGAAGGAAGAGCTCATGCTGGTGTGGCGCCTGCGCCGCGTCCTGCACGCCCTGTCGCCGTCGGCCGCCATGGAGCTGCTGCGCGACAAAATCAGTTCGACCAAGTCCAACGAGCAGTTCCTCAAGGAGATCAACAAGGTCCCCGTTAACGACTAGCCCGGTCCGGAATCAACCCGGAATCGGAACAAAAGGGGCTGCCCCGGCCCTGCCGGTACCCAGATCGCGGGAATGCCGGTACCATTCGGGTCGTTGTTCGCCTGCCCGGCGGGCTCCAGCCGGGATCGAGACAAGCCGAAACGATTCTGGGACCGCCTGCGGCCGCGCCCACGCGGGCGGCCGGCGAGGGTCTCGTGGCGTGGAGGAGAAGCGAGGAAGACATGAAGGCCGGTATCCACCCCGAATACGTCGAATGCCACGTGAAGTGCTCGTGCGGGAACGAGTTCACCACTCGCTCCACGCGCAACGAGCTGCACGTCGAACTGTGCTCGCAGTGCCACCCCTTCTACACCGGCAAGCAAAAGCTGGTTGACGTCGGTGGCCGCGTCGAGAAGTTCCAGCGCCGGTACGGCAACAAGGTCGTGTCCAAAAAGGCCGCCAAGGCCGCCGAGGGCGATTCCGCCCCCGAGACGCCGGCCGAGTAGCGCGTGGCGAAGAAGAAGCGCGACTACTTCTACGGGGGCCAGGCGGTCCTCGAAGGCGTGATGATGCGCGGCCCGAGGTCTTGGGCCATCGCCGTCCGCCGTCCCTCGCAGGAGATCTACGTCGAGCACAATCCCGTCAAGGGACTCGCCGCCAAGAGCCCGATCTGGAGCAAGCCGCTGTTCCGCGGCGTTGCCGCGCTCGGCGAGGCGATGACGATCGGCGTGCGCGCGCTGTCGATCAGCGCGAACCAGTCGCTCGAGGAAGAGGAACAGCTCACGCCGCGGCAGATGGCGTTCTCGCTGGTGCTTGCTTTCGTGTTCTTCATCGGCGTATTCATCGTGCTCCCGACCATCGGCGTCGGATTCCTGCGGAAGCGCACGCAGTCGTCGCTGGTGTCGAACCTGATCGAAGGCGGCGTGCGGCTGGGCATTTTCGTCGGCTACCTCGCTGCGATCAGCCTCATCAAGGACATCCGGCGCGTCTTCATGTACCACGGGGCCGAGCACAAGACGATCGCCGCGCACGAAGCGGGGGAGCCCCAGCTGACGCCCGAGGCGGTCGACAAATACTCGACGCTGCACGTCCGTTGCGGAACAAACTTCCTGATCATGGTGATGATGCTCACGATCGTCATCTACTCGTTTTTGGGCTATCCGGTCTGGTACTGGCGGATCGTGCAGCGCGTCAGCCTGATCCCGGTCATCGCCGGTATCTCCTACGAGGGGCTGCGGCTGGGAGCGAACCACATCGACAACATCTTCGTGCGGGCGTTGATGAAGCCGGGGATCTGGCTGCAGAAGATCACCACCAAGCCGCCGACGCCAGACCAGATCGAGGTGGCGATTCGCTCGTTCGCTACGGTGCTGCCCGCCGAGGAGGCCGCGCGGATCATCCCCGCCGACCTGCCGTCCCCGATCGTGGACGGCGGCTCCAGCGTGCAGCCCGGGTGGACGCCCGAGCCGCTCCCCGCGCCCAACCCGGACTCGCCCGCGTCCTAGCCGAAGCGCCCCATAGCGCGGACGGTCTCCGTCGCTCGATCTTGCAGGCGTGCCGCTCGACCGCACAGCGGAGACGGCCGAGCTCTTCGTCTTTCCATACGGGCGCCGCTTGGTTCCACGCGGACGACGCACACCAGGCGTACGCGCGGGCCACCGCGAGCACTGCCGGCGTGGGCGTGCCGGACAGCGCGCTCTCGACCGTCCGTCAAGACGGCGGCGTCGCGCTCTGCCACGACTGACGAGAACCGGGGGCACACGGCGTTGCTAGACTCTCGGCCTCATGCTGGACAAACTCGCCGCGATCGAAGCACGCTTTTCGGAAATCGAACGTCAGCTTTCGGATTCGGCCGTCGCGTCGGACCCTGACAAGCTGCGCACGCTCGGCAAGGAGCACAGCGAGCTCGAGCCCATCGTCGCGGCCTCCCGCGAGTATCGCGGGGCGCTCG
Organism: Actinomycetota bacterium; assembly: GCA_035541035.1. Classification (GTDB taxonomy): domain Bacteria; phylum Actinomycetota; class AC-67; order AC-67; family AC-67; genus DASWHR01. The sequence continues at coordinate 2,326 of DATLFO010000005.1, forward strand.
ACGATCTGGCCGCGGCGAAGGAGATGCTGCGGGACTCCTCGGCCGACCCGTATCTGCGGGCGGAGGTGGACCAGACCGAGGAGCGGATCGAGAAGCTCGAGCAGCAGCTGAAAGATCTGCTTGTCCCCAAAGACCCCAACGACGCGCGCGACGTCATCGTCGAGATCCGTGCCGCCGCCGGCGGCGACGAGGCCGGGTTGTTTGCCCGCGACCTCTACGAGATGTACTCCCGCTACGCCGAGGGCCGCCGCTGGAAGATCGAGATGCTCTCGGGCAGCGAGTCCGACCGCGGTGGCTTCAAGGAAGTGTCCTTCGCGGTCAAGGGGAAGGGGGCCTGGTCGCGCCTGAAGCACGAGTCCGGCGTGCACCGCGTCCAGCGCGTGCCCGCCACCGAGTCGCAGGGCAGGATCCACACCTCGACCGCGACCGTGGCCGTGCTGCCCGAAGCCGAGGACGTCGATATCGACATCAACCCGAGCGACCTCAAGATCGACGTCTACCGCTCGAGCGGTCCGGGCGGGCAGAGCGTCAACACCACCGACTCCGCCGTGCGCATCACGCACGTGCCGACCGGAGAGGTTGTGGCCTGCCAGGAGGAGCGCTCCCAGCTCCAGAACAAGGAACGCGCGATGCGGCTGCTGCGGGCACGGCTGCTCGCACGCGCGATCGAGGAGGCGCGCGCCGAGTACGAGGCCAGCCGCAAGGCGGCCGTCGGCACCGGCGATCGCAGCGAGAAGATCCGCACGTACAACTTTCCGCAGAACCGCGTCACCGACCACCGGATCGGCCTGTCGCTGCAGAAGCTGCCCCAGGTGATGGCCGGAGACATCGACGAGCTCGTCGATGCGCTCATCGCCAAGGATCGCGCCGACCGGCTCGAAAGCAATGGAGACGACTGACCGAAGCGCGCAATCGGTGGCCGAGCTGCTCGCTCGCGCCGAGACGATGCTGGCCGCCGCCGGCGTGGACACGCCGAAAGGCGACGCGCAATGGATCGCTGCGCACGTGCTCGGCGTGAACCGAACCTCGCTGCTCGCTCATCCCGAGCGCGTCGTCGAGCTCGAGACGGCCGAGCATCTGGAGTCGCTCGTCGCGCGGCGGGCCGAGCGCGAGCCGCTCGGCTACGTGCTGGGCACCGTCAACTTTCGCGGACTGGTGATGGAAGTCGGGCCCGGCGTGTTTTGCCCCCGGCCCGAGACCGAGGTCACCGCGGCCCGCGCGATCGCCCGCGCCCGCGAGCGCGGACCGAGGCCGTGCGTGGTGGACGTGTGCGCCGGCTCGGGCCCGATCGCGTTGTCGGTCGCCGCCGAGGTTCCGAACGCGCGCGTGTTCGCGACCGAGATCTCACCCGCTGCGCGCGGCTGGGCGCTTCGCAACCTTGCGCGCACCGGCCTCCGCGTGACGCTGCTGCCCGGCGACCTGTTCGATCCGCTGCATCCCGCCCTCGGCGGCGCGGTGGACGTCATCGTGTCGAACCCGCCCTACATTCCCCAGGGAGCGATCGAGTCGTTGCCCGACGAAGTGCGGCGCTACGAGCCGCGCGAGGCGCTCACCGGCGGCGCCGACGGCCTCGACGTCGTCATGCGGCTCATCGGGGACGCGCCGCGCTGGCTCACGCACGGTGGCTGGCTCGTGATGGAGGTCGGCGAAGAGCAGGCGGAACGCATCGCCAAGGTGCTCGCCGCTGCCGGCTACGACTCGGTCGAGATCGGCCCCGACCTGGCGGGCCGGGAGCGCGTCGTCGAAGGCCGCTGGGTGGGCAACCCGTGAGCGAGCTGGTCTCGTTGCTCGACGAGCGTGAGCGCGGCATCGCACGTGCCGCCGAGGTGTTGCGCATGGGCGAGCTGGTCGTGGCGCCCACCGACACGATCTACGGGCTTCTGGGTGATGCGTTCAAGCCGTGGGCGACGGCGAAGATCTTCGAGATCAAGCAGCGGCCACGGTCCCTGCCGCTGCCGATCCTGGTGAGCCGGCCGAAGCAGGCGTGGGCCTTGTGCGGCGCGGTGCCTGATGCGGCGCTCAAGCTTGCGGCGGCGTTCTGGCCGGGCGCGCTCACGATGGTTCTGCCGGAGAACCCCGAGCTGGACTGGGACCTGGGCGAGCGCACCGGCTCGATCGCGGTGCGCATGCCTGCGCAAGAGGATCTGCTCGAGATCATCGCGATGGTCGGTCCGGTGGCCGGAACGAGCGCCAACCCGAGCGGCGCGGCGACCGCGCCCGACGTCCACGGCGTGCGCGAAGCGCTCGGCGATCAGGTCGCGCTCTACCTCGACGGGGGCGAGAGCCCGGCCGATACCGGATCGACGATCGTCGACCTGACCGGGGAGCAGCCGAAGATTTTGCGAGAAGGGCCGATCCCGGCGCAGGCCGTGCTCGACGCGGCCGGCGACTGGAAGGCCGCGGACTAGGA
>DATLFO010000006.1:0-8547 GCA_035541035.1 Actinomycetota bacterium
CGCCGAAGTTGAGCGGGTTGCCGAGCGACTGCCCTTCGCCGACCACGATGTCCGCGCCCAGGTTGCCCGGCGCCTCCAGCACGCCGAGCGAGGTCAGGTCCGCGTGCACGATCAGCTTGGCGCCGGCGGCGTGCGCGGCGACGCGAACGGGATCCGCCGGCAGCCGCACGCAGAACTCCTTGAAGTGAGGCGCGTCGAACGCGGGCGTCGCGCCGGCGACCTCGCACAGCCGCTCGCGCGCGTAGCGCGCCTTGGCCAGGCACTGCTCCCCCATCTCCTTCAGCCCGGCCGGGCCGAGCCACGACAGCGTGATCGCGGTCGCGAGCGCGTTGAGCGTCTGGTTGGTGCAGATGTTGCTCGTCGCCTTCTCGCGGCGGATGTGCTGCTCGCGCGCCTGCAGCGTCAGCACGAACGTGCGTCGTCCCTTGCGGTCCACGGTCTCGCCGACGAGCCGGCCGGGCAGGCGGCGAACCTCGTCGCGCCGGCAGGCGATCACGCCGACGTAGGGGCCGCCGAAGTTGAGCGGGTTGCCGAGCGACTGCCCTTCGCCGACCACGATGTCCGCGCCCAGGTTGCCCGGCGCCTCCAGCACGCCGAGCGAGGTCAGGTCCGCGTGCACGATCAGCTTGGCGCCGGCGGCGTGCGCGATCTCGGCGAGCGCGGGCACGTCCTCGATGCACCCGAAGAAGTTGGGGTACTGAACCGCCACCGCGGCGGCCCCGGCCGCCAGACGTTCGACCTCGGCCGGATCCGCGGTTCCGGCCGGGGTGCGGCCGGCGCGGCGGATCTCGATTCCCGGCCCGACCGCCGCGGTCTCGAGCACCTGTACGTACAGCGGGTTGATCGCGCCCGCGAGCACGACCGCATCGCGCCGTGTCGCGCCGGATGCCATCGACACCGCCTCGGGCAGCGCCGATCCGCCGTCGTAGAGCGAGGCGTTGGACACGTCCAGACCGGTCAGCTCGGCGATCATCGTCTGATACTCGAACAGCGCCTGCAGCACCCCCTGCGACAGCTCCGGCTGGTAGGGCGTATACGAGGTCAGGAACTCGCCGCGAAGCAGCAGCGGCCACACCATCGAGGGAATGTGATGATCGTAGGCACCCGCGCCCAGGAAGCAGACCAGGTCGTCGGCGTTGCGGTTGCGTGCGGCCAGCGCGCCGGTCTCGCGCAGCAAGGCCGCCTCCGACAGTCCGTCGGGGATGCTCAGGGATCCGGTGAAGCGAGCGGCTTTGGGCAGATGCGCGAACAGGTCGTCGATCGAGCGCTTGCCGATCGCGGCCAGCATCTGCGCGACGTCGTCGTCGGTATGCGGAGCGAATTCCAAGGACGTCCTCCCTCCCCCGGGCGATCGAGGGGCCGTACGGATGGCGCTGCCGGGGAAGGCGTCACCGATATTACTCGGTTCCCGGCGACCGCCCGCGGCGAAACTCCCCGAAATCCCGGTGAACGGCCGGGGTCAAGACTCTTCGGTGTCCTCGGGGCGGGCCAGCCCGTACTTGGCGAGCAAAGCGAGATAGTCGCGCTGGTAGAAGATCTTGATCTTGACGTCCGGGTAGAGCTCGCGCAGCCGGCGCACCTTGCGGTTCTTCTTGGTCACCAGCTTCTGGTTCATGGTCGTAACCTCGATGTAGGTGTCGAACTCCGGCAGGTAGAAATCCGGACTGAACTGCTTGACGACGTTGCCGTCGGCGTCCCACTCGACGTCGAAGGTCCGCGGCTCGTAGTCCCACTTGATCTCGTAGAAGTCGAGCAGCCGCGCGTACTGCCGTTCGCTGGCGTGCGCGAACTCGGTGCGGTCGGAGGGAAGCGCGCCTTGGCGGCGCGCGGCGGCGGTGGCGGCCGCCTTAGCCGTGGCCGGTTTCCCGGCCCGGGCCTTCCTGCGCCTCTTCTTGCTCGGTTGCTGCTCCTGCGTCGGGTTTGAGTTCCGCAACGCTCCCCTGCACTTCCTCGTAGATGCGTCCGACCGCGATGCCGAAAACGCCTTGGCCCCGGTTGAGAAGATCGATGACCTCGTCCGACGACTTGCACAGATAGATCGAGGTGCCGTCGGAGACGAGGGTGGACTCGTGCAGCGGCTGCTGCTCGGTCTCGGTGAGGTAGTCGATGGCCTTGCGGGTCTGCTGAAGGCTGACGCCGGCGTCGAGCAGCCGCTTGATGATCTTGAGGTGGACCACGTCGCTGAAGGAGTACAGCCGCTGGCTGCCCGATCCCTTGGCGTCCTGAACCGACGGGGTCACCAGGCCGGTGCGCGCCCAGTAGTCGAGCTGCCGGTATGTGATGCCTACCGTCTTGCAGACCGTCGGCCCGCGGAATCCCTGGACCGTCTCGCCGTTCGTCTCGCCGTTCGCCATCGTGCCCCCCCCGGGCCACACACCGGTAATTACGCGGCTGTCACGCTACGGCCGATGGGCGCGAACTGTCAATGCTCGCTCGAAGAAAGTTCGAGTCTCAACCCGCGCTTGAGAGTGGGAAAACCGCAGGTCAGAGAGTTCGAGGTCAGCCTTTGAAGTCTTCGGGGTTGACCTGTTCGAGGAACTCGCGGAACTTCTCGACTTCTTGCTCCTCGTCGTCGCGGATCACGATCGAGGCCTCGTTCAGGACCTCCTCTGCAGCGAAGATCGGCACGCTGACCCGGACGGCGAGGGCGATCGCATCCGAGGGGCGGGATGAGACCTCGTATTTGGTGCCGTTGCGCGACATCTCGATCGTGGCGAAGAAGGTGCCTTCCTTCAGGTCCGTGATCAGGATGCGATCGATGTTGATCTCGGCGCTTTCGAGAATGTTCTTCATCAGATCGTGCGTCATCGGCCGCTGCGTCACGATTCCCTGCAGGGCGAACGCGATGGCCGTCGCCTCCACCGCACCGATCCAGATCGGCAGAAAGCGCTCGCCCTCTCGCTCGCGCAGCAGGACGATCGGCTGGTTGGTCGGCAGCTCGACCCGGACCCCCACCAGTTGAAGCTCGATCACGCCGTCATCCCTCCTGTTTGGCCGGAGCCTAGCACCGGCGAGCGCAACGCAACAACGGCACGGAGCATCATTCCCCGCTCGCATCCGGCTCGACCCAGCCGTCGGGAAGATACGGCTGCAGCGGGCCCGGCCCGTCGGCGAGCACGTCCAGGTTCGACACGCCTACGATCGTCGACACGTTCCGGTATCGGCCTTCGTAATCGAGTCCGTAGCCGACGACGAACTCGTCGGGAATGTCGAAGCCCTTGTAACGGATCGGCACCTCGATGATCCGCCGCACCGACTTGTCCAGCAAGGCGACGACGTGCAGGGACTCCGGATTGCGGGCCTTGAGGTTGGCGAGCAGGTACGTGACGGTCAGGCCGGTGTCGATGATGTCCTCGACCAGGATTACGTCTTCGCCTTCCAAGGCCAGATCCAGGTCCTTGAGGATGCGCACGACCCCCGACGAGCCGGAGCCGTACGAGGAGATGCTCATGAAGTCCACGCGAACCGGAAGGTCGATGGCGCGCACCAGATCGGCCATGAACAGAAGCGAGCCTTTGAGCACACCCACCAGGATCGGCGAGCGGCCCGCGTAGTCGCGGCTGATCTCGGCCCCGATCGCGGCGATGCGCTCGCGGATCTGAACCGCCGTCAGGACGATGCCGGCCTCGCTCACGCGGTCAGGCTACTCCCCCTGGCCGAGGAACGACCGGAGGTTCTGCCGCAAGAACGCGTGGCGAAGCTTTTTCACGAGGCGCGAAAGATCTGACAGCGACTGCGTGGCTTGCTTGCGCGCCTCCGGCGAGCGGTGACGCAGCATCGGCGTGACGACTTGCTGCAGCAGCATCGCCTCGCGATCGGCGAACTGCCGGAACATCTTCAGGTGCCGTGGCTCGATCCCGAAGCGGATGAACTCGCGGGCGATGCGGGCCACGATCAAGTCGTCGGCGTCGAAGACCGGCCCGACGCCCTGGCCCGGGTGCTCGCAGATCACGCCGAAGTCCCGCAGCGCTTTGACCTGGCTCGGCTCGAGGTTCGCGGCGTTGGCGAGCTCCATCTCCGACAGTGCGAGCGGCGCGACCTGCTCGGCGAGATCCTCCTCGGGCTCGACCTCGGGACGCGGCGCGGCCGGCGTCGCGTGTCCGTTCTCCGCAGGCGGCGGAGCCATGCCCGCGTCATACTCGGCGAGCCGCTCCCCGATCACCTTGAGCGGAAGGTAGGAGTCGCGCTGAAGCTTCAAGATGAACCGGAGACGCTCCAGATCCTTCTGGTAGAACTTTCGATATCCCGCCGGGGTGCGCTCGGGATCGATCAGTCCGGCCGATTCCAGGAAGCGGATCTTCGAGACCGTCACGTCCGGGTAGTCCGGCTGCAACGCGTCGATGACCTCGCCGATGCTCATGAACGGACGGCCGGGCTTCATGCGTTTCCTTCACCCGGGGCCGTGAGGAAGACCAGCTTGAACTTGCCGATCTGCAGCTCGTCGCCGGTGGCGAGCTCGGCAACGTCCACGCGCTCGCGGTTGACGTAGGTGCCGTTGAGCGAGCCTGCGTCCTTGACGACGAACCGGGTGCCGTCGCGCAAGATCTCGGCGTGGCGGCGGGAAACCGTCACGTCGTCGAGAAACAGGTCGCTCTCGGGGCTGCGGCCGGCGACCGAGACCTCTTTATCGATCAGGAAGGTACTGCCCGCGCCCATGCCGCGGCGGATAACCAGCACGGCCTGGTCCGGCTGCAGACCCTCGAGAGAAGGTAGAGCCTCGTCGTCGTGGAAGTCGTCGGCCGCCAGGCTGATGGTGGTGTCGTCGGAGGCCTGCTGGAGGGCCGTGCCGCAGCGCCCGCAGTAGCGGGCGTCGTCGATATTCGGGGAACCGCAGCTCGTGCAATACATGACCCTCACCCGTCTCGTGCGTCCGCTGCCCCGATGGGCTTCGGCCGGCCGGGCCCGTCGTCGAAGCGTGGGAGCCGGAGAAACCCTGAAGATATACCATAGGGTAGACGGGAACTCCTTCGAGGAGCGACTGAGGGATCCCGCCGGGTCGGGGCGGACCCGGCTAGAGCGCGGTGTCGTCGAGGAGCCGCTGGTAGTCGGCGGCGTTCATCATCGAGTCGAGCTCCCCGGGCGATTCGAGCTCGATCACGACCATCCAACCGTCACCGTAGGGCTCCTGGTTGACCAGCTCAGGCTGCTCCTCCAGGGCCGCGTTGCGTTCCTGGATAGTGCCCGAGACCGGCGAATAGATGTCGGATACCGACTTGGTGGACTCGACCTCGCCGAACGGCTGGCCGGCCGTCACCTTGGTTCCCGCCGCCGGCAGGTCGACGTAGACGATGTCGCCGAGCGCCTCCTGGGCGAAGAACGTGATGCCGACGCGGACGGCACTGCCTTCATGGCGCGCCCATTCGTGCTCCTTCGTGTACTTCAGATCTTCGGGATACATGTGCTCCTCCGGGCCGCCGGGATGCCCGGCCGGCCGTCTAGGTCGGCGTAGCGTAGGAGAACCGCGGAGCCGGATGCAAGGAGGCGATGACCATCGACTCGTGCTCGGTGATATCGATGGTCGCCGCGGGCCGGGCGGTGACCGCGTCCACGACCCCGCCGGGGATGCGCATCGCCTCGGCCATCGTCTGGGGATGGCCGATCGCACGGATCTGGTAGGGCGCTCTCAGCGAGGTGGCGCGGTTGACGCGAATCGAGCCGGGCGATCCCGAGAACGAGGTCTCGGCCACCACGCGCACTCCGTTGATCTCGATCGCCTCGGCGCCCGCGTCGCGCAGCTCTTGGACGGTGTCCACGAGCGTGTCGGCGGCCACCGTGGCTTCCGGGTCCGCCACCACGATCTCGATGCCGGGGCCCCGCGCCTTCACCAGGCCGAGCAGCATGCGAAGGTCGGCGAGCTGCCGGGCGGCGTTCTCGGCCAGAACACGCTCCTGATCCTGGGAGGAGGCGGCGCGGGCGAGCTCGATGCGCAGCGCGACGGTCTCTTCGATTAGGGCGTCGGATCGCTGCTGCAGGTTCGCGAGCAGCAGCGCCAGATCCTCCTCACGTTCCCCCGCCAGCCGGCCCTGCAGATCCTCGCTCGCGCGAAACTGCGTGGCGAGCAGGAAGCCGAGCAGCGCGACGGCGAGCGCGAGCGCGATCTGACCCGGCCGCGGGACGGCCGGCACACGCGGACGCGGGCGTTCGCGGTGTTCGGTCGTCTCGGGCTCGATCTTCATGGTCTCCTCTACGCGTGGAACAGGTGGCGGCGGATCGCGGCCAAGTTGCCGAAGATGCGGACGCCGAACACCACCACGACCGCGATCGACAGGTCGTCCACGCCGAGCCGCTCCCCCACCCCGACGAGCACGCCGGCGAGAACCGAGTTGGTTAGGAACGACACGACGAAGACGCGCTCGGAGAAGACGCCTTCGAGCCGGGCGCGCAAGCCGCCGAAGACGCTGTCGAGCGCGGCCATGACCGCCATCGGCAGGTACGGGGCGACGAAGCCGGGCACCGTCGGCTGCAGCACCAGGCCCAGGCCGACGCCCGCCGCGAGCGAGAACAGCACGAGCAGCATTGTGTCTCTCCTTACGATTCGACCGGCTCGGCGTGGCGGGGTCGCACGCTGCCGGTGTAGGCGGGCAAGGTGATGGACGTGGCGGAGCGGACTTTGATCGACAAGCGGTAGACCTGGGACCACGTTCGGAACCGTTCCGCGATCTCGGACTCGTCGAAGCGCACCTGGATTCCCTCGGGGTCGCCGATCGCTTCGATGCGGTAGGGCGAGGTCAGCACGTTGTAGTTGACGAGGATGGCCTGTCCGGCCGAGCGGATCGCGCTGGTGGAAACGATGCGCTGGCCGTTGACCGCGATCGCCTCCGCCCCGGCGGACCAGAGCGCGTTGACGATCAGCTGAAGATCCACGTCCTGGATGCGAAAGTCCGGCGATCCTTCCTGGGCGGCCTGAGGGCTGTCGGCGAGCTCGACCGCGACGCCGGGACCGCTCACCGGAGCGGTGCCGGCGAAGACGGCGAGCCGCTCGATCTCGTCCTGGAACGCGGCGGCGGGCCCCTTTCCGCGCGCAAGGGATTCGGCGCGGGCACGCAGCCGGATGAGCTCGCGTTCGATTGCGTCCGCGCGCTGCTGACGCTGCACCACGAGTTCGGCGAGCCGGTCGCGGCGCTCCTCGACGAGCGGGGCGCGCGCGCCCTGCCGGGCCCAGGAGACCGACAGAAGGAAGGCGAGCACAAACACGATCCCGGCGATACCGCCGCGGAAGCGACGCGGCGCCGGAGCAACCGGTGGGGTCGGGTCGGTCACGTTGCGGTGAGACTACTGCACGCGGGGGCGCGCGTCCGTGCTGTTCGCGCGCAGCGCCGCGATCGTGGTGCGCGCGTACCCGCCCGCGGCGATGTAGGCGAAGATCATGCCGGGGATGACGAAGAGCCACGCCACGATCTGAAGCCAGCGAGCGGGCGGGACGACGATGTGGGCGGCCAGGAACATCCCGAGGCCCCACATGATCCCGAACGTCCCGGCCTTGCCGAACCATGAGACCGCCGGCCGCGGCACGCCGCGTGCCGACAGGAGCGGCACCGCGGCCAGCAGCAGGGCGTCCCGCGCGAGCACCACGGCCACGACCCAGAGCGGCGCCATGTCCTGGATGATCAGGATCGCGGCCGCGGCAGCGATCAGGAAGCGATCCGACAACGGGTCGAGCGCGATGCCGAGCTTCGAGACCTGGTTGTAGCGCCGCGCAACCCTGCCGTCGACGAAGTCGCTCGCGCCCGCCACGAAACCGACGGCGACGGCCGCACCCACTTGCTCGGGCCCGATCGCGAGCCACATGAAGACCGGAATCAGCGCGAGCCGCAGGAACGTGATGAGGTTCGGAACGGTGAGGATCGCGTCGGAGGGCTCGTTGTGGCCGCCGCCCGTGTGCGGCGGCGGCGGTGTCGGAGAGGGCGTGGCCACGGCGCGATTCTAGTGGAGGTCCTATACTTTGCAGGCTTCGACGGGCTGTGGCTCAGTTTGGTCTAGAGCGCTGGACTGGGGGTCCAGAGACCGGCGGTTCAAATCCGCCCAGCCCGACCAAGACGATCAGCTGCCTGCGGGCTTGCGCTCGCGCTTGCGGACGCGAACCATCACGCGGATCGGCGAGCCTTCGAACCCGAACGCCGCGCGCAGGCTGTTTTCGAGGGCGCGCGTCGCGTGGTCGGGCAGCCGGTCGCTGGCGAAGACCACGACCGTCGGCGGCCGCACCGTCACCTGCGTCGCGTACTTGATGCGCGGCGGCCGCGTGCCCCGCGATCCCAACGGGATCTTCTCGACCGCGGCTCGGATCCATCCGTTGAGCGCGGCGGTGGGGATCCGCTTCTCCCACGACGCGCGCGCGAGCTCGACGGCCGGCATCACGCGCGCCACGCCGCGCTTCGTCAGCGCCGATGTGCGCACGACCGGCGCCCAGCGCAGGTGCGGTAGCTGTCGCTCGAGATCCTTCTCGATCCGCTCGCGGGCCTCTTCGTCGAGCAGGTCCCATTTGTTGAGCACAAGGATCGCCGCGCGTCCGGCCTCGATCACGCGGTCGGCGATCCGCTGGTCCTGGTC
>DATLFO010000007.1:0-3734 GCA_035541035.1 Actinomycetota bacterium
ACCTCCGATTTCCACTGCGTAACCGGATGGTCCAAGCTCGACAACACCTGGGAGGGCGTGTCGATCCACACCGTCGCCGAGGCGGCTGCGATCAGGCCGGACGCCACCCACGTGCTCGCGCTCGCGCCGTACGCCTACAGCGCGAACATCCCGCTCGAGGTGCTCCTCGACGACGACGTGCTGCTGGCCTGGAGCCACGACGGCGCGCCGCTCGAGCCCGAGCACGGCGGCCCGCTCCGCCTCGTCGTGCCCAAGCGCTACGCGTGGAAGAGCGTCAAGTGGATCGAAGGCCTGCAGGTCCTCGACCGCGACGTGCGCGGCTACTGGGAGGAACGCGGCTACCACAACAACGCCGAGCCCTTCGCCGAAGAGCGCTACAGCTGGCAGGAGAGTGGCTAGGACGTGCGCTCGAGCGTCGCGTTCAAATGGTGCTGCAGCGGCAGGCCGACGGCCGCCATCTCGAGGTCGTAGGTGAGCGTGCCGCTCTCGACGCGGAAGACGCGCGAGAGCGCGGTGACGTCCTTGGCCGTGGACGCGAGCCCGATCTGCGTGGACCGGACCGCGATCACGCCGCCGTCCATGGTGCCTTCCTGGATCTCGGTGATCCCGGTCGGATGCACCAGCACGATCTCGATGCGCCCTTCGGGCTTGGGCCGCCAATAGCCGGCCTCGGTGTGGAGCGGCCGGCTATCGTCGAGCGCCCACGTCCGTTGCGAGTACGCGAGGAACGGCTTCCCGACGTGCCAGAAGCGGACCTCTTCGCCGTAGGCGAACGGCTTGATGGTCGGGTAATGACCGCGGCCTTCCCCGCTCCACGTTCCCAACAAGAACGCCAGTGGTTCGCAGTCGGGATGCAGCGCAGGTTCCATGGCAGGGCAACGCTAGCACGCTAGCCTTGACGGGGTCATGCGCGATCTCAACATCGGCCGCGACCTCGTGATCCCCTCGCACGAGATCACACAGCGCTTCGCGCGCGCCGGCGGCCCCGGCGGCCAGAACGTCAACAAGCGCGACACCAAGGTGGACGTGCTCTTCGACCTCGACGGCTCGGAGTCCCTCAGCGCCGATCAGAAGCGCCGGGTCCGCCGAGCGCTCAAGACCCGCATCGACGCCGCGGGTGTCCTTCGCGTCAGCGCGAGCGCGCACCGCACCCAGGCGCAGAACCGCGAACGTGCGCTCGACCGCATGGAGGAGCTTCTGAAAGAAGCGCTCGCGCCTCCGCCGCCGCCGCGCGTCAAGACGCGGCCGTCGCGCGCCGCGAAGGAACGCCGGATCCAGGACAAGAAGCGGCGCGGCGAGATCAAACGTCTTCGCCGCGCCGCCGAATGATCGATCGCGCTACTTGGCTGCCTTCAGATCCACCACGAACACGAGCGTCTCGTTCGGGCCGATCGGACCCTGACCGCTGGGGCCGTAGCCTTTCGACGGCGGGATGATCAGCAGGCGGCGTCCGCCGACCTTCATCCCGGGGATTCCCTCGTTCCAGCCGTCGATCAGCTGGCCGGGGATGGTCGTGGAGAACGGCTCGTTGCGATCCCACGACGCGTCAAACTGCTCCTTGTTGGACCAGGAGATGCCGACGTAGTGGATGGTGGCCTCCTGACCGGCCTTGAACTCGGCGCCGGTTCCCGGCACCAGATCCACCGCGATCAGATCCGTGGACGGCGTGCAGTCCGGGATCTTGATCTCGGGCTTCTTGGCCAGATCCGCGGATGCCTCGACCTTGCAGTCCGCGGGCTGCTCGCGGACGAGCTTCGCATCCGGTGCCTGCGAGGGCGGCTCCGTCGGGGTATTCGTGCCGCCACCCGCGTCCGGCGAGCCCTGCTCGATGTTGCTGCCGCACGCGGTGCCCACCAGAGCGAGCGCGACGACGAAGAGAAGCATTCGACGCAATGGAACTCCCTTCCAGAAGAAGCTTCGATATGACCGGCCCGCCATGAGCCACGAGCCGGGCGAAATGATACCGGCCGGTTCGTGGCCGGGCGCGCGGCCCGGGGGTGCTTGCCACTTGCGAGCAGTCGCTTGCATCCGTTTTGCGCGCGACCAAGCCCCGCGATACGGTGCCCCGGCCATGAATGTAACCGTCTGCGTCAAACAGATTCCCGACCCCAACCAGACCTACGAGCTGGTGGATGGTCGGCTCAAGCGTGACGTCGCCCAGTCCGTTCTGGACCCGGGCGACGAGTTCGGCGTCGAAGCGGCCCTGAAGCTGACCGAAGCCTCCGGCGGCGAGGTCACGGTTGTTTCGATGGGTCCGTCCAAGGCCATGGAAGCGGTTCGCCGCGCGCTGTCGATGGGAGCCGCCAAGGGCATCCTGGTCACCGACGACGCGCTCGCCGGCGCGGATGCGCTCGTGACGGCCAAAGTCCTTGCGGCCGCGATCAAGCGCAACCCGTTCGATCTGGTGATCTGCGGCGTCGAGTCCACCGACGGCTACTCGGGCGTGGTGCCCGCGATGCTCGCCGAACTGCTCGACGTGCCGCAGGCCACGTTCGTCAAGCAGCTCGAGGTCGAGGGCGAGACCCTCAAGATCCAGCGCCAGACCACGCTCGGCTACGACGTCGTCACCTGTCCGCTGCCCGCGGTCATGACGGTGACCGCCGGCGTGAACGAGCCGCGCTACCCGACGTTCAAGGGCATCATGCAGGCCAAGTCCAAGCCGGTCGAAGAGCTGTCGCTGTCGGACCTGGGCCTGTCGCCCGACGACGCGAAGCCGACGCAGACGGTTGCGGCGGTCAATCCCGCGCCGGAGCGCGGCCAGGGCGAGATCGTCGAGGACGACGGAAGCGGCGCCGCGAAGATCGCGGACTTCCTCAAAGAAGCGAAGGTGATCTGACGTGGCGAAGATCTGGGTGTACGCAGAGCTCGACTCGCACGGCAACCTCGAGAAGACCTCGCTCGAGATCCTGACGAAGGCGCGCACGCTCGGCGGCGAGGTCGAGGCGGTCGCGCTCGGCCCCGGCGCGAATGCTGCGGCCGGCCCGCTCGGTGAGCACGGCGCGACGACCGTCTACGCGTGCGAGGACGCCGTCTTCACCGACTTCGTCGGCCAGCCGGCCGCCCACGTCCTCTACAACCTGGTGCAGGAGCACAAGCCGAACCTGCTGCTGTTCCCCTTCACCTACGACAGCCGTGACGTGGCGGGCCGTCTTGCCGCCAAGACCGGCTCCACGGTGATGGGAAGCGTCACCGACGTCCTGTCCGACACCTCGGCCCAGACCCAGATCTTCGGCGGCTCCAAGCTGGTGGATGTCACGCTGGAGGGCCCGGACCCGAAGGTCGCCTTGATCCGGCCGAAGGCGTTCGAGGCCGAGCCGTCGGGCGGCAGCGCAACCACCGTCGCCGTCACCGCCGACGTTCCCGACACCGCGAAGAAGGCGAAGCGCGTCGAGCGCATCGAAGAGGAGCAGTCGGGTCCGAAGCTCGAAGAGGCGCCCGTGATCGTGTCGGGGGGTCGCGGCCTTCAGGATCCGTCGAACTTCTCGTTGCTCGAGGAGCTCGCAGGCGCGATCGGCAACGCCGCGGTCGGCGCGACGCGCGCGGTGGTCGACGCCGGATGGGTCCCCTACGCGATGCAGATCGGCCAGACCGGCAAGACGGTCAAGCCGAAGGTGTATCTGGCGATCGGCATCTCCGGCGCCACGCAGCACATCGTGGGAATGAAGTCCTCGGACCGCATCGTCGCGATCAACAAGGATGCCGAGGCGCCGATCTTCCAGCTCGCCGACCTCGGC
>DATLFO010000008.1:0-5452 GCA_035541035.1 Actinomycetota bacterium
TGCGAGGAGCGTTTTGCCGCAACCGGGCGGCCCGATCATCAGCACGCCCTTGGGGGCGAGCGCGCCGATGTCGCGGTAGCGCTGCGGGTTCTGAAGATAGTCCACGATCTCGCGAAGCTCGGCGACGGCATGGTCCGCGCCGGCGACGTCGTCGAAGGTGACCCGCCTCGCGCGGCCGCGTCGCGTGCGTCCCTTGCGCAGCGAGCCGAACACGATCACGTCGCCGATGCCCGAGCCCGACGAGCGGCCCGCGGTAAACAGCAGCGCGAACAGCGCCGCGAGGATCAGCAGCGGCAGCACGAACGTGGTGAGCATGCGCAGCTGCGCTTTGGGGACCTGCGGATCCACCGCAACGCGCGCGCCCGCCTCGACGGCGGTCTTGATCAGCGCGCCGGTCGCGAGATCCGACTTGGGATACGGCATCCAAAACCGGCGCGTCACGAACGGCGCCGGCGGTGCGGCGGCCTGCGGCGCGGCCGCCGCTTCGGCCGGCGCGGTGGTCCCGGCAGCCGCGGCCTCCGCGGCCGCGCGGGCCTCGACGGCCGCGGCCAGACACGCCTTTACGCCGGCCGCGGCACCGGGCGGACAGGTGTAGCGGCCTACGATCTGCGCATCCTCGTCGCGGAACGTCGCGTGCGTGAGCGCCTTCGCGGCCGCGAGCGCGTCGAGCTCGTCCACTCGCAGCCGCTCGCCGTGCGGCGCCGGCTCGAGCGCGTCGAGCGCCGCGGCCATGCCGCCGGCCGCGGATGCCAGCACCAGAAGCAGCACGATCGTGCGCGTGCGCTTCGTGCGGCGGCCTGCGCGTAGCCGGCGGAACCGCATCACGGCCTGACGCGTGGCACGCAGCCGCTTTGAGATCGCGTCGTTCATGGTCGTCTCCTTGCGGGTCGAGCCGCGCGGGAAGCGGCGGTGGCGGGTGCGGGACGCCGTGCGAACGCCGCGCAGCCGGCGGCGGTGATCGTCACGAGCAGCACGCCGGCGGCGTACGGCCGGGTGCTTCTGCGTCGTGCCGTCATCCCGGCGAGCCCGTCGGTTTGCTCGAACGCGCGGGCGAGCGCGCCCTGCGGCTGGGGTGCGACCGCGACGCCGACGGCCGCGCTCGGGTCCGCCTGCGCTTGCACGTTCGTGTTCGGGTTGGGATTCGGGTTGGTCTGAGGCTGCGAGGCCGGCTGCTGCGCGGGCTGCTGAGCGCTCGGCGCGTGCGCGGCGGCGCGCTGCACGCCCCGCACCACCGACGGCGGGGGCAGGCAGGTCACCTCGTAGGGCACGGAGGCGATGACCTCGCCACGCAGGGTCGCGGCGATGCGAAGCGTCTTGCGTCCGTGAACACGATCGCAGCGAACGTCGACCGAGACCGGAAGCGTCGCGTCGCGCTTGAGATCGACCGCGGGAGACGTTCGCGGCGTAACGGCCTGCAGCAGCCCGTCGCCACCTTCGACCGTGAAGCCGATGGTGGCCTCGTCGCGTAACGCGCGCACGATGGCCACGATCGCGTTCGCCATCTTGACCGGACGCTGGCCGCCGACCAACGGCCCTGCCAGCGAATCCTCCTGTCCTTCGCACACCAGCGGCGCCCCGGCGCGAAGGTCGGCGCGGCCGTCGCCGTCGCAGTCGGCGCCGCCCGGCGGGGCGACCGCGCCGGTCTTCGACGCCATCCGGCCGAGCGAGCCGGCGGCGTTCGACGAGATCGCGATGCCGGCCTGCATGATCGCGCGAGTCCGCAGGACGCTCACCGCCCGGTCGAATGCCGGGCCGGGATAGTCGCCGTAGTCGTTGCTCTTCTCCTCTTCTCTCGGCTCGCGGAACTCGACGTCGGTTGCGTTGATCACCAGACGCAGCGAGTCCTTGCGGAACCGCGGCGCGATGCCCGGCTCGATGTCGCCCGCCGACCTGCCCGCGGGGTTGACGTCCTGTCCTTCGCCGGTGGCGACCTGATACAGCGCAGCGAGCCCCGACTGCAGACCGTCGCCACCCCCGGCTGCCTCAAGGTTGTGCAGCGCCTCCAGCAATTCGCGGTCCAGCGGTGCGAGGTCACGCACGCGCCGGTAGGCGAAATCGCCGGGGGATCCCCACGGCGAGAACGGGTAGTCGCGGTAGATGCCGAGGCCGAATCGCACGTCGACGCCCGACTCGGCAAGCTCGACCGCGACCGAAGACAGGTCGCGCTGCACGCCGCAGATCGCGCCGGCCATGCTGCCGGTCGTGTCGATCAGGAAGAAGACGTCCACCGGCGTCGGATCGGCCGGACGAACGAGCCTCATCTCGATGCGATGCGCCGCGCCGTTGGCGAGCGTCACCGGCGCGGGCGCCGGCTCGAGCCGCGCAGGCTCGGCGCGAGCCGTTCGGGTTCGCGGCGGCGACGGCGGGTCGTCGCAGCCCCGGTGCGCGGCGTAGGCGGGGACGGCAGGCAGAGCCAACGTCGCGGCAACGACGATTGCGCCGAAAAGCGGCTGCGTGATGGATCGAATCGTTCTCATGGTCTCCCTCACCGAGGAAGACCCCACCGTCGCCGTTTCGTAACAGGCGACGGTGGGATGCCCGAGGGAGACCGGCCCTGCGAAACCCGTGAGACGCTAGGCGAAGATGTTGACGGCGTCGTCCAGACCGAGACCCGCCGGCGTCGCCCGACCGGTTGCCGCGAGCAGGAAGGCCCACGGGTCGCCGCCGATCGGATCGCCGCCGCCGTCCACGTCGATCGGCTGCATGCCCTCGGGCGCGATCGTGCGCGGTCCCCAGCCTCGCTCCTCGAGGCGGGCCGCCACGTGCTCGATCGAGACGGTCAGGCCGAAGCTGCGTTCGGAGAGTCTGCCGAGCGCCGCGCGGATGTCGTCGGCGTGGACCACCGCCTCCAGGATCCCCGCCTCGACGGCCCGGCCGACGCTCAGCCCGGCGATCGGGCTGGGACCGTCCCAGATCTCGTCGGGCAGGCGCCGGAGCAGCGCCTCGGCCGCGGGCGCCGCCTCGGCGATCTCGTCGGCGAGCTGTTCGGCGGTTCGTCCGCGCCGGACCGCCGCTTCCTGCTGCGGATCGGCCTTTCCGGTGGTTCCCGCCGGGATGTCGGAAACGATCGCGGCCGAGTGCGCGGCGACGTCGCGAACCGAGAAGGCCTCGCATCGCGTCGGATGATCCAGGTCGTCCGGCGTCAAACCCCGGATGAGCGCTTCGAGCGAGCGCCATTCGGCGGCGAGGCAATCGATGATCTCGGAGCGTTTCCGCTTCACGACGAATCCCCCCTCTGGGTAGACCGATCGGTCAAGCGGTATACTAGACCGGTCGGTCAACATCCGTCAAGGAGCCTGCCCTGTCCGAGCACGCCGATACCAAGACTCGCATGGTCGAGGCTGCCGCGCACCTGCTGTGGGCGCAAGGCTTTCACGGCACCGGCCTGCAGGAGATCCTCGCCCGCAGCCGCGCCCAAAAGGGTTCGATGTACTTTCACTTCCCCGGCGGCAAGGAAGAGCTCGCCGGAGAAGCGATGCGCGCCTCAGGCCGCTTCGTGCTCACCGGCGTGCGAGGCGCGCTCGAGCACTATCCGGACGCGGCGTCGGGGATCCGCGCCGTCGTCGACGCCTTCGCCACGTTCCTGCGCGACTCCAGCTTCGATCTGGGCTGCCCGGTCGCGACCGTGACGCTGGAGGCGGCAAGCAAGTCCGACGTCATTCGCACGGCCGCGCAAGAGGTCTACGACGACTGGATGCGCGTGCTCGCTGACCGGCTCGCCGCCGACGGGTATCCGCCGGAGCGGTGCGAGCCGCTCGCGATGCTGGTGCTGTCGTCGATCCAGGGGGCGCTGATCCTGAGCCGAGCGCGCATGGACGTCTCGCCGCTGGAGATGCTGAGCCGCGAGATCGAAGGCATGCTGGGCCGGCGGCCGCGACGGCGGCGTCAGCCGAAGCCGGGCGGCTCGTCGAAGAGCTCGAAGGTGAAGCGGACCGGATCGCCCTCGTAGCTCCAGAAGAACAGCGTGGCGTAGCGCGGCTTCTCGGCGGACACCTCGAAGGTCTGCTCGATCCTGGTTCCCCCGGGCGTTCGTGCAACCAGCCGGTGTGTGCCCGGACCGAGCCGCAGCGCGTACGGGAAGAAGGTGTGCTGGCCGGCGGGAAACGAGCCGTCGACGACGACCGAATCGTCGATTCGAACCTCGATGTCGATCGTCGGGTGGCGAGAGCCCTGGTTGCTGATCCACATGGTGAAGTCGGCCGTGGCGGCCGGCACGGTCGCGGACGAAGAGGGCGTCGCGGCGACCGGGCCCGTCCCGGGCGGAATCACCACGGGCTCGCTCGTGTTGCAGCCCGCGGCAAGAAGCAACGCGGCAATCGCCAACCGGTTCACATCAGTTGGACGACGGGGGTTCCACAGGAGTTCCATGCGCCGCTATCATGACGCAGTCTTGGTCAGGTGGGGCAAAGCTCGCTCGGCACGTGCGCTCGCGCTGTGTTTGCTCGTCGGCATGCTCCCGGCCACCGCTCACGCCGGCTGGTCCGACGCCGAATACGGCCGCCAGGTCGGCCGCCTCGAGCGGCAGGTCTCGTCGATGGACCCCGCGCGCGGATCGACTCCCGGCTATGCGGTCTTGCGCAACGGCCGGTTCGTCTACATTCGCAACGACAACCGCGCGATGCTGCCCGCGTCGCTGCAGAAGCTGCTCGTCACCACGGCCGCGATCGTCAAGCTCGGTCCCCAGCATCGCTTCGCAACCCGGGTGGTCTCGGCGTCGCCGATCACGGACGGAACGATCGCCGGCTCGATGACGCTCGTCGGAGGCGGCGATCCGACGCTTTCCACCCAGTCGTTCACCGGCTACTACCGCCGCAGCGCACCCGGCGGAAAGGTATCGGCGATCTCGTTCGTGCCGACCATCGAGCTGCTCGCCGACGGGCTCGTCAAGAACCTCGGCCTTCGCCGCATCGACGGAAACTTGGTCGCCGACGAGTCGGTCTTCGACTCGCATCGGTGGCAACGCGGATGGCAAAGCTCGTATCAGCGCGGCGAGATCGACGTGGGCAACCTGAGCGGCTTGACGGTCAACCTCGGCCTCGGCGACCCGCAAGGAAAAACCGTCGCGGCATCGCCGGCGCTCCTTGCGGCGACCTATCTTCGTGACGCGTTGAAAGCCCGCGGCGTCGAGATCACCGGCTCGGTCGCCATGGGCAAGGCCGCCGGCACCGACAACGAGATCACGCGCATCAGCTCAGCGCCCCTGCGCGAGATCGTGTTCTGGACGAACCGATGGAGTGCGAACTATCCCGCGGAGATGCTGCTCAAGGGCCTCGGTGCGGCGTTCGGCGGCGGCGGCTCGACCGTCAACGGCGCGGCCGTGCTCAAGCAGGCGCTCGCCGCGAGCAGGATCGACGTCCGCGACCTCGTCGTCGAGGACGGCAGCGGCCTGTCGACGCTCAATCGCGCCTCGCCTCGCGTGCTCGCGACCGTGCTCGCGCTGATGCTGTCGATG
>DATLFO010000009.1:0-10485 GCA_035541035.1 Actinomycetota bacterium
GCGTGGAGGCATGCGACGATCACGACCGTGTCCTTACGAACGGTGAACAGCAATTGGTAGGGAAAACGCGCGAGCAAATAGCGCCTGGTTTCGCGTCGAATGACCCGGAAGGCGAATGGCGACCGGGCGATCGCTTCTTCAGCAATTCTAAGGTCTTCGAGGAGAGCGCGACCTAGTCCGGCGCTTTCGCGTTCGTACCAATCGTGAATGGCCCGAACCTCAGCAGTCGCTTCCGGGCTGTAGATTAAAGAGGTCACGGGCTGCGGCGTTTGACGAACTCGCGAAGCTCCTGTGGGGAGAGACCTTGCACGCCGTCCCGATCTAACGCATCAAGCCGACGATCGAGCTCGGCTTCCTGCTCAGGCGTGAGCGGGATCGCATCCCGCTCCTCTTGATCGAGGCTCTTCCAAAGCTCTTCGATCAGAGCAAGGCGTTCTTCGGCGTTCAACTGGCTGATATCAACCGCTCGCTTCGCCATGAGTTCAGTATGGCACGAGCCGAAACGCGAGGACAGTCCGGCGAACGGTTCGATCGTCGCCACTCTCTCGATCGCCTCTTACCTGATCAAGAGCCCGGTGGCCCTAAACGGATTCGAACCGCGCGCGGGCATGGCGATGGACGGCCCACACGTTTGGGCCGCTGGGGACCGAATTGGAGATGCTGCGAGAAGCTAGCCGGGAAAGGCGGAACGGGACCTTCGGCTATGGGGGAAGGCTGAGGTAGGTGCGGCCGCGAATCCTGTATGCGATGGAGCCGTCGGTGTGAAGGGTGATTTTCCAGCGTTGTCGGTGGGCTCGGCGGTGGTCGGCGCGGCACAGAAGAATTCCGTCATCGGCGGTGCTGCCCACACCCGGCACGATGTGATGGACATCGCTCCACTTCGCGGGCATTCGGCAGCCGGGCGCGCGGCATCCTTGATCGCGGGCGATGATGGCGCGACGCACCTTCGGTGAGAAGCGCGTGGTCTCGTCCCCCACATCGACGACGCGGCCACGGTCGAACACGACGGGAACGATGGTGGCGTCGCACATGGTCTCTTCGGCGGCAACGCGGCTCAGACGCGGCGCGCGCCCGGTCAGCGCCCACAGCACGCGCATCGCTCCATCGCGACCGTCCTGGAACTGGCACACATCGACGGTTGCGAGAACCCGCGGTCGTGGGCGCGTGCCACCCCTTCCGGACAGGCCGGCCTCGCACAGACGCACGAACGCTTCGGCGCGCTGACGCGCGCGGCTGGGTGCGTGGCCCGCGTCAGGCTGGGCATCGGGATGGGCATCGGAACGACGGGGGGCGTCTGCATGCGCATCCAACGCTTCGAGGACGGTCGCGGCCGCGTCGGCGCCGAACTCTCCGTAGATGCTGGCCCCGCCGTCGAATCGGCCTTGGACGGCGAGGAACTCTGCGGCGACCTGGCGATCCTGCCGGGATTGCAGCCGTCCCGCCCGCAGGCGCATGACGGCGTCGTCCACGAGCTCGATCAGCCGGTACGGTTCGGCCTCGGCAAGCGTGACGGCGCGTTCTGCGATCAGCGCGTCGATCTGATCGCGCACGGCTGCGGGAACGCCTCGGACCGCGCAGACGATTGACCGCACCTGCGACCACGACACCGTGCCGCGTTCGAACGCGGCGGCGAGCGACGGCATGGACCGCAGCGCATCCGACGCCGCCGAAAGCATTCGCGCGTCCGCGCCGGTCAGCCGGCCGTCGATCTCAAGGATCCGTTCGACCGGCAAGCCGGTTGCGGCCGCAATGCCGTTGCCGCTGCCGATCAGCCGAATCGCCTCGGCGATCGCGGCATCGGCGCGACGCAGCGCCTCGGCGACGAGCGTCGCGCGAGCGGGGGCACTCACTGCATCGAACATGTCCGCGATACTACAATGGGCCTATGACAGGAACGATGCAATCGCAGCGTCCGAGAAAGCGACTGCGAAGATCACACCGGGCACATCACGAAACCGACCGTCGCGCGGCACGGGCAAGCGCCACCCCAAGCCCGGCGATCAGCAGCCCGGCGACGGCGCCCGCGAGCGGCTTGGCGCGGCCGGGCGCCTCGCCCGGCGGCGGCCCCACCTCTCCGGACAGTCCTGTCCGGGCCGGTCCGTCGGAACCGTTCGGTTCGTAGACCTGCGCGCCCAGCACCGCGGTCCCTTCGCAGAGCGAGGTCAGGAACCGATCGCCGTCTTGCCGCGCAAAGATTTGATACCGGATGCCTCGCACGAACGTAAAGCCGCAGGATGCGCCGTTCCGTGCGGAGCGAACCACGACCTGCTCGGCCACATCGCCCTTCTGAACCGACTCGACGTACATCTCGTAGTCGATCGGGTCCGCCGAGGAGATGATCGTCTGGTCGCCGTTCGGATCCCGCCGGTTCTCGAGCGAGGCGACGAAAACCGCGTCGGCATGGTCGAAGTGGACGGGCGGCCCGCTGCCCGCGCACGAGCATGCCCACACCGGCAGCGAGCCGCCCAGCCAGAACGCACCGGCCAACACGGCGGTCACGAGGATCTTGCGCATGCGGAAACCCCCTTTACGGATCAGACGATACGCCGCGTGCGGAGGTTCCGCGAGGGCTACTTGCCGGATTGCTTCTTGAAATCGGCGCCGTAGATCGGCACGCCGGTCGAGTCCAGGATCGACACGCTCTCCAGATCGTCGATCTGGACCGAGGCGGTCGTGGCCCAAGACGCGCGGCCCGACTTGATGGTCAGGCCCGCAAGCGTGATCGCGTCACCCGACACCGGCTCGAGCTGAACCTCGTACTGGCCGCTGCCTTCGCGGTCCTGAAGGACCAGGAACAGCCACGACGGCTTGCCGTCGTAGGCGTAGACCTTGCCGACCACGGTGCCGTCGAGCGCGCGAAGCTCGGCCGCGCGCAGCGTCTTGCCGCCGAGCGCCTGGACCAGCTTCTCGTACTGGGTGGCCAGATGACGTTCGTGGCTGCCGCCGGCGTAGACGACCATGCCGGTCGCGGCCGAGGCGACCGCCGCGATGACCGCGGCCGCCAGCATCGTCTTGATCGACACGCGGCGGCGCGGCTTGGACACGCGCGCCATCACGCGCGCCTCGAAGCCGATCGGCGGCTCGACCTGGGGCGCGAGCATCAGCATCGCGTCCGCTGCCATCGACATCTCCTCCACCTCGGCCCGGCACGACGGGCACGACCCGATGTGGGACAGGGCATGCGCGCGCTCTTCGCCGCCGGCCACGCCGAGCGCCAGCTCCGCGGCCAGCGCGGTGCAGTCCTTGCAGGTGAAGTGGCTCATTCGATCTCGTGATCCTTCAACGCTTCTTCTCGCTCTTTCGTCATGGCCGCGCGCAACTTGATCATCGCGGTCCGAATCCTGGTCTTGGCCGTCCCCAGCGGGATGCCCTCGGTCTCGCTGATCTCACGAGCCGAGCGGCCGTAGAAGGCGGCGAGCACGATCGAGCGCCGCTGGTCCTGGGGAAGCCGGCCGATCGCCTCGCGCAGCCGCGCCGCGTCGTCGGCGCGCACCGCCGCGTCCGACGGTTCGATGCCGGCCGCGGGAAGCTGCATCGCCAGGATCGCCTCCGGGTCGGTCGGCTCGGCCCGCTGCGGCCGGAGCGTGTCGATCGACAGGTTGCGGCAGATCGACAGCAGCCAGGCCGCAACCGGACCGCGGCGCGGATCGTAGGCCTGCGCGTGACGCCAGGCCCGCGCGAAGGTCTCCTGGGCGATGTCCTCGGCAAGGACCGCGTCGCCGACGATGGACACGGCAAGGCCGTAGACCCGCCGCTGGAAGCGGCGGATGAAGGCGGCGACGGCCTCGGGATCCCCCGTGCCGAGCCCCGCCAGGAGGCTTTCGTCCGATACGGCCCACATACTCTGACTACGCAGCGCGGCCGGGAAAGGATTGATCGCGCGCGCGCCGTCCCATGGTACGCCGCCCATCAAGGCGAGATCGAGCGGCGTGACCCCCGATTCCGGGCAGAATCAGACGTTTTCGTCCGGGGCGAGCTTGCGAAGCAGCATCGTGAGCGAGCCGACCTCGGCGCGCAGGAACTCCACCGAGGAGCGTGTCGCCGCCAGCGCCGTCTCGGCGTGGATGAACCGGCCGGACAGGTCCTCGACCTTATCGCGCATCTCATCGGGGATGGCGGCGGCCGCGAAGCGGCGCACGAGATCCTCGACGCGCTCCTCGAAGGTGGCGAGCTGGTCTTCGACCGCGTGCCGCGCCTCCTCGAGCCGGTCGCCGATCGCGATGTCGTAGGACTCGATCTTGCTCGCCACCAGCTCGCGCATCTCGCGCAGGACCGTCGCGAGCCGCGCCTCGAACTCACTGACGCGCTGGGCGTGAAGATCGAGCGAGGACTCGGTGTCGGTCTTGATCGACTCGATCATCGCGCCCTGACGCGCGAGCTCGGCCGACAGCGTCTCGAGCATCGGCTGGGTTCGCTTCGTATGCTCGGCCACGGAGGATTCGACGCGCTCCATCGAGGCCGACATGCGAGCGGTGAGCGTCTCCTGCGCGGCGATCCGCTCGCCGAGCAGCTTGACCTTGGCGGTCAGCGACGCGATCGCGCGGCCCTCGGTCTTCGGATCGGGCGGCGGCTCGGGCGGCGCGAACGGTTCCGGAGCGGGCTCCGGGGGCGGCGGCGGGAGGTCGGGATCCTGACCGCCCGAGACCTGAAATGCGGGAACGAAATCCTGCTGGCTCACGCCGCGGAGCCTACCGCAGCGTGAGCGGAAATCCCGCGAAGAACGAGGCGAGCCCGGCGGCGAATCGGGCATCACGGCAGGATCGGGCCGCCCGGCGTCGAAGGGAGCCCCAACGATCCGCATCGACCCACGGACGCCGACACGGAAGGATCCGAAGTGCGCCCCACCAAGTTCATGCTCGCGGCCGCGATCATGGCCGCGCTCGTCGTGCCCCTGCCGGGCCGGGCGAGCGCCACCGTCCAGCGGACGGCGGTCACGATCCCGGTCTACAACCCGACGACCTACGAATTCCTGACCGTTCACGGTGGCCTGTTCCAACGCTCCGACCGGACCGCGTGCGGCAACAGCGTGCTGGTGCTCGTCCACGGCCTGTCCTACGGAGAGTTCGCCTGGGATTTCCCGGTGCAGCGCGACACCTACTCGGTCGCCCGCTCGCTCGCGGCGGCCGGCTACCCGACGCTGGCGATCGACCTTCCGGGCTACGACTCGGCCCAGCCCGACACGCGCGACAAGCCAAACGGCTACACCCTCACGGTCCAGGCGTACGCGCACATGGTCGGCCAGGTCGAGACCGCCCTGCGCTACGGCAACTACGGCGGCCCCGCGTTCTCGAAGGTCGGGCTGATGGGCCACTCGGCGGGAACCGAGATCACCGAGCTGGCCGCCGGGCTCGGATTCGCCGACCCGGACGTCTACATCCCGACCGGATACCATCACGTGCCCTCGCAGCGGATCGTCACCGACTTCTTCACCGGCGACTTCATCCGCGCCGCGCAGAGCGACTACGAGTACTTCGGCGGCGACGAGCAAGGCCGGACCGAGTACATGTACGCGCCGCTTCCGAGCGACAACGTGGACGAAACCATCGTGGCCGCCGACAACGCGCTTGCCAACCTCACGCCGTCGGGCGAGGTGTACTCGATCGGCCCGCAGCCCTCGAAAGCGGTCATGGGCTTGATCGACGCTCCGGTGCTGTTCGTGATCGGCGACACCGACCTGCTGTTCCCGGTCGAGTTCGTCGACGCCGAGCTGAACCTGTTCGCGTCCGCGCCGAGCGTAACCAAGCTGATCGTCGAAGACGCCGGCCATTCGTTCATGCTCCATAAGAACGCGCCGCAAACGAACGCCGCCATCGCAGCGTGGCTGGCGACGCAATCGAGCGTATTTCCGGCGTGTTGAAGAAACCCAAAGTCCCTGCGTGCGGCCCGGGCAAGGGCCGCACGCTTGATTTTGGGGCCTGTTTACCCTCCGTTCACTCATAGGAAATTCATTCGCAATGTGTGTGCTGTAGCCTGACGTTCGACTGACCGGAGGCCCCCGTGGACCGCACCTTCCCCGAGATCGACCCGAGGACGCGACAGCTCCTCGAACGTGACTTCCTCTACGAGCACCCGGAGTCGTTCCGGGCCGGCGTGCTCGCCGCCGTGCAGATCCTGTCCGAGCGCGCCGACGCGCCCGATCAGGACGCCCCCCTCAGCGTTCGCCGCGCCGGGGCCTAGCCCCCCGTTATCGGCCCCGGGCCTTCCCGGGGCCGTCCCTTTCGGCGGAGCGATCTCCCGAAAGGTCGGTCTGACCCATTTTTTCCCTCCTGTCCGTTCGGCTGCGTCTTCGCAGGTCACGGCCTATCCGCACCCTGGTCAGCGAGCGCCCGAGATTCCCGGTTGGAAAATTTATCTACCGCTATGTGACAGATTCGAAGTAGTCTCGTTTCGACTCTATGACGGGGGTTTGAGGGGACCGTCGGGGGAGCCGGGTTGAGGGACCCGGAACGGACGAGGGGAGGTCTGTCATGGCTCAGGACCTCGCGACGGAGTTCGTCGCAGATCTGTATCGCCGTGAACGCTCCGGGATCGCACGGTCGGTTGCGCGCATCGCCGGGGAATCGCACGCCGAAGACCTGGTCCACGACGCGTTCGTCGCGTATCTGACGAAAGCGCCTTGGGCCGAGAAGCCGGGCGCATGGGTCTCGACGGTCGCCCGCAACCGCGCCTTGAACACGCTGCGGCGGCCCAAGCTCGTGCCGTTGTCGGGCGAAGAGCCCGCCGCCGACCTCGAGCCGATCGACTCGGAGCGCGAGGCCGTTCGCCACGTCATCGCGACCGCGCTGTCGGCGATCCATCCCCGCTCGCTGACCGCGATCCGGATGAAGTTCTTCGAAGGGGCCGGCTACGCCGAGATCGCCGAGGCGCTCGGCGTGCGCGTGTCGCAAGCGCACGTGATCGTGCATCGCTCGCTCCGGCGTCTCGGACGAGAGCTGATCCGCCAGATGGCCGACGCCCACGGCGCCGGACAGTGCGCCGTCGCCCTCACCAGGCTGGCCGGGCTCGCGACCGCCGCGGAGGACCGGCACGCCTCGGGACACGACGAAGGGCCGTGCGTGCTGTGCGCCCCCGCCTGGGACGAGATCCAGGCGCTGCGGATCGGCGGCCTCATCGCCCCGCTCATCGCGTTCAAGGACCAGATCCGCTCCCTCACCGAAAAGCTTGCCGGCCGCATCACCGTTCGAGGCTCCCTCGCCTCCGATGCGGTGTCGCGGGCCACGACCGCCTTCGTCGCGATGGGAGTCGCGGCTGCTTCCATGACTCCCGTCGCTGCGACGCTCCCCTCGGAGTCGCAGCGACCGGCGTCGCGGATCGAAGCCCCGTCGGCCGGCACGAACCTCACCGCCGAAGCACCCGCCGCGCCCGCCGCGGACCAGGCTCCCGCCGCGCCGCCGGGCGCGCCGCCGCAACGCGCGGCCGACCGTTCGGCACCCACGACCACGGTCGGCGAGGCCGGCCGCGTCACGCCGCCGACGGACCGGGAGCCGGGCCACGTCGGCAACGACGACGCCGGCGTGCTGGTCTGCCTGGATCCGACCAAGCCGTGTGAACCGCCGCCGCCCGGTGGCAGGGAGGGATGACGTGAAGCGTTTCGTCGCAGCATTCACCGTCGCCGCGCTCGCGTTCGCGATCCCGGCCGCCTCGCCGGCGAGCGTGGCCGAATGTCGCGTCCTGACCGACGCCACCGGCGACGTCGCCGGGCCGCTCGGCACTGCCCGCCCGTCGCGCACCGCCGGCGCCTCCGTGGACCTGACCGGCGTCACCATGCACGGCAACGCGCCCGGCGTTCTGGTCACGATCTCGGTCACAGACCTCAAGGCACCGCCGACGGTCGGAACCGGCGGCGCGGTCTACACCACCTTCTGGAACGTGGGCGCGGACCGATTCTTCGCCCAAGCGCTGCGCGTGGGCCGCGAATGGTCGTTCTCGGCCGGACGGGCCGCCGGCATCGACGATGCCATCCCCCAGCAGGGCACGCCGGTCGACGGTCGCATCACCGGAGCCGACATCCGGCTGCGCGTGCCGGCGCTGCTCGCCGGATCGCCGCGCGTCGGGGGCGTGCTTCAACAGGTGCGCGCCAAGACCCAGGAGACCTTGTGGCAAACGCCGGAAGCGCTCGCCGGACAGACCTCGATCCAGCCGGTCGCGGCGATGGCGGACGCGGCCGGCGGGCCGGAAGGGGGCCGCTTCCTGATCGGCGGCGCCTGCCTGCCGGGCATCTCTGCCGACGGCGAGCGCTGCCTGGTCACCACCGACTTGCCGGGCGACGCCACGACCGGCGCGCTGCCCGCGGCCGTGAGGGGAACGGGCGCGGATCGCGAGCTGCGCGACGCTCCCGCCTCGGCGGCCGACCCGGCGACCGACATCCTCGCGCTACAGATGGGCTCGAACGTCTCCACCCTGATCATCGAGATCGCCCTCGCGCGGCTCGACGCCGCGATGCCCACCGGCGCCGACGCGCAGCGCTGGGAGGTCTCCTGGAACGACGGACGCCGGGTCACGACCGCGTTCGCCGAGCGGCGCACCACCGGCGCCACGTTCGGCTACCTGGCCGACGGAGCCGAGTACGCGACGACGGGCTCGCTGGATCGGGTCGGCGCCGTCGTCCGGATCCTGGTGCCCCGCCACGAGATCGGCGCGGCCGAGGCGACCCGGATGAATTCGATCGTGGCGCGCGGCATGCTCGTGACCGGAGCGGTGCGCGACGTCCGGGACATCGCCCCCGACATCCAGGCGTGGTCCGTGCAGTACGTGGCGGGCGTGTCGTGCGTGGATCAAGCCCGCGCGGCCTGCCCGGTCGCGCTCGACGTCAACGGCGACGCCGGCCCGGTCGTGGACCACGAGGGCCGGACCGTCCCGGCCTATCAGCCGGCCTCGGATCTGCTGGCCGTGGGCGCGAGCGCGCCGGACGGAACGCTCGTGCTGTCGGTCCGCGTCGCCGACGCGGGTGCCCCGCCGCCGGACGGTTTCACGATGCAGGGCTGGACGGTGTCGTGGACGTGGCGCGGCATCCGCTACATGGCGCAGGCGGAGCGGACCCGCGACCGCGTGGTCTTCCGCACCCGCGCGCTCGGCCCGGCCGACAAGTACGGCAAGCCGACCGGTCCGGCGTTCATCGGGACCGATGAGGCGAGCGGATCGATCGACGCGCAAGCGGGCGTGATCCGGATCGTGCTGCGGCGCGAATACGCCGGTTCGCCCTACGACGGCGCCGCGCTCACCGATATGGGCGCGCTGTCGTGGGTGATGAACGACGGAAAGGTCGCCGAGGGCGCGTACGGACCGGCCCGCCACGTCACGGTGGATGAGACGCCGGTCGCCCCGTACCGGATGGGACTGGGCTGCAGCGCCTAGCGGCTCCCTGCGAGCGCGACCCGATCAGCCGGTCGCGCTCTTGTCCTTGTTGACGGCCTCGACCGACGCGCGCAGCGCCTCCATCAGATCCACGACCGGAGCGGCTTCGCCCTCGTCGGCGACGACGGCGATCTCCTTGCCTTCGATCTTCTGCGAAACCAGCGCTTCGAGCTTCTCGCGGTAGGTGTCGCGGAACTCGTCGGGCTTGAACACGTCGGTCATCGACTCAATCAGCATCCGCGCCATCTGCACCTCTTGATCGCGGACCTGCTGATCGTCCTTGAGCTCTTCGAAGTCGGGCTCCCGGATCTCGTCGGGCCAATACATCGTCTCGAGCACGAAGACGTCGTCCTTGACGCGCAGCGTCGCCAGATGCTCCTTGTCGCGCCATTGCACCTTGACCAGCGCGACCAGGCCCTCTTCACCGAGCGCCGTGCGCAGCAGCGCGTAGGCCTTCGTGCCGGTGGCCCCGTCGGGCGAGAGGTAGTACGAGGACTTGAACAGAATCGGGTCGATCTCTTCCTGGCGGACGAACTTGAGGACTTCGATCGCGCGGCTGCCCGACAGGCCGCGGTCCAGCTCGTCTTCGGTCAGCACGACGTAGTGGTCCTTTTCGTATTCATAGCCTTTGACGATCTGGTCCGACGGGACCTCTTCGCCGTCGATCGAACAGACCCGCTTGTATTTGATTCGCCCCTGATCGGGCTCGTGGAGCTGGTTGAACTTCAGCGACTTTTCTTCCACGGCCGTGAAGACCCGGATCGGGATCGTCACGAGCCCGAACGAGATCGCACCCTTCCAGATGGTCCGCACGCGCCTCACCTCTCGATTTCGAAGATTTCCCGCTCTTCTATCGTAGTCCCCCGGCCCACACGAGGTCGATGGATTGCCTTGTTGGTACCCTGCGAGCGATGACCGGAATCCGCCGTTTCGCGTTCGCCACCGGGCTGGTCGCGGTCTGGGTCACCGAGCCGCTGGATTGGAGCGTCATCGCACCGACGCGCGAGGCGTCGCTGACGCCGACGACGGCACATCCGCCCAGGACGGCACGCGACCGGCTGATCGCACGCTTCGTTCTTCGCCGGCGCTAACGGAGGTCGTCGGCGTCAGCGACGCCTCGCGCGTCGGTGC
>DATLFO010000010.1:0-2638 GCA_035541035.1 Actinomycetota bacterium
TGCTGATACAGCGTCAGGTCGCCAGCGCCAGGCACGGTCCACGTGCCTTCGGCCTTCGCCGGCACAATCCAGAGCAGCGCCGTGCACCAGCTCACGCAGTCGTCGCCGACCGTCGCCGTCTCGTCCGGGGTCCAGTCCTCCATCGTGAAGGTGTTCGACACGACGCGCGTGCCTGGCCGCATGCTCAAAATCGTCGGCCGCAGTTTCATGTTGAGCGACGGCAGCAGAAAGAGCGTGATCACCTGCGCCTTCGAGAAGTCCGTTTCAAAGATGTCGGCGCGCTGGAACGTCGCCCGATCGGTAACCCCTTCCTTCTTCGCGTTGGCCTGGGACAGCGCGACCATGTCCGGGTTGTATTCGATGCCCACGGCACGGGCACCCCGCTTGGCGGCGGTGATCACCGTCCGGCCGTCGCCGGACCCGAGGTCCATTACGAAGTCCTGCGGCCCGACCTTTGCCATGTCGAGCATCTTCTCGACGAGCACCTGCGGCGTCGGCACCCAGACGACATCCTTTCCGGGCTGGCCGACCTGCGGCTCAAACGGCTTGTCCTGAGCGAATACGGCCCCGCTGAGCGAGCTGATAAGAACAGTCAGAACGACCAAACGTGAATAGC
The DNA here is from genome assembly GCA_035541035.1 of Actinomycetota bacterium. Taxonomy (GTDB): domain Bacteria; phylum Actinomycetota; class AC-67; order AC-67; family AC-67; genus DASWHR01. The sequence goes on from DATLFO010000010.1 coordinate 617, forward strand.
GTGAATTCATGCGTAATCCTCAACCACACCTACGACAGCCCTTCGACCGCGATCTGCTGGCCGGGTCATTGGATCGGCCAGTTCCCATGTGGGAAGGACATACCACCAGGGTTTGCAGGCGGAAGTAGGCGATTGTAAAGGGCTTAACCTGAAGTGGCAAGCCGGCCCGAATTCGGTCAGGAGGTTGCAATCAGGGTCGCCATGAACTCTTCCCCTCGGCTCCTGGCCCTCGTCCTCCTTTCGCTCTTCGTGAACGGCTGCGGCCAAATCGGCGCGCTCGGCCGGATTGTGCAGCCGCCGACGTTCAGCCAGGCGGACCACCAGCCGGCGGAAATTCGGCTGATGGGCCCCTCGCGGACGATGCCCGTTGGCGGTGCTGCCGTGCGGATCTGGCTGGAGGTGACGAACCCGAATGGATTCGGCTTCACGCTGCGGACGCTGAACGCGACGCTGTCCCTCGAGGGCAGCCATGCCGCCACGGGCGACTTCCCTCTCGGTTTGCCGCTCGGCGCACGCCAGGAATCAATCGTGCCGCTCGATCTCTCGATCAGTTTCGTTGACATCCCGGGACTTGCCCGTGTGCTGCAGCAGGTTGCTGTCGGCGGTGTCGTCGACTACGAACTAGATGGCACCGTCGGCATCGACGCAGGTCCTTTCGGCACGCCCACCTTCGGGCCGATGCGCCTCGTCACCGGGGAACTGAGGCTGGTGAGATAAAGGAAACCGGAGGAAGAGGAGTTTTCTCTGTGTTCCTGCCGGTGGTACGATGCGCACCCCCGTAAGCGAGTGCACATGTCTGTCACCTTCGTATGACATTTCTTTCAGTAGACCGCGTCACCACGGCCGCCGAGATCCAGGGCCGCGCGTTCTTCGATGACCCGCTGTTCGCGTACGTGTTCCCGGATCTCTCCGAACGTCGCAATGCGCTGCCGTGGCTGATGGGGGTCGGGCTCCGCTACGGCATCAGCTTCGGCGAGGTGCACACCAACGCGGGCGAGATGAGGGCCCACGCGGTCTGGCTGCCGCCAGGCCGGACCGACGTCGATCAGGACGGGATGCACGTGAGCGGCTTCGGTGACGCACCGTCGGTTATGAGCGCAGCGTCCATCACGCGATTTGGCGCATTCCTCGAGCAGGTGGGACCGGTCCACGCGCAGCTGATGCCGGATCCGCATTGGTACCTCATGATTCTTGGTGTAGATCCGCCTCACCAGGGCAAGGGCATCGGAGGTGCCATGATGCAGTCCGTGCTGGCGAGGGCCGATGCCGACCGGCTGCCGTGTTACCTGGAGACCGCGCAGGAGCGGAATGTGGGCTTCTACCGCAGGTTCGGGTTCGAGGTCGTCAACGAACACTGGATCGGCGACGACGGACCGCGCGTCTGGATGATGACCCGACGACCACGCTGAAGCAGCGCACCACATCCTCAGGCGCAGCTCTGGAGTACTGCTTGCATCCCTCGGGTACCCAAACCGCTGGAGGTGTGCCGTGGTCCAGATTTCACGCATCGGTTTTCGCGAGCGACGCCGCACCGTACACCCGGTGAATCGTCTCCTGACTCAGCCGCCGCAGACCGCCGCGAGGGGGGAGTGACCATGGAACCTCGTGGCTCGCTGCTTGCCGGACTGGGCCTTGGCGTGGGGCTCTCGTACTTTCTCGACCCTGGGAGAGGCGCACGCCGCCGCGCGCAGTTGCGCGACCGGATGGCGCACACCGCCGCGGTGACGCGCCGCGCGCTCGGCACTACCACGCGGGACGCCATGCACCGCACGTACGGCACCCTGGCCGCCGCGCGGCACCTCGCGCAGCGGAACACCCACGTGGACGATGCGGTGCTCGCGGAGCGCGTCCGAGCGAAGCTGGGTCGTCACGTGTCGCATCCGCATTCGGTGCACGTGACAGCCTCGGACGGCGTCGTGACGCAATGCCCGTCAGGCGGTTGGTCGGCACGTTGATCGCTGCGCGCGCCATCAGTCCGGAACCGATCAACCCGGCGACGATGCCGCGCATGTCGCGGCGGGC
>DATLFO010000011.1:0-3620 GCA_035541035.1 Actinomycetota bacterium
CTTTATCAATACGAAGGTCGGGATCAGCATCAACTCCCAGAACACGAAGAAGAGCGCAAGGTCTAAAGCTGTGAAGATCCCTGCGGACGCGGTCGAGAAGGTCAGCACGGAGATGAGATAGGGCTTCTGGTGATGGGCAACCGTCGTGCGCGCCTGGGCGACCGCGATCACCGTTAACAACGCCGTAAGTGGCAGGAATGGCGCCGACAGGCCGTCGACTCCGACATGGATGCTGGCGCCGATCGCGTCTATCCAGGGAAGCTGCTCTCGGAACTGAAAGCCTGCCGTAGGCGCGGCTGCAAAACGAGCAAACAATGCGATCGACATCCCAAGCTCGACGAGCGCGCCGATCAGCGCGACCCGGTGGATCAACCGGATGTCGCGGAGTGGAACGAGGCAGAAAGCCACCACGAGCGGCCAGAGCATCAGCAGGACAAGAAGTGAGAAACCGGGGTCGGGTCCGTCGATCAAGGCCGCGCCTCCATCATGGCGACGCCGTTCGCGACGTCTTCAACTCTTTGTTCGAGCCAGGTCAAAGATGGACGCATCCGATGGATGAAGGGGCTCGTTCCGAGACCTATCCAGAAGATGAGAGCGGCCAAGGCCACGACCACCGCTCGCTCTCCGTGCGTGAGGTCGTAGATGCGGTCGGAGAGTGTCTTGTGAGGGGCGCCCATGAAGCCGCGCATGAAGTACGACAGCGAGTAGGCGGCGGTCAACAGAACACCGAGGCCGGCGATGACCGCGATCCACCAACTGCGCTGGTAGCCGCCCAGCATCACGAGGTGCTCGCCGTTGAATCCATTAGTGCCGGGAAGGCCGATCCCCGCAAGCGCGACCACCAGGAAGGCCGTCGTCATGAGGGGAGCAGAGGAGACGAGCCCTCCGAGGGAACCGAGCTCAGGCTGACCGATGCGGGCCGTCAGGAACCCGGCGATGAAGAACAACCCGGCGCCCACGATCCCGAGGTTGATCATCTGCAACAGTGCGCCCTCGAACCCATCGAGATTCAAAGAGAAGAGCCCGAGCATCACTACCCCCATGTGCGCCACGCTCGCGAACGCCAGCAAGCGCCTCAGGTTCGTTTGGCCTAGAGCGAGAAAAGAACCGTAGATAACACTGACCGCACCGGCCGCGGCCATGACCCAGAGCCATTCCTGAGCCGAATCCGGGAAGAGTGGGATGACGAAGCGAAGGAATCCGTAGGTTCCCAGCTTCACTCCGACCAAAAACACGCTCATCCCCACCACCGGCCCATGGTCGAGGACTTTCGGGAGCCACGTATGGAAGGGAAAGAGCGGCGCTTTGGCCGCCAGTCCCAGCGCGAAGAGCACGAACGGCCACGTTTGCGACGAAGGAGGTAAGCCCGCAGCGATCAACCGTCCCAACTCGTATGAGGCGCCCTCGCCGGTGGCGTCTGCGTATGCGTTGCCGGTGAGGACGATCCCGATCAGCATCAACGCCGCTCCCGCACCGACGTAGCCGACGTAGTTGCGGGCGGCATCCCGGCGCTGCGGCCCCGTCCCCCAGCGCGTGATCAGGAACCAACTCGGGATCAGCTCGGCTACGAAGAAAATCCAGAAGATGACTAGATCGAGCGAGATGAAGGCCCCCAGCATCGTCGCCTCCAACAACAGCATCGCCGCGGAGTAGCCGGATGCGGTCCCCACCACGGGAGGGTCCCCCTCGGCGCGCCGCGCCGGGACGTTGTGTTCCGCGTAGCCAATCACCATCAATCCGAGGAGCGCGGTGAGCGGCACGAACAGAACGCTCACCCCGTCCACTCCGACGTGCCAGGAAACACCGAGGAAAGCACCGGTGCGTTCGACGAACTGCAGGTTTGAAGTGCCGGGCTCAAAAGCCAGCGCGACGACTAACGTTCCGACAAACTCCAGAGCCGCGGCTCCGATAGCAACGCGTGTCGCGATGCGAGAATCACGCAGGAAAGAGACGATCGCCGCCGCAACCACAGGGAACAGGAGCAGGAGGGTCAGGACGGGAAATCCGACCTGATCGACGGCCAACAACTCGTCCGGCATCAGCGGACCGCCGCAACGGTGACGATGCAGCCGAGCGCGACGACGGCGGCAACGACCGGTCTGCCGAGGAACGCTTCCATCAGCAGCAAGGCCCGCCGGATGCGCCCCCCGACCTGAGCGACCCGACCGGGGCCCAGTTGGAAGATGTGGTTCTCGATCGCTTCCGTGATCGAAGCAAGTGTCAGCGAAAGCCGTTCGAACACGCTTTCGACTCCTCGCTGAAACACCACTCGCTCCGTGCGCTTGCTGAACGACGAGCCTGCATCGGTGAGTGCGCCGTAAAGACCTCCGGGCTGCGCAGTGAGCTTGCGCTCCAGACGAACGGCGACGGAACTGGGCCCTAGGGTGGGCGTGTCGTCGGTCTGCAACCGGCGCCCATGACGGCGCGCCGCGGCGCGGGGCGATGTTCCGAGCCACTCCAGTCCCGGCCGCTCCGCCCGCTCCTCCGGGTCGGCGGCGTCGGCGACCGCGTGCAGCCGAGCCTCCCAGGTCATGTCCGGACGCGGCCTGTAGGAAGGCATCAACGCCCCGGTAATGGGGTCGAGCACCGCGCGTTCGAAACGATCGACGGCGGCTCCCGCGCGCGTTAGGGCGTTCGTCGCTCGATCCGCTCCTTCATCGAGCCAGGCTCGGTTGGCCGCCGCAAAATAGAGCTTGCGTGTGAACCGACCGCCCGTCCGGGCCGGAGCTTCTGCCCGGAAACGGTCGAAGAACCGCGGCACTGCGATACCCGAAAACATCAGACAGATCAGCGCAACCAGGAGGACGATGGTCGCGGCCAAGGGGGCTTCCACCGCGGCTCCGCTCTGTGGAACGGTCGGGGCCAGCAATTGTGCGAACCAAGAACCTTCGATTCCGCCCGGGACCAATCCAAGCCCGATCGCGACCGCGACCAATCCCAGCCCGATCGCAACGGCACCCATTGTTCGACGTGTGTTGGCGGCAGTATCGTGAAAAGTCGCACGCACGACCCGGTTGGCCGAGAACCACAACCCGAACGCAGCCACCGCTCCCAAGCCGCCGAGCGCGATGGTCCCCCGGGCCCACTCATCCGGTAGCGGCAGAGGTCCTGCAACCAAGGGAAGGGCTATCAGCACAAGTGCCGCCGCGCCTACGAGGGCCGCGGGGCCACGAGCGGTGTCGGTCGGTGGGGCCACCGCCGTGGGGTCGGGCCCGCCGTGCAGGTGGTGCAAGATCGAAGGAGCCGTGAGGAACAGATTCGTCTTGTAGAAGGCGTGCGCCACGAGATGGAAGATCGAGATCGTGTATAGCCCGAGCCCGCACAGGAGCAGCATGAAACCGAGATGGGCGTTCGTGGACGCGGCGAGCATTCCCTTGATGTCGGTTTGGGCGAGGCCCGCGAGCTGGCCGTACAGCACAGTCACTGCTCCGACCAGACCGACCGCCACGAGCGCGATGGGCGCTCGCTCGTATATGGGAGCACTCCGAACCACGAGATAGACACCGGCGGTGACCATCGTTGCCCCGTGTATCAACGCGCTGGACGGCGTGGGGCCTTCCATGGCGCGCGCCAGCCACCCTCCGAGCGGCATCTGGGCGGACTTCCCGGCCGCGCCCAAC
>DATLFO010000012.1:0-10632 GCA_035541035.1 Actinomycetota bacterium
GAGCATGGCGATCGCCTGCTCGGCTCGATCCCCGCGCCGGCCGGCGAGATGCCGGTGGTGCTGGCGCCCGGCGGCGGCGGCGTGCTGTTCCACGAGGCCTGCGGCCACGGCCTGGAGGCCGATCTTTGCCACAAGCACGCCAGCGTCTACCGCGACCGCAAAGGCGAGAAGATCGGCAGCGAGCTGGTCAGCGGCGTCGACGAAGGAAACGTGCCCGGCTCGTGGGGCTCGTTCGCGTTCGACGACGAAGGCACGCCCTCGCAGCGCACGATGCTGTTCGAGAACGGCGTGCTGACCGGATACATGACCGACCGGATCCGCTCGCGCGCGATGGATCTGAAGCAGTCGGGCAACGGCCGGCGCCAGTCCTACGCGCACCTGCCGATCCCGCGCATGACCAACTCCTCGATCCTGCCGGGCAGCGACGACCCGGGCGAGATCGTGCGTCAGACCAAGAAGGGCCTGTACGCGAAATCGTTCGGCGGGGGACAGGTCAACACCGCGACCGGCGATTTCGTGTTCGGCCTCACCGAGGCCTACCTGATCGAAGGCGGCGAGCTGACCACGCCGGTGCGCGGCGCGAACCTGATCGGCAACGGCCCCGAGATCCTGGCGCGCATCGACGCGGTCGGCAGCGACTTCGAGGTCTGGTGGGGTGTGTGCGGCAAGGACGGGCAGGGCGTGCCGGTCACCACCGGGATGCCGACCGTCCGCATCAGCAAGATCACCGTCGGAGGAACCGGATGAGCGATCTCGACGCGCTGTGTCGCGCGGCGCTGGACGCCGCAAAGGGCGACGAGGACCTCGAGGCGTACGCCGAGTGGGGCCGCAAGACCGACGTCAAGGTCTACGACGGCCGGGTCGAGTCGCTCACCAGTGCCGAGGCTCGCGGGCTGGGCGTGCGCATCATCGACGGCGGCCGTGTCGGCTACGCCTACGCCGCCGACCCCGATCCCGACGAGGTCAAGGCGATCGTCGAGATGGCGCGCGCGAACGCGGCGCTCGGCTCGCCCGACGAAGCCAGCATCCTTCCCGCGCCCGAGCCGATCGAGCCGCTCGACGGCATCTATCTTCCGCAGATCGCCGCCACGCCAACCGACGAGAAGGTGGCGCTGGCGATGGAGCTCGAGCGCATCACCCGCGCGGCCGACCCGCGCGTGATCGGCGTCGAGGAGGCGCAGTACGGCGATTCCGTGTCGCGCGTGGCGATCCGCTCGACCCGCGGCGTCGCCGCCGAGGCCGAGCGCGGCGACTGTTGGGCGGTGGTGTCGGCGCTGGCCAAGCAAGGCGACGAGACCCAGACGGGCTTTTCGTTCGAGCTGGCGCGCGCGCCCCAGGACCTGAACCTGCAGCGTTGCGGCGGCGAGGCCGCGATGCGCGCGGCGCGCATGCTCGGCGCGCGCAAGCCCGCGACCGAGCGCATGCCGGTCCTGCTGGACCCCTACGCCGCGTCCTCGTTCTTGGGCGTGCTGGCCGCCGGGCTCACCGCCGAGGCGGTGCTCAAAGGCCGGAGCCTGTTCGCGGGCAAGGAAGGCGCAACCGTCGCCGCGAACGTGTTCACGCTCGTCGACGACGGACGCGAGCTCAAAGGCCCGGGCGCGTCCCCGTTCGACGACGAAGGAGTGCCCACGCGCCGCACGCCGCTGATCGAGGCGGGCGTGCTGCAGGGCTTCTTGCACAACACCTACACCGCGACCCGTTTGGGCGGGCAATCCACCGGCAACGCGGGGCGCGCGGGCTTCAAGTCCACGCCGGGCGTGGGTCCGTCGAACCTGTTCGTCGAACCCGGATCGCTCGACCAGGCAGGGCTGCTCGCCACGGCGGGCCGGGCGCTGCTCGTGCAGGACCTGATCGGTGTGCATTCGGGCGCGAACCCGATCTCGGGCGACTTCAGCGTCGGGGTGACGGGCCTGATCTACGACGGCGGCGCCGACCCGGTCCCGATCCGCGAGGCCGCGATCGCCGGCACGATCCTTCAGATCCTGGGAGCGATCACCCACGTCGGCAGCGACCTCCGCTTCTTCGGAAGCACCGGCTCGCCGACGCTGCTCATCGGCGAGATGACGGTCGCCGGCTCGTGATCTAGCTCGCGACCGCGGCTTCACGGACGCAGTCGCGGCCGCTCTGCTTCGCTTGATACAGCGCCGCGTCCGCGCGGTCCATCATCGCGCGCAGGTTGGGCGACCCGTTGGCGTCCGCGAGCCCGATGCTCACCGTCACCTCGATCACCCCGTGCCCGGTTTCGACCGGAAGGCTCATCAGGCCGCGGAGCCTCTCGACCAGCGCCCGCGCGTCGCGAGTGGTGGTGTCGGAGAGCACCGCCACGAACTCGTCGCCGCCGAGCCGGCCGAGCACGTCGGTGACGCGCAGCGACAGGCGGCATCGCCGCGCGACGGCGGCGAGCACCTCGTCCCCGGTGGCATGCCCGTAGGTGTCGTTGATCTCCTTGAAGCGGTCCACGTCGATGGCGAGCGCGCTGAGCGGACGCGAATAGCGGTGGGCCCGCGCCCACTCGCGCTGGGCCAGATCCATGAACGCGCGGCGCGTGAACAGCCCGGTGAGTTCGTCGAGGCGAACCAGCCGCTCAAGGCGACGGGTGAGCCGCTCGTTTTCGAACATGACCGTGATTTGCCGGGCGGTCACGACCGCGGTCAGCGCGATCGCACCGATCAGGAGGAAGCCGGCCGGGTCCGACGCGACGGGTCGCGCCACAACGATCAAGAGTCCGTAGGCCATTGCCACCGAGGCGTACGGAAGCATCGAGAACGCCCGTTTCACGTGGTGGGTGTCCTCGGCCGGGCGCCGACGGCGCAGCGATTCCTGGGGCAGGCACGCCGCGATCGCGAAGAGCGCTTGCGCGCCCATGCGCAGGCCGTCCGGCCATGCGCCCGCCCCGGACACGCCCCGCAGCGAGAGCGCGCCGTAGGCCAGATCGGCTCCCACGAGCAGCGCGCACGCGCTCGCGAGAATCTTCAGCGTCCATCGGGCGGCGCCGTCGGGCCGCCGGAACAGCACGGCCGCGATGCCGAACAGCAGTACCAGATCGGCGGCCGGATACGTCAGGGCGAGCGCTCCCTCGAGGCCGCCGCGCCTCACGGCGAAGGGGCGCATCACGAAATGCCAGACCAGCATGCCGCCGCCGATCAGGATCGTGAGCGAGTCGAGGCCGATCTTGAGCGCGTCGCCGGCACGGCGCTGGCTCATCGGCATCGACACCAGGCCGGCCATCACCAGCGGGTAGAACGACAACGTGAAAAGATCCGCGACGGAGGGGAAGGTGTCGCGGCTCATGGTCAGGTCGATCACGGCTCGGATCGCGTCCCCGGCCAGCATGGATCCGAGCGCCGCGCCGATCAGCATCCAGGCGCGGCGCATCGCGGCGTCGCGCAGCGCGGCGCGGGCCGCGAGGGCGACCCCCACGATCCCGACGGGCAGGAGCGCCAGCTCGGCGACGGGCGCGCGCATTGCCTCGCCGCCCCAGCCGAAGGCGAACCACATGCCGAAGGCGGTGGCATAGGCGACCAATACACCCGGCATCAGCCTGGGAGCACGCAAGGCAAGCGCCCGGAATCTCGGCGCCTGCGTATTCGACATGCCTCGGTGGATCCCGGCCCGCTCATCAGGCCTGTTCGTCCGCGACGGTCCCACCCCCTTTGAGGTGAGGTATCGGGCTCGCGGCCTTCCGGCTTGAACGTCCGGAAGGCCGGGGGAGACGCTCTTGACAACATTACATTTTCCGTCCTAGTGTCAATCCATGAACGATCGCATGCTGCTGCGCGGGCTGGACGCCGTCATCGCGCGTCATACCGAGTTCACGGGGCCCTCCGAGGACTCCACCCGCGAGCGCATCCTGGACGCGGCCTTCGCGTGCGCCTCACGCCACGGCCTCGGCCGCACGACGATGGCCGACGTGGCCCGCGAGGCCCGGCTGAGCCGCCAAAGCCTGTATCGCTACTTCCCGTCGCGGCACGATCTGATCCTGGCGTTGGTGCTGCGCGAGGAGCAGACCATGATCGGGATCGTGCGCCACGCGATGGAACCGCACCAGGACCTGCAGCCGGCGATGACCGCCGCGTTCGCCGCCACGCTCAGGGCGATGCGCGCGCATCCGCTGCTGGACAAGGTCCTGGCCGCCGAGCCGCACGAGCTTCTGCCGTACCTAACCACCGAGGCCAACCCGGTGCTCGAGCTGTCGCAGAACGTGATGCTCCGGATCACCGCCGAACGCGCCCCGCACGTGCCCGAGCCGCTCGCGCGCCGCTTCGCCGAAACCTGTGCGCGCGTGTTCACCTCGTATGCCATCACCCCGCCGTCCGACGATCCGGACACGGTCGCCGCCACGCTCGCCGAGCTCTTCTGCGAAGGGCTCGCCAGGAGGAACGTATGACCACCTACTACGAGCTTCCCGTCAACGATCCGCTGTGGAGCATTCCCGGAACGTTCGACACGCGGTTCAACTGGGAGTACGACGATCAGCGCGCGCAGCTGGTGACGCTCTACGGCAAGGGCAAGTCCAAGCAGTGGGACAGCGAGAAGCGCCTGGACTGGTCGATCCCGGTGGATCCGGGATCGCCCGAGAACGGCCCCGACTACTACATCCCGATCTTCGGCTCACCCACGTGGGAGAAGCTTTCGGAGAAGGAAAAATCCCGGGTTCGCCATCACATCGGCTCGTGGCTCAACAGCCAGTTCCTGCACGGCGAGCAGGGCGCGCTGATCTGCACGGCCAAGATCGTGCAGGCCGTGCCCGACATCGACAGCAAGTTCTACGCGGCGACGCAGGTGATGGACGAGGCACGTCACGTCGAGACCTACTCGCGCTATCTGCGCGAGAAGATCGAGATGGCGTATCCGATCAACAAGTACCTGAAGGTGCTGCTGGATCAGGTCCTGCAGGACAACCGCTGGGACTTCACCTATCTCGGCATGCAGATCATGATCGAGGGTCTCGCGCTCGCGGCGTTCAGCATGATCCGCGACTTCTCGACCGAGCCGCTCGCGAAGGCGATCAACACCTACGTGATGCAGGACGAGGCGCGCCACGTCGCCTTCGGCCGGCTCGCGCTGCGCGACTACTACCCCCAACTGACCGACGCCGAGCGCGCCGAGCGCGAAGACTTCATCGTCGAGGCTTCGTTCCTGATGTACGGCCGCTTCCTCGCCGAGGAGGTCTGGCGTCACCTGGAGTTCGATCTGGACGAGGTGCTCGAGTACACGCGCAACTCCGAGATGATGCAGACGTTCCGCAAGATGCTCTTCAGCCGCATCGTGCCGATCGTGCGCGACATCGGCCTGCTCGGCCCGCGTGTGACCAAGGCGTTCGAAGAACTCGGCGTGATCGAGTTCAAGGACTTCGACGCCGAGGAGCTTTCCCGCGCCGATGAGCAGATCGCCGAGGAGATGGACATGCGGCGGCGCGAGATCGAGGACATGGTCCGCCTGGGAAGCGAAGACTGAGCTTTTCGTCGCTGCAGGCGATCCGGCCGCCGATCCGGGGTTAGCCGCGAGCGAGGCCGGCGAGCAGGCCGGCGATCATGGCCAGGAAGCAGTAGATCGCGAACGGCTTGAGACCGCGCGCGACGAACAGCCGGATGAACCACCGGATCGCGACCACGCCGCTCACGGCCGAGGCCGCGACGCCGACCAGGATCGCCGGCAGGTCGCCGCTCGCCCCTTGGCTCGCGAGATCGGGCAGCTGCACGATCAGCGCGCCGAGGATCGCCGGGATCGACAGCAAGAAGCTGAACCGCACCGCCGCCTCGCGCGACACGCCCATCTTCAGCCCGGCGACCACGGTCGAGCCCGACCGCGAGATGCCCGGCAGGATCGCGGCGGCCTGCGCCACACCGACCGCGATCGCGTCGAGGGACTCCATGGTGTCCTCGGTCTTGAGCGGCTTGGTCTCGGGCAACGGCTGGGCTCGGGCGGCGGCCACGCGCGCGGCCGCGGCCTCCTCCGCGACCCGTTCCTCGTGCTGCTTGGTGAACCGGTCACCCAGGATCAGCAGGTAGCCGGTCACTCCCAGGAGCATGGCCGCGAACATCGGGCGCCCGAATGCGCTTTCGAACACGCTCGCGAACGCCAAGCCGGCGACGCCGGCGGGAATCGAGCCGACGAACAGCAGCGTGAGCAGGTGCCGGTTGCGATCGTCGCGGCGCACCAGCGCCCGGACGAGCGGCTTGACGCGATCCCAGAACACGATCAGCACGCTGATCAGCGTGCCGATGTGGACGGCCACGTCGAAGGCGACGGTCGGCTCCTCCCACCCCATGATGAACGGGAACAGCACCAGGTGGCCGCTGGAGGAGACGGGCAGGAACTCGGTCGCGCCCTGAAGCAGCCCCAGGATCAGCGCGTGCAGGACCGACATCGCCTCAGTGCCCCACGACCGCGCCGCGCAACGCGCTCGCGCACGGGCAGGAGCGCCCTTCCGGGATGGCGGGCACGATGTCGAACAGGAGCCGCCGCAGCTTGTCGTTGTTGTCGGCGAAGACCTTGATCACGTCTTCGACGTTCACGGCCGGGACCCCTTCCACACCGACGTCGTAGTCGGTGATCAGCGAGATGTTCACGTAGCAAATCTCTTGCTCGCGGGCGAGCACCGATTCCGGGTACTGCGTCATGTTGATGACCTCCCAGCCGGCGCTCGAATACCAGCGGGACTCGGCGCGCGAGGAGAAGCGCGGCCCTTCGATCACCACGATGGTCCCGGTCTCGTGCACCGTGATGCCCGCGTCGCGTGCGGCCTTGATCGCGATGCCGCGCAGCTCGGGGCAGAACGGATCGGCGAAACCGACGTGGGTGGTCGCGGGCCCGTCGTAGAAGGTCGCGGCGCGGCCGCTGGTCCGGTCCACCAGCTGGTCGCAGACTACGAAGTCGCCGCGCCGGACGTTAGGCTGCAGCGAGCCCGCCGCCACCGGAGCAACGATGCGCGACACGCCCAGCTGCTTGAGCGCCCAGATGTTGGCGCGGTAGTTGATCTTGTGCGGCGGGAACTGGTGCGAGCGGCCGTGCCTCGGCAGGAACGCGACGCGCCGGCCGGCGATCTCGCCCAGCGTCACGGGCGCGCTGGGCGAGCCGTACGGTGTGTCGAGCTCGACCTGTTCGACCGAGTCGAGCAGCGAGTAGACCCCAGAGCCGCCGAAGATGCCGATCTCGGCACTGGAGGTCACTTCTTGGTCTCCGTTTTCTTGGATTCCTTCTTGGCGGGCTTGGATTCCTTGGCGGCGGGCTCGGCCTTCTTCGCGGAAGAGGTGTCGGTGGCCGGGCTTTCACCGGCCGAGTCCGTCGAGGTGTCCTTTCCGGTCGCCAGCTTGGTCTTCGAGGATGAGCGGTTGTCGGTCGAGTAGAAGCCAGAGCCTTTCAGCACGATCCCGACCGGATGGAAGACGCGCTTGAGCTCGCCGCCGCAGTGCGGGCATTCCGTCAGCGGCGGGTCGGTGAAGCTCTGGACTGCTTCGGTGTGCCGCTTGCAGGAGCGGCAGGCGTATTCGTAGGTCGGCATAGCAGGCGGGATTGTATCGGGGAGGCGGCCGGGTGCTCACGCCGCCCGGCTCAGCCCGGCTCAGCCCGGCCGGATCACCCGGCGCTCGGTCACGATCACGCGAACGGGCAGGTCGTGGGACTCGACCGGAACCTCCGCCACGATCTGGCAGTCGAAGCACACGCCGATGCGAAGCGCGGGGGTGGTGGCCAGGAACGAATCGTAGAAGCCGCCTCCGTACCCGAGCCGCCGCCCGTGCTCGTCGAAGGCGACGCCCGGCACCAGCACCGCCACGTCCGGTCCCGGATCGACCGCGACCGGATCCAGCGGCTCGGGAATGCCCCGGGAGCCGGGCGCCAGATCGTCGGGCGCTTCGACCACGGCGGCCCGCATCCGGGCTCCGTCGACGAAGGGCATCAGGACGCGACGAGCGGATGCCAGCAGAGCGTGGACCATAGGCTGGGTGGGTATCTCCGTGCCGAAGGACGCGAAGGCCATCACTTCGGCGGCGGCGGCGATTTCGGGGAGCGAAAGGACTCGAGCGGCCAGTGCCGCACCCGCGGATTCGCGTTCCGATCGGGTAACTTTTGCTCGCCTCGCTAGGGCGGTTCGCCGAACAATGCGTTTTTGGTCCTGAATGTCCACTGCCGGGGTCCTTAACTCATTGGCCCGGAAAGCGTATGAGATAAAGGTCGTCGCGGCATTTGCCGAGACTTGAAGACAAGGCCCGTCCGTGCCGCGGGGGTGGCGGCGGGCTTCGGGGAACGGAGGTTGGTGTTGTCGAGCCGAGCCAGGGTCGCCTTCGCGATCCTGATAGGAACCGGCGTGTCGCTGCTCGCGGCGACCTTCGCCGCGTCGGCCGGACTGGCCGCGCGGCTCGGGCTCGCCGCCGGCGGCATCGTCGCGCTGGTCGGATCCGGCGTGCTGGCCCGCTACGAATCGCTGCGGGTGCGGCTGGAGCGTTCCCTCAACGAACTGCAGGCATCCCGTGACGAACTTCAATCGAGCCTGGGCACGCTGGGCGAGGCGCTGCGCTCGACCCACGACCTGACCAGCCTCCTGCAGGTGGTTCTGGAGACCGCGACCCGGGCCATGCACGCCTCGTCGGGCGCTGCGTACCTGCTGACGAACACCCGGACCGAGATGACCGTCAAGTGCGCCCATCAGCTCGACCGCACCTTCGCGGGGCGCCGGATCCGGGTCGGCGAGGGAATCGCTGGCCGGGTCGCCCAGACGCGCGCGCCGATGCTGATCCCCTCCGACATCACCCCGCCCGCGCCGTCGGACGCCGAACCCGAGGCCACCACCATGATCGCGGTGCCGCTGGAGTCGGCCTCGCATTTGATCGGCGTGCTCGCCCTCTACGGCCGCGAGCACGGGCAGAAGTTCACCACGGCCGACTTGGAGACGCTGATGTCGCTGGCCCGCCAAGCCGCGGTCGGCATCGAGAACGTTTTGCTGCATCAGGAGGCGCAGCGCCTGTCGATCACCGACGGGCTGACCGGGCTGTGGAACCGCCGGTACCTTCAGATGCGGCTGGCGCAAGAGGTCGAGCGCTCGATCCGGTTCCGGCGTCCGCTGTCGGTCGTGCTGCTCGACGTGGACTTCTTCAAGGCGATCAACGACCGATACGGTCATCAGCGCGGGGACGCGGTGCTGATCGAGCTGTCGCAGCGGGTCGTGCGCGCGGTGCGCGGGCAGGTCGACACGCTGGCGCGGCTCGGCGGCGAAGAGTTCGTGCTGCTGCTCCCCGAGACCGCGGCCGAGGGCGCCCGGAAGGTCTGTCAGAAGATCTTGGAGGCCGTCTCGTCCGAGCCGTTCGGCGGCGAGGGCGAGGATCAGGCGTGGGTGACGGTCTCGATCGGCTGCGCGACGTTCCCGCAGCACGGCACGACGCCGCAGACACTGCTGCGCACCGCCGACTTCGCGATGTACGAGGCGAAGGCGCGCGGCCGCAACCGCGTCGTGATGGCCGACGAGCTCGACTCGTCGCCGTCGGGCGGGGATCCGATGCTGCCCGATGAGCCCGAGGAGCCGGAGCCGGCGCTGCTGGAGATCGACGTCATGGCCGCCGATCCCTTTCCGGACCTGTAGACCGCCGGCGGTGTCGCTCGCCGGTCCCGGGGCCGTTTCCGGATCCGTGAGCCCGTTCTCGTCCGTAAACTCGCGGGCGGCGGCTCGCTCGCTTGCCCGCCGCGTCACGTGCTTCTACACTCCGCCGCCAAGATGCCCATCAGAAAAGCGGTCATCCCCGCCGCCGGCCTCGGGACGCGATTTCTTCCTGCGACGAAGGCGCAGCCGAAGGAGATGCTGCCGGTAATCGACAAGCCGGCGATTCAGTACGTCGTCGAGGAGGCCGTGCGCGCGGGCCTGGATGACATCCTGATCATCACCGGCCGCGGAAAGCGCTCGATCGAGGATCACTTCGATCAGAACGTCGAGCTCGAGGTCTTCCTGGAATCGAAAGGCAAGACCGACGAGGTCCGCGAGATGCGCGCGATCAGCGATCTGGCCGACATCCACTACGTGCGGCAGAAAGAAGCGCTCGGGCTGGGGCATGCGGTGGCGATGGCCGAGCGGCACGTAGGCGGCGAGCCGTTCGCGGTGCTGCTGGGCGACGACATCATTATGGATCCGTTGCTCGAGGAGATGGTGGCGGTCCACGAGCGCGAGGGGCGGAGCTGCCTGGCGCTGATGGAGGTCAGCCGGGACGAGATCTCCTCCTACGGCGCGGTCGCGCCGGAGCCCGTCGGGCCGAACCTGGTGAAGGTCGCCGACATCGTCGAAAAGCCCTCGCCGGCGGAAGCGCCGTCCAATCTCGCGGTGATCGGACGCTACGTGCTCACGCCCGAGATCTTCGACGCGTTGCGCAAGACCGAGCCGGGACACGGCGGCGAGATCCAGCTGACTGATGCGATCCGTTCGCTGGTGGACACGCAGGCGGTCTACGGATACGTGTTCGAAGGAACGCGCTACGACATCGGCAAGAAGATCGACTATCTGCGCGCCGGCGTCGAGCTGGCCGCGGAGCGGGAGGATCTTGCGGCGGAGTTCCGCGAGTTCCTCGCCGAGTTCGTCGTGCGCAAGAAGCTCGTCTAGCTCCTCATTCCGGTCCAGGCATCATCCCTCTCCTTCTCTCCACCTTCGAG
>DATLFO010000013.1:0-7797 GCA_035541035.1 Actinomycetota bacterium
GTCGAGATGATGCGCACGATCCCGAGCCGCGCCCCGAGCTGGGTCGCGATCGTGGACTTGCCCACGCCGGTTCCGCCACCGATGAGGATGACCAGCGGACGATCCAGGTCGGCGACGGCCTGCCACTTCATGTAGGCCTCGGCATAGCGCTCGCCGGCTTCCTCCTTGAGCACGTCGTAGGCCAGGCGCCGCAGCTCGCCGGTCGAGACGGCGTCGCGGCCGGTCTCCACGAGCCGGTCCTCGATGGTCTGGGCCGCGTGATAGGCGCGCGCAGGCGAAAGGCCCGCGGTCATCAACGCGCCGGCCATGAGCCCTTTCGAGTACGGCAAGCCATGCTCCCGGTCGCTGATGATGATCGTCCGGGATGCGTGGCCGTGGCCGTTGCCGGGAGCCGTCATAGTGTGGGTTTTCCCAGGGTGGGTCGTCGTCGAACTTAGCGGTCCTCGAACCGTTGCCGCGCCTTCTCTTCGACTTTCGCGATCTCGTCTTCGAGCGCGTGCCCGATGCCGATGGGACGATTGTCGACGAACACGATCTCCGCGCCGCCCTGCCGCGCAACGCGGGCCGCGACATCGATCGCCGCCGCCTTCAGCTCTACGGCAAGGATCTCGTACCGGCCTTCCACGGCGCGCAGATCCGTCTCGAGCCTGGCGCGATCGGCGAGATGATGCGTTACGCCGATCACGTTCGCGCCGTAGGTCCGCTCGAGATGATCACGCAGCGCGTCCCCCGTCTCCGGAGGAGCCGTCGTCGCCGCGTAGATCCGCCGCCCCTCTACCGGCCCCAACGGTGTCGGCCGCAACGCAACATTGACGCGAACGACGGATGAAGGAACGCGGTTTGGGGAAGTGAGCGCGGAATCCTCGGTCGGAACGACCTTGCCTTCGGTCATTCTAACCACGAGCAGGTCGGCGAGCAATAGGCGGTGCGAGCCCGGCCAGGCCCCCAAATCGTCGGTGTCCCGGGCGACCAGAATGGTCGCGTCGGCGTGAACCGGCGGGATGGCGGTGCCGGACCCTTCCAGAAGGATCACGTCCGGCTCGAGCTCGTGGGCGGCCTCGACGGCGTCGGATACGGTGTCGAAGGCGGTCTGGCCCGCCGGTCCTGCCGCGGCGCGGCGCGCCCCGATGGCGGGAACGCCCGCTACGACGGCATCTTCGTAGACATCGCTGGCCGCGTGGTTTCCGGCCTCGGCGAGCGCGATGAGGCTCTCGGCGGTGGGCGGGTGCAGGTCCCCGCGCACGACGAGCGGCTTGTCGGGCCCGCCGCGTCCCATCGCGACGATGACCGGCCGCAGCCCGGCCGCCTTGAGCGTGCGCGCGACGTGGGCCGACACGGCCGTCTTGCCGCACCGCTTCCCGGTGCCGAGGATCGCGATCGAAGGAACGCGCGCCACGCGTGGCCGCGGCGGCGGGTCCATTCGAAAGCCGGGAGCCTCGTAGGCGACGTTGCGCGCAAGCGCGATCGAAGCGAGACGCATCCGCTGCGCGTGATCGACAACCGGATCGTCGGACAGGTCCACCACGACGTCGGGGGCATAGGACGAGAGCGCCTCGTCGAGCGCGTGCAGCGCGGACTCGCCGCGCACGATCGGGATCTCGCCGAGCTCGAGCGCGCGGGACAGCTTCTCTCCCCCGCCGCAGAAGACGGCGGCGACCACCTCGTAGCCACGTGCGCGAACGGCGTCAACACCTTGTTGGGTGACCGGCGGGTAATGCTCGCCGTCGATCAGAACGACGGAGCGCGTCATCCTTATTTCGCCACTTCGGGCTCTTCGACGATCGTCTGGAGCTCGCGGAATTTCTCTTGGCCGGTGCGAATATTGAAATGCGCGATAACCTCGTCGGGCCCGAACGGATACTTGCGGCGGATGACGACCTCGCCGTCATCGACGGTCACGATGTTGTAACAGGGCCGGGTGTGGCCACGAAGGCGAAGGCTGGATGCGGTCCCGGCGTTGGTGACGTAGAGGTTCTCGATGCGCCACACGTACGGCACGTGCTTGTGCCCGGTGAGAACGAGCTTGACGCCCGAGCGGATGAGCACCTCAAGCAGGTCGCCCGCATCGTAGACCATGTTGCGCTCGCGGCCGGTGCCCGGGATCGGCAGCAAGTGATGGTGCTGCACGTAGATCTTGAGCTCGTAATCACCGTCGAACTGCTCGGCGATCCAGGGGTAGCGCTCACGGCCGATCTGACCGATGTTGAGGTCCGGCTCGGACGAGTCCGCGCCCACGACCTTCACGCCGCCGTGCTCGAACGCCCAATGCCGGGACCCGATCAGCTCTTCGAAGTGGACGTAGCCGACGTTGCGCGCGTCGTGGTTGCCCGGCACCGAAAGCACGCGAGGCCGGATCTGCTGCAGATAGGCGGCCGCCGTCTTGTACTCCTGGCGGAAGCCGTCGTTGGTGAAGTCGCCGGTGCAAACGACGAAGTCGGGATCGAGCTCGTTGAGCTCGCGGATCACGCGATCCATCAAGTTCGGCACGAAATGCACCGAGCCGACGTGCCAGTCCGAAACGTGCGCGATGGTTACGGCCACGGTCTACTCCTCCATGATGACGCGGAGATCGCCCTGCTTGGACAGGACGGTGAATCCCGTCATGTCTCCTTCCCGCTTGAACGCGATCGATATCGTGGAGCCGCCGACGCGCAGGTTTCGCAACTCGATCGTGTTCAGCCAGCTGGGAAGCACCGGCGAGTTGATGGTAAGCAAGTTCTCCGGCGCGCGGGCCGACAGGCCCAGCATCGCCTGCAGCATCAAAAAGGGCGCCCCGGCGGCCCACGCTTGCGGCGAGCAAGCAACCGGATACGACACCGGCCGGTTGGGCGTGCGGCGGGTAAAGCCGCAGAACAGCTCGGGCAAACGCATCGTCTGGCCGAAGACGGCCGCGTCGAACAGCGAGGTCGCCAGCCGGTTGGTCTTTCGGTGGTAGCCATAGCGCTTGAGCCCGGCGGCGATGAAGGCGTTGTCGTGCGGCCAGACCGACCCGTTGTGGTAGCTCATCGGGTTGTAGGCCACGCTGGACTTCGACATGGTGCGCACGCCCCAGCCGCTGAACATGTCGGGCTCGAGCAGCCGCTCGGCGACGTCGGCGGCCCGCTCCGGGGGGATGATCCCGCAATAGAGGCCGTGCGCGGGGTTGGTGGTCACCGGCCGAACCTGCCGCTTGTCGCCGTCGAGGGCGAGCGCGTAGTAGCGCTCGTCCTCCATCCAGAAGGCCTCATCGAAGCGGTGACGCAGCGCGGCTGCTTGCTCGCGCAAGGCCGTGGCCCGTCCGGTCAGGCCGAGGTCGTCGAACATCATGGCCGTGCGCTGCTTGGCGAGATAGACGTAGGCCTGAACCTCGGCGAGTGCGATCGGCCCCTTCGCGAGCGTTCCGTCGGCGTGCACGACCGAGTCGTGCGAGTCCTTCCAGCCTTGGTTGTCCAGGCCGAGCGGCGACCGCTTCTGGTATTCGACGAAGCCGTCGCCGTCGAAGTCACCGTACTCGTCGATCCACGTGAGCGCGCGCTCGGCGTGCGGCAGCATCTCTTCGAGGAAGCCGCGGTCGGCCGTCCACTTGTAGTGGGTGCCGAGCAGGATCAGAAAGAGCGGTGTGGAGTCCACACTGCCGTAGTAGGGGGTGTGCGGAATGCGGGTCGCGGCGGCGAGCTCGCCGCTGCGGATCTCGTGCAGGATCTTGCCGGGCTCCTCGTCGCGCCAGGGATCGACCTCCCGGCCTTGGAGCCGCGCGAGCATCCGCAGGGTATCCCGGGCGGGATCCGGGTTGACCATCAGGATCTGATGGCTGGTCAGGATCGAGTCGCGACCGAAGGGAGCGACGTACCACGGGATGCCCGCGGCCAGGTACCGTCCCTCCCCCGTGTCGGTGAGCAGCGCGCGCAGGTCGCGGATGCTGCGCTGCAGAAGCCGATTGAACAGCTCGTTGTCGGTGTCGATCGAGGTGCAAGACCGCTCCCAGTCCTCGTAGGAGCGCCGCAGCTCGTGCAGCGCCGACTCGAACGACACGTGCGGGCGGCGTTCCTCCCCCACGATCGGCTCGATCGTCAGGTGCAGCACGCGCGTGTAATGCGCGCCGAGCTCGAGCTCGAACCAGACCACCACGGTTCCCGCGCCGATCTCGAAGCGGGCGGGTTCGACGCCAAGATCGATCCGCGTCGCCCTGAACGCGGCATCCTCACCCCGGTAGGCGAGCGTGACGACCTTGCCGTCCACGCGCGGCTTGAACAAGGTGCCGCGCTTGTCGCGGCTCATGCCGCGAACCTCGAAGATGTCGGCGAAGTCGGCCCCGAGCGTCAGCTGCACCGCGACCTTCACCGAATAGGGGTTGTAGTTCTTGATCCGGATCCGCTCGAAGAGCCGGTCGGCGATCACCCGGGTGCGCCGCACATTGAGCGTCTGCTGGGGGATGACGATCCGCTCCCCTTCCCAGACGTTTTCGTTCGTGCAGTCGATATAGGACATCGAGGCCCGCTCGGCGCTCGAGGACAGCAGCACCGGCTCGGACCCGGCAATCTCCATCGCATACACCGACAGGAATCGCGTATCGCGGAAGTACAGGCCGGTGCCGCCGCCGGACAGGTTCCCGTCCGGCGTGGTGTAGAGGAACATGTCCCCTTCCTTCGTGGCGAGCAGGCCGGACGGGTCGTCGGGCATGATCGATTCGCGCCGGGCGGCCGCGAATCTGGCGTCGGCTTCGGGATCGACTTCGAAGACCAGGCCGTCGGGACCGACGGCCTGAATCGGGGGCGCGCTCTCCGTGGGCACGGCCCCAGCGTATTGCCTCCCGGGCCTCCGGCTCAATGTTCGGCGGCCGCTCGCTTGCAATCGCACGGTGTGCCGGGTCATCGGCGGGCACCCCGTGTTCCAATACGGGACACGATCCGGGCGGCAACTACGACATCTGATTTGCGGCGGCGACGAGCGACGCGATCACGGGGCGGCTTCGGCCGCCCCGTTCGCTTCGAACGGCACGATCCGCACATCCCAGCCCTCGGGTGCCGCGCGCTCGGCGAGGGCGCGGATATCGCCGGCCTCGTCGGCGGCGACCAGGGCCGCGACGCTCGGCCCGGCGCCGGAAAGGAACGCCGCGATGCCTTCGGAGCGGAGCGCCGCGACGAGGGCACCGGTCTCGGGCGCGATCCGGAAGCGCGGCGGCTGGTGGAGACGCTCCTCAGTCGCGGCGAGCAGCCGAGCGGGGTCGTCGGCGGTCAGCACGGCCACCAGCAGCGCGGCGCGCGAGGCGTTGGCGACCGCGTCACCGAAGGGGACCTGCGCCGGCAGAGACGCGCGGGCTTCCTTGGTCGAGAGCCGTCCGGCCGCGACGCACACCAGCGGCACGATTCGCGACGGCGGCTCGATCCGGATCGCGTCGCCGGGCGCGTAGCCCGACACGGTGATCCCGCCGAGCAGCGCCGCGCTGACGTTGTCGAGATGCCCTTCGATCTCGCCCGCGAGCGCCAGCACGTTCGCGTCGCCGCCGATCGCAGCCCTCGCCGCGACCAGGCCGCCGACGATCGCGGCGGCGCTGGAGCCGAAGCCGCGGCCGTAGGGCGCGTCGTTGTCGATGTCAATCGCCCACTCGCCGGGCGCCGCGCCCACCGCCGCTTCCCACGCACGCACCGAACGCAGGACCAGATTGTTGTCGTTGCGGGGAATGCGGTCCTCGCCCGGCCCGGTGACGGCGATCGTGGTGGTCCCGGCGGGCGCCAGCGTGACGCGGTTGTGCCAGGCGATCGCAAGACCGAGGCAGTCGAAGCCGGGGCCCAGGTTGGCGATCGTGGCGGGAACGCGAACGGTGACGCTCATGGCGGGGCTAGAGGCCGAGCTCGCGCGCGGCCGTGTCCGCGTCGGGCGGGACGACGACGGGCTGGGGCGCGCCCGCGATCGCCCAGTCCGGATCCTTCAAGCCGTGACCGGTCAGGATGCCCACGATCGTCTTGCCCGCGGCGAAGGTTCCTTCCTCGGCAAGCTGCAGCATGCCCGCGACCGTGGCGGCCGATGCCATCTCGACGAAGATGCCCTCGCGGGCGAGCAGGCGGTAGGCGGCGATGATCTCGCGGTCGGTGACGGACTTGATCGCGCCTTCGGACCGGCTCGCGGCCTCGACGGCCTGCTCCCACGAGGCGGGCTTGCCGATACGGATGGCGGTCGCGATCGTCTGCGGTTTCTCGACCGGATGGCCGAGCACGATCGGCGCGGCGCCTGCCGCCTGGAATCCGAACATGCGCGGCAGATAGGTGATGCGCTCGGCATCGCGAAGCTCGCGATAGCCCTTCCAGTAGGCGGTGATGTTGCCGGCGTTGCCGACCGGCATCACGTGATAGTCGGGCGGACGGCCGAGCATGTCCACGACCTCGAAGGCGCCGGTCTTTTGTCCTTCGATGCGATACGGGTTCACGCTGTTGACCAGCGTCACCGGATGGCGCTCGACCAGATCGCGCGCCATCGTGAGCGCCTCGTCGAAGTTGCCCTCGACCTGCAGCAGCCGCGCGCCGTGCACCAGCGCCTGCGCGAGCTTGCCGAGCGCGATCGCGCCTTGCGGCACCAGCACGATGCAGTCCATCCCGGCTTTGGCCGCGTAGGCGGCGGCGCTGGCCGAGGTATTCCCGGTCGAGGCGCAGATGACGGCCTTGGACCCTTCCTCGGCGGCCTTGGAGATCGCCAGTGTCATGCCGCGATCCTTGAACGAGCCGGTCGGATTGGCGCCCTCGTACTTGAGATGAACCTCGCAGCCGAGCCGGTCGGACAGGTTCTTGCTGTGGATCAACGGCGTGCCGCCTTCGCGCAGCGTGACGACGGGCGTCACGTCGGTGACCGGGAGCGAGTCGCGGTACTCCTCGATGATGCCGCGCCACTGGTGCGCGACGCTCATCGCGATCCGTCCATCAGGCTTCGCCGCCCTCGACACGCATCACACTGGCGATGCGCGTGACCGCATCCAGATTGCCGAGCGAGTCGAGCGTGGCCTGCAGGTCACGCTCCTGCGCGCGGTGCGTGATCAGCACCAGATGGGCGCCTTCGCCGAGCCCTTCCTGCCAGACGCTGCGAATCGACACGTTGTGCTTGGCGAACACGTCGGCGACGCCGGCGAGCACACCGGCCTGATCCGCGACCTCGAGCAGCATGTAGTACTGGCTGTAGGACTCGTCCATCGAGCGGACCGGCTTGTCGAGATAACAGGTGCAGCCGATCCCGGGCGCGCCGCGTACCACGTTGCGGGCCGCGTCGCACACGTCACCCACGACGCTGGTCGCGGTCGGATCCCCGCCCGCGCCGCGGCCGTAGAACATCAGCTCCCCGACGCGCTCGGCCTCGACGAAGACCGCGTTGAGGTTCTCGCGCACCGACGCGAGTGGATGCGTGTCGGGGATCATCGCGGGGTGCACGCGCGCGGCGATCTCGCCCTCCTGCTCCTCCGCGATCGCCAGGAGCTTGACCGTATACCCGAGCCGTTTCGCGAACGCGATGTCGCGCTGGGTGATGTCGGCGATGCCCTCGCGGAAGACGTCGCCGGCCACCACGCGCGCGTTGAACGCGATCGTCGCGAGGATCGCACACTTGGCGGCGGCATCGAAGCCCTCGATGTCCGCGCTCGGATCGAGCTCGGTGTAGCCGAGCCGCTCGGCCTCGGCGAGCGCTTCCCCGAACTCGAGCCCCTCCTCGGCCATGCGCGTGAGGATGAAGTTCGTCGTGCCGTTCACGATCCCCATCACCTTGTGCACGCGCTCGCCGGCGAGGGACTCCTTCATCGGGTGGATCAGCGGGATGCCGCCGCACACCGCCGCCTCGTAG
>DATLFO010000014.1:0-3466 GCA_035541035.1 Actinomycetota bacterium
TCTCGCGCATGATGCGAAGAAGTTCGGCGAGCCGGCCGGGTTCGGGCATCCACGGAAAGAATCCGTCACCCATGCGGCCGGCTCGCCGAACTTCTTCGCATCATGCGCGAGACGGCGAGGGAGTCCGGCCGCGACCCGGACGCCATCGAGGTGACCGCGGGTGCGATGGACGTCGAGACGATGCGGGCGCTCGCCGACGCCGGCGTGGACCGCATCGTCACGCCGGCCTTCGCGCGCACCGAAGAGGATTTGCAGCGCTGGTTCGACGACTTCGAGGCGAATGTGATGTCGAAGCTCTAGATCTCGCAGGATTCGCTCAGGGCCGCAGGGGAGCGGGCAGCAGCGTCTCACCCATCAGGTAGGCGTCCACGGCCGATGCCGCCGAGCGGCCCTCGGCGATGGCCCACACGATCAGGCTCTGGCCGCGTCCCATGTCGCCGGCGACGAACACGCCGTCCACGGTTGTCTTCCAATCCCGGTCGCGAACCACGTTGCCGCGCCCGTCGATCTCGACGCCGAGCCGTTCGAGCATGCCGGTGCGCTGCGGACCGGTGAAGCCCATCGCCAGCAGCGCCAGATCGCAGGGCATCTCGAACTCGCTGCCCTCGACCGGCTCGAATGCCGGCCGTCCGTCGCGCACGGCCATCCGGACCTCGCGGCCGCACAGCTTGGTGACGTTGCCGGCGGCGTCGCCTTCGAAGCGGTCGGTGCCGACGCTGTAGACACGGGTGCCGCCCTCCTCGTGCGCGGACGAGGTGCGATAGATCAGCGGCCACTGGGGCCACGGGTTGCCGGGGGCCCGCTCCTCGGGTGGCTGCGGCATGATCTCGAACTGGTGCACGGATGCGGCTCCTTGCCGGTGGGCGGTTCCCAGGCAGTCCGCGCCGGTGTCGCCACCGCCGATGATGATCACGTGCTTTCCTTCGGCCGTGATCGCAGGAGCGTCGAGAGAGCCTTCCTGAACGCGGTTCGCGCCGGTCAGGTAGTCCATCGCGAAGTGGATGCCCGCGAGCTCGCGGCCCGGCACCGGAAGGTCGCGCGGCAGGGTCGATCCGCCGCACAGCACGATCGCGTCGAACCGCTCGCGCAACTCGTCCACCGGGACGTCCTCGCCGACGTTGGCGTCGCACCGGAAGTGCGTGCCTTCGGCCACCATCTGCGCGAGCCGCCGGTCCAGCAGCCGCTTCTCCATCTTGAACTCGGGGATGCCGTAGCGCAGCAGGCCGCCGGGCTTGGAGGCGCGTTCGAAGACGACGACGTCGTGGCCGGCGCGGGTGAGCTGCTGCGCGGCCGCCAGCCCGGCCGGGCCCGAGCCGATCACCGCGACGGCCTTGCCGGTCTTGACGCTCGGCGGCATCGGCACGACCCAGCCCTCGTCGAAGGCGCGGTCGATGATCGAAACCTCGATCGCTTTGATCGACACGGCCGGAGCGTTGATGCCGAGCACGCAGGAGCCCTCGCAGGGAGCCGGACACAGGCGGCCGGTGAACTCGGGAAAGTTGTTGGTCGCGTGAAGCCGCTCGATCGCGCCGCGCCAGTCGTCGCGGTACGCAAGGTCGTTCCACTCCGGGATGAGGTTGCCCAGCGGACAGCCGCTGTGGCAGAAAGGCACGCCGCAGTCCATGCAGCGCGCGGCCTGCGTCTTGACGTTGGCGAGTGGCAGCGGCGCGTAGACCTCTTTCCAGTCCGCGACGCGCTCCTCGAGCGGCCGGTAGTGGATCGCCTCCCGCTCGTGCTTGAGGAATCCGCCGCGCTCACCCATGGGACGCCGCCATGACCGCTTCCTCCACCGACTCGCCGCGCTCCATCGCGCGACGGGTCGCCTCCAGCACTCGCTTGTAATCCTTCGGCATGACCTTCACGAACTGCTCGGCGGCCTTGTACCAGTCGGCCAGCAGCACGTAGGCAACGCCCGACATCGTCGCGCGGTAGTGCTTCTCGACCGTCTCGCGCAGCCAGTGCTCGTCCTCGTCGTCGAGTGGATCCAGATCCACCATCTCGGGGTTGACGCGAGTCGAAAAAGTGCCGGCCGGATCGTAGACGTAGGCCAGGCCACCGGACATGCCGGCGCCGAAGTTGCGCCCGGTCGCGCCCAGGATCACGGCCCGTCCGCCGGTCATGTACTCGCACGCGTGGTCACCGACGCCTTCGACCACGGCGGTCGCTCCCGAGTTGCGCACGCAGAACCGCTCGCCCACGACACCGCGAATGTAGGCCTCGCCGCCGGTCGCGCCGTACAGGATCACGTTGCCGGCGATGACGTTCTCGGCCGCCTTGAATCGCGCATCACGGTCGGGGTGCAGCACCACCGTTCCGCCGGACAGCCCTTTGCCGACGTAGTCGTTCGCGTCGCCTTCCAAGGTCAGCCGGATGCCGCGCGGCAGGAACGCGCCGAACGACTGGCCGGCGCTTCCGCGGAACCGGATGTCGATCGTGCCGTCGGGCAAGCCGTCCTCGCCCCATTGCTTCGACACGTGATGTCCGAGCATCGTGCCGACGGTCCGATTGACGTTCCTGATCGGAAGCTCGACCGTCACCGGCTTCGCCTCGTCGATCGCGTCGCGGCAGCGCTCGATCAGGACGTTGTCGAGCGCCTTGTCGAGCCCGTGATCCTGTGCCCCGACGTGATGGCGAGGTGCGTCGCCGACGTCGGGCACGTGCAGGATGGGTGACAGGTCCATGCCGTCGGTCTTCCAGTGCTCGATGGCGGCGCGTGTGTCGATCATCTCCGCCCGCCCGATCGCCTCTTGCAGCGACCGGAAGCCGAGCTCCGCGAGGATCTCGCGCACCTCTTGCGCGACGAACCGCATGAACGCCATCACGTGCTCGGGCTCGCCGTCGAAGCGCTTGCGCAGCTCGGGGTTCTGGGTGGCGATGCCGACCGGACACAGGTCCAGGTGGCACACACGCATCATGATGCAGCCGATCGCCACGAGCGGCGCGGTGGCGAAGCCGAACTCGTCGGCGCCGAGCAGCGCGCCGATCACCACGTCGCGGCCGGTCTTGAGCTGGCCGTCCACCTGCACCACGATTCGGTCCCGTAAGCCGTTGAGCAGCAGGGTCTGCTGCGTCTCGGCCAGGCCGAGCTCCCACGGGCCGCCGGCGTGCTTGACCGACGACAGCGGCGACGCGCCGGTGCCGCCGTCATGGCCGCTGATCAGCACCACGTCCGATTTGGCCTTGCACACCCCGGCCGCGACCGTTCCCACGCCGACCTCGGCGACGAGCTTGACGTGCACGCGCGCGGACGGGTTGGAGTTCTTCAGGTCGTGGATGAGCTGCGCGATGTCCTCGATCGAGTAGATGTCGTGGTGCGGCGGCGGCGAGATCAGCCCAACGCCCGGCGTCGCAAAGCGCGTCTTGGCGATCCACGGATACACCTTCTGTCCCGGAAGCTGCCCGCCTTCACCGGGCTTGGCGCCCTGCGCGATCTTGATCTGCAGGTCGTCGGCGCCGGCCAGGTAGC
>DATLFO010000015.1:0-23177 GCA_035541035.1 Actinomycetota bacterium
GTCCAGGTAACCAAACTCTCCGGGGAGGGTCAAATCACACGTTTGGCATTCCGTTTGCTCGGGTTGCTGGCCCTTCTGGCCACCTCATGCGGGGGGCCCGGGTTCCCGGGACCGGGCGGGGCTCGGGGCGAGTTCGACCCGAGAGAGGTTGTGGACGCCCTCGCCTACGGCGCCATCCCGCCGCTCGACGATCCCACCCACGTGCCGGCCGCCGAGATCGACCCGGCTGGGCCGGAGCCGCTGGCGGTGATCGAGGCCGGCGGCCGGATCCGGGCGTATCCGCTGTCGATCCTGATCTGGCACGAGGCCGTTAACGATTCGATCGGCGATGTCCCGGTCTTGGTCTCCTACAGCCCGCTGACCGACTCGGTCACCGCCTGGGTGCGCTCGGCCGGCGAGCAGGTCTTCAGCTTCGCCGCCAGCGGCAAGGTCTACGCGGCGACCGGGCTGCTCGCCGACCGCGAGACCGGATCGCTATGGCTGCCTCCTTTCGGCCGGGCGGTCGCCGGCTCGAGCAAAGGGCTGTCGCTCGCGGGGCTGCCCGTCGCCGTGGTCCCGGCATCGGTGTACCGGGAGGCGGTGCCGGACGGAACGGTCGTCTCGCCCGAGACGGGCTTCACCCGCCCGTACGGCCGCTCGCCCTACGCGGGCTACTTGTCGCGCGCCGAGCCGCCGCGGCGTCTGTTTCTTCGCGAGCCCGACGCGCGCCTGATCCCGAAGGCCCACGTGCTGGCCGTGCCGGGCGATCCCGTCTACCCGTTCGAGGCGGTGCGGGCCGCAGGATCCGTCAACGACGGCGGTGTCGCGGTCTTTTGGATCGAGCGGGTTGCGTCGGCGCTGGATCGCGAGGTGATCGCCGGCGCGCGTGACACCGGATCCGCCGTGGCGTACCTGTCGACGCTCGACGGGCGACGCCTCACCTTCGATCGAATGCCGGGTGAGCCGCTTCGCTTCCGCGACGCGCAGACCGGCACGATCTGGAACGCGCTGGGCCACGGGATCGAGGGACCGCTGCGTGGCCGGCGGCTCCGGCCGCTCGCCGCGGTGCGCAGCTTCTGGTTCGCGTGGGCGGCGCTCGACCCGCCGGCCCGGGTTTACGGTGGGGGTGGGGAGGGCTAAGGTACCCGCGCGATGGCCGCCAGCCCCGAATCCTTCACCGAGACCGCGATTCCGCTCATCGAGCAGATGTACGGGACCGCGCTGCGGCTCACGCGCAACCCCTCGGACGCGGAGGATCTGCTTCAAGAGACCTCGCTGAAGGCCTATCAGGCCTTCGGGCAGTACGAGTCGGGCACCAACCTGCGCGCCTGGCTCTACAAGATCATGGTCAACACGTTCATCTCGTCCTACCGCAAGTCCAAGCGCCAGCCACAGACCGTGCCCGAAGGCGACAACGAGGATTTTTCCCTGTTCGACACGCTCGCCGCGGCCACCCACGAGACGCCCGAGGCGGTCATCCTCGACCAGATCCCCGACGAGCAGGTCAAGGCCGCGCTGGAGTCGCTGCCCGACCAGTTCCGGATGGCGGTGCTGCTGGCCGACGTCGAGGGCTTTTCGTATAAGGAGATCGCGGACATCACGGGCGTTTCCATCGGAACCGTGATGAGCCGGCTCCACCGTGGACGCAAGCAACTTCAGAAGCGGCTTTGGGAATTTGCCCGTACCCACGGGTTCGTTACAGAGGAAGAGCCATGGGAAACGCCGAGACGGACTGCCGACAGGTCTTAGAGCGCCTGTACCTTTACATCGACGGCGAGATAGCCGGCGGTGATTGCGCGTCCATCGAGGCGCACCTGAAGGCATGCCCGCCGTGCATGCAGCACGTCGACTTCGAAAAGAACCTCAAAGAGGTCGTGCGCCGCAAGTGCACCGAGGGAGCGGCCCCGCCCGAGCTCGCCGCGAAGCTGAAGCTGCAGATCCAGAGCATGCTCGGCGGAAGCTAGCGGCGCCGCGCTAGATCACGCCGTCGCGCGCGAGCACGCGGGCCAGCGCCGAGACCACGGCCGGGTCGTACTCGTAGGCCGCGCCCCCGTGCAGCGCCTCGATCGCAACCCACGGTGAGACCTTCGCGTTCGCGGAGTTGCCCGTGCACAGGTCGTCGAAGGTGTTGGCGACGCGCAGGATGCGCGCGCCCATCGTGATCTCGTCGTTGAGGATCTCGCCGGGGCGGCGGTACGGGTCGTGCTGCTCGCGGATCATGCGCGCGACTTCGGGGAAGGTGCCTGCGGCTGCGACGATGCTCGCGCCCGTGGTCGCCACGTCGGCCCGAAGGCCGGCCGCGGCGTCGGGGCTTTCGGGATCTTCGAGCACCACGCGGCCGATGTCGTGCAGCAGCGCCGCATACTCGATCTCGCGAAGCTCGTCCTCGGCGGCGCCCAGTTCGGCGGCCATGGCAACGGCCAGCTCGGCGACGCGGCGCGAATGACCCGGCTGGGTGTAGCCGGCCATCTCGGGGATCTTCGACAGCGCGCGCAGCGTCTGCACCTCGGTCGTGCGGATCTGGGTGATCTGACGGAACGCGTAGCGCGTGGCCGCGAGCGGGCCGAGGAACAGCGGGAAGGACCACCCGCCGAGCTTCGGGAACGCGAGCGCGACGAGCGCGGCGACCGACACGATCGCGGACTGCAGCGCCGCGTTCGAACGCAGCGCGCGCAGCAGGGCCATGGGGGAGCGGGCACGGCGTACGACCGGATCGACCGCGCCGGTCACCCACAGCCGGGCCGGCTCGAACGCGAGCGCGATCGCCAGCACGGCGATCATGCCGGTGACCGACGCCAGATGCGTGCCGTCCCGGCCGGTCAGGTGGAGCGGGCCGGTTCCGGCGAGCGCGTCGTAGGCGGCCGCGGCCGCGGTCACGGTCAAAAACGAGGCGGCGATCTCACCGAAGCGAACCTCTCGCTTGGCGAGCGCGCGAATGCCGCCGGCGACGCACGCGGCCGCCAGGAAGGTCAGGCCCGCGACCGCGGCGGAAGCGGAGCCGGCTCGCGTTCCCTCGAGCATCGCGAACGCGAGGCCGGGCGCCAGCGACAGGCGAAGGCGCTTGCCGCTGGGAAGCTCGGTGTCGAGCAGCTCGGTGAGCAGGACGAAGGCGCCGAAGGTGAAGAGCGCGTCGGCGAAGCCCGCAGGCTGCGCGAACGGGATGAGCACCACCGCGACGACGGCCGCGACGGCCGCCAGCGCGCGGTCGCCCCAGATCGCCGGGTCAGACGGCCGCTGCATCGTTGTCCTTCTCCTTCGCCTCGTCCAGGCGCCGGAGCCGTTCGATCTCGGGCTCGGCGCGCCACGGGTTCTTGGCAAGCGCCGTTTCCAGGGCGTCGACGGCCGCGGGATCGAACTGTGTGCCCGCGCACCGGCGAAGCTCGGCCAGCGCCTCCTCCATGGTCATCGGCACCCGATAGGTCCGTGTTGAGGTCATCGAGTCGAACGCGTCGCAAACCATGATGATCCGGGCGACCAGCGGGATCTCGTCGCCCGTGAGCCCGTCGGGGTAGCCCGAGCCGTCCATGCGTTCGTGGTGGTGGCGGATCCCGGCGAGCGCGTCCTTGAGCAGCGCGATCTCGGTGACGATCTCATGGCCGCGGATCGGATGGTCCTTCATCGCGACGTACTCGTCGGGCGTGAGCTTGCCCGGCTTGGCGAGCACGGCCGTGGGCACCCCGACCTTGCCGACGTCGTGCATCAAGGCGGCCAGCCGGAAGGTTCGAAGCTGCTCGCCGCGCACGCCGTGCTCGCGCGCGACCATCTCGGTCAGCCGGGACACGCGCGCGGCGTGGTCGCGGGTGTAGCGGTCCTTGGCCTCGAGCGCGGTGACGAGCGACTCCATGGTGGTCTCGTAGGCGAGCTGGGCGCGCACCGCGGCCGCGAACGCGCGGCGGGCCACCAGCAGCGGCACGAGCACGAAGAGGACCGCGGCCGCGTGCACCTCCATATAGAGGACGCCCAGCAGCAGCCCGAGGAACGCGAATGAGAAGTAGCCGGGCAGCAGCGAGGTGAACTCGGTACGCCAGATGTGCCAGGGCGTGTTGCGGAAGCGCGTCTGCGGCGTAGCGAAGTAGAGCATGACCGCGACGATCGCGGTATTGGCCGCAAAGTTGACGCCGGTGGCGATCAGCACCGGGAACAGGCCCTTGGTGATCGGGGCGGCGAGCAGCTCGGCGCCGACGGGACCGCCGACCGCGCGGTACGAAAGGGCCGCGATCCCGGTGCAGACCATGAAGTTGGCGCCGTTGAAGATGCGGCTGGCGACCGGGGCGGGATGGCGGCGGATGCCGCGCAGGTTCAGCGCGCCGGCGGCGGCGGCGATGACGGCGACGGCGGGGCCGTGGGTGATCATCGCGGCGAGCGTGACCACGAACGAGACCGAGTAGCCGCCGCCGCGGGGGAGCGCGACCGGGAACGCCTCGGCCAGAAGGAACAGGCTCGCGAGGAGTACGGCGTGTCCGGCCGGGATCGGCATGCCGGTCCGGACGGTCGCGATCAGCAATGCGGCTGCCGCTGCGACGACGGCGGCAATATAGAGTCGCGCCGGCCAACTGAGCTTCATCGCTCCGTTTCCTCCAACGTCGGGGTTTCGATAGGGCTATGAGGCCGGCAGGACCCGCGGGTGTGCTGCGGGTGATGCGGTTACTTCGGGTTCAGCCAGCTCGCGTTGAGCCACGACGCGTTCGCACCCGATGCAAGGAACACGGTTGCGAGCGCGGCCAAGATGCCGAGAATGCGCTTCTTCATTGGGTCGCCCCCCATCGGACGGTAGAGATCGTTCTTGATCGACCCCTCCCGCTTCCGCTGTGGTGCCTGCGCGGGAAGTCCGTCCGCTCCGCTCGAGTGGCGAGCCCGTCGGGCCCTGCCGGCCTCATGTCGCCCTATACGATTTTCAATTGCGCTTTCGCGCCCCCAACGCGAGGCGTGCGGAGGATGCAGGTCCCGCGCGTCCCACCCCAGACGACCGCTCGCCGGGCGAATCTTCCGATTCGCCGTCATCGGCCGCAAATGCAAGACCCCCGAAACGGCCGAAATCACTCATCGGCCGTGCGGGGGGAGCACGTGTGCCTCATCGGACGAGCGATGCTTTGTAACCTCTTTTGAGCATCCGGGTCAATAGCCACACCGGAAAACGATGGCTTTCGGAATTTGTTTCGCCTTATCCGGAATTCCATGCGTGTAATTTCCTGGTCGCCTCGGGAGCCCGGTCCCCACGATGGGCAGGCGCGCGGCGGCGGCCGGGAGCGGCTCGCGCCGTCCGGCCGCCGGTGCCGCAGGGGGTCTCAGCCGCCGAACATCGCTCCCTCGGTGCTCCGGTTCAGATCCTCGGTCAGCCGCCGGATCTCGCTTTGCGGGAAGCGGCGGTGACCGCCGAGGGTGGCCATATAGGGCAGGCGTCCCTCCTTGGCCCAGCGCGAGACGGTCTTGGGAGAAACCTGCAGCAGCAAAGCGACTTCGGACGTGCGCAGGAATCGATCGCGGGTCACGGTGTTCTCCTTTCCGTGAGGGGTCGTGAGCCTCGGCTCGCGTGCCGGTGGCGACGCCGCGGCCGGTGCCCGGCTCCGGGGCCTCGGCGCATCGCCCGGGTAGAGTGGGCCATCACGCCGGACCCGCTCGGGCCGGCTTCGGAGGGATCCCGATGTCGTGGGAAAACGGAACGCCCGGCGCGGGCGCCCCGGTCGCGTCCGGCGAGGCGTCCAACGGCGAGGCGCGCCCGCGGGCCGCCGCCGAGATCGAGGCGGGCCTGGCCGACATCGCCGGCGTGCGCGCCGCGCGGGTTGTGACCGGAGAGGACGGCCATGTGGCGGAGGTCCACGTTCTGGCATCGCCCGGCCGTCCGCCCAAGCAACTCGTCCGCGACATTCAGAGCGCCGTGCTCACGCGCTTCGGCATCACCATCGACTACCGAGTCGTGAGCGTCGTTCAGCTCGAGCGGGAGGTGGAGCGGCAGGGTCCGGCCCCGACGGCCGCCGCAGCGGCCGCCCGGCCGGTGTTGCGGCGCCTGTCGGCCGAGACGGCCTCGTTCTCGACCGAGATCAAGGTCGGCCTCGCGCTGGAGGGAACCGAGATCGACCGCACGACGCGCGGCCCCGCGACCGCGGGTCTTCGCCTGGTCGCCTCCGCGACCGTCGATGCGGTCGCGGAGGCGCTCAGCGCCGAAGGGGTCGAGGTCGAGTTCGCCGCCGTCGTGGCCGCCGGTCCCCGGCAGGTCGCGCTCGTGGTGCTGCGCGTGCTGACCGGCCGCGGCGATCAGGTCGTGTCCGGTTCGGCGGTGATCCGCCGCGACCCGGGTGACGCGGTCGCACGCGCCACGCTCGCGGCGCTCAACCGCTTCGTCGGCTCCTAGCTTCTGTCGTATCGCGCGCATGCCGCGCATTGTGCGAGCCGCGCGATGCGAGCGGCAGGGGAGAAGTACGTAACTTACGGCTCGTCCAGGCGGATCGCGTTGCGCGCGAACGCGACGAGCCGCGCGCGCGTCGCGGTTCCGGCCTTCGCGTGGATCGTCTCGAGGTGCTTTTCGACGGTGCGCCGGCTGATGCCCAGCGCCTGTGCGATCTCGGCGTTGGACAGACCGTCCGCGACCAGCGCCAGGATCTCGCTTTGCCGCCGCGTGAATGACGCCGCGAACGTCGGCGGCCGCGCGCGCGACCGAATCACGACCGTGGTTCCGTCGGACGCACGCACCGCCAGATCGCTGTCCGGCGCGACGGTGCGAAGCGGGCTCCCCCCCGCTGTCGTGTGAGACATCGGGACCCTCTCGATGGCCTCAGAGCCGCCGCCCGGCGGACCCGTACCAGAGGGAAACGACCGACCGGGGCCCTAGGACACGCGGAAGTTTCAGGCTGCGTGTGCGCCGGCGCCGGACCGGCTCCGTGCGATCATCAGCCCTTGGATCGCGGCCAGCAGCCCGGCCCATAGCACCAGGTCGCCCGGCGAGACCACGTGCCGCGCGACGCGAACCGGGATCGTGTCGGCCAGGAACGCAAGGCGCGTAGTGTCGGTCAGCGGCTCGTGCAGCGCGTCCAGATCCGGCAGCCCGATCGCGGGCGAGCCGATCCCGGCGCGCGCCATCGCGTCGAGCGAGACCGGCATCGAGCCGTTAGCGGCGACTACGACGAAGTTCATCAGCGCGCCGAGCGCGAGCAGCGGCATCCCGGGCCGCTTGGCGTTCGCGCCGGCGAAGGCGAACACGCCGACGTGCGACGTGAGCGCGAGCACCGTGGCCGCGGTCCGGCTCCCCACGAACGCGGCCGAGCCCTGGAGCACCACGCCGGCGAACACCGCCTGCACCATGCGCAGCTTCGCGTCCCCGAGCCGGCGCAGCGAACCGCCGCGCAGGCGGCCGAGCACGATGCCGGCGGCGAGGATGATCAGAAGAATCAGCACGCGATTGGCTCCGAGGGGTGAGGGCCGGGCTATCCTTCGCGCAATCATCGCACGCACGAAGGCCGCTCGCTCGCGGTCCGATGGAGGGGGACGATGGCCGAGTTCGCAACGGTTTCGTATTCGACCGAGGGCCCGGTGGCGCGCATCGCGATCAACCGGCCCGACAAGCGCAACGCGCTCAACGTCGAGGTCATGCGCGAGCTTCGCGCTGCATTCGCGGCCGCCAAGGGCGATGCCGCGGTTCGCGTCGCCGTGCTCACAGGCGAAGGCGACAAGGCGTTCAGCGCGGGCGGCGATCTCGGCGGCTTCACCGCCGATCAGTCCAAGGTCGAGCAGCATCTGCTGCGCGGCGAGCTTGCGCGGCTGTTCGAGGACATGCGCCGGCTCGGCAAGCCGGTCGTGGCGCGCGTCCAAGGGCACGCGCTCGCGGGCGGCTTCGGCCTGATGTGCGCGTGCGACATCGTTATCGCCTCGGACGCGGCGTCCTTCGGCATGCCCGAGATCAACATGGGCCTGTGGCCGTTCATCATCACCGTGACGGTCACGCGCAAGATCCCGCCGGGCAAAGCGCT
Source organism: Actinomycetota bacterium (assembly GCA_035541035.1). GTDB lineage: Bacteria > Actinomycetota > AC-67 > AC-67 > AC-67 > DASWHR01. The sequence goes on from DATLFO010000015.1 coordinate 7,941, forward strand.
CGAGCTGATGATGACCGGCGAGCGGATCGACGCGGGCGAAGCGATGCGCATCGGCGCGGTCAACAAGGTCGTTCCCGCGGCCGGGCTCGACGAGGCGGTCGATGCGATGTGCGCGACGCTGGCCGCACGCTCGCCGATCGTGATGCGACTCGGCAAGGACTCGTTCTACGCGGCCGAGGACATGAGCCTGCGCGACGGGCTCGAGTACCTGCACGGCCAGCTGGGGATCTGCCTGGAAACCGAGGATGTGGTCGAGGGCGTCACCGCCTTCTTCCAGAAACGCGAGCCCGTCTGGAAGGGACGCTAGGCCCCGCGTACAGTAGCGGCTGCCCAGGCGGGCTCCGGAAAACTTCGGGGATGTTCCCCGGCGACGAGCCCCCGGAAGGGAGAACCATGAGCGACGAGACCGTTGCGTCCGCCGGCACCGCCCCCGGCACGGCGCCGGAGCGCGAGATGCCGACGCTGACCTATCAAGGGCCCGACATGCGCGGCCACACCGCCGAGCTGACCGAACGCAAGAAGAAGTTCGCGGCGATGGGCGGGGCCGACAAGATCGCGCGGCAACACTCGCTCGGCAAGCTCACCGCCCGCGAGCGACTCGACATCCTGTTCGACGACGACACCTTCGAAGAGTTCGGCTTGCTCGCCCATCACCAGTCCTCGTCGCCCCAGATGCAGGGAAAGTTCACGCCCGCCGACGGCGTCGTGACCGGCGTGGGCAAGATCGACGGGCGAAAGACCGCCGTGATCGCCTACGACTTCACGGTCATGGCCGGATCGATGGGAATGGTCGGGGAGTTCAAGGCCGCACGCATGCGCGAGCTCGCGCTGCGCGAGCGCATGCCGATCGTGTGGCTGATCGACTCGGCCGGCGCGCGCATCCAGGAAGCGGCGGGAAGCGCGTTCGCGCGCACCGGCGAGCTGTTTCGCGAGCAGGTGATCATGAGCGGGGTCATCCCGCAGGTCGCCGCAATGATGGGTCCGGGCGCGGCCGGCACCGCCTACATCCCCGGCCTGTCCGACTTCGTGCCCATGGTCAAGGGCGTGTCGTCGATGGCGCTCGGCGGGCCGCATCTGGTCAAGGCCGCCGTCGGCGAAGAGGTCACCGAGCAAGAGATGGGCGGCTCGCAGGTGCACTGCAAGGTGTCGGGTGTGGCCGACCTGGAGGTCGCCGACGATCGCGAGTGCCTCGACGCGGTGCGGCGCTACCTGTCGTACATGCCCTCGTCGAACCTGGAGCAGCCGCCGGCCATCGAGGCGTCGGATCCGGTGGAGCGCCGCTGCGAAGACCTCTACGACATCGTGCCCGCGAATCCGCGGCAGGCCTACGACATGCGCAAGGTCGTCAAAGCCCTCGCCGACGAGGGATCTTTCTTCCCGATGAAGCCCGACTGGGCCAAGTCGATGATCACGGGTTTTGCGCGATTCGGCGGCCGGCCGGTTGGCATCGTGGCGAACCAGCCGATGTTTCTAGGCGGCGCGATCGACGTCAACGCGGCCGACAAGGCCGCGCGTTTCGTGTGGCTCTGCGATGCCTACCACATCCCGCTGGTGTTCCTGATGGACTGCCCGGGATTCCTCGTGGGGAGCGCGGTCGAGAAGCAGGGCATCATCCGTCACGGCTCCAAGATGCTCTTCGCGGTGAGCGAGGCGACCGTGCCGAAGGTGACCGTGGTCCTGCGCAAGGGCTACGGTGCCGGCTACTACGTCATGAACGGCCGGGCCTACGAGCCCGACCTGATCGTGGGCTGGCCCGCGGCCGAGATCAGCGTCATGGGACCGGAGGGAGCGGTGAACATCATCGGACGATCGATTCTGGAGAAGATCCCCGAAGACCAGCGGGACGCGCAGCGCGAGGCGATGATCGACGCGGTGCGCCAGCAGATCAGCCCGTACGTCGCGGCCGGCTGGTCGTTCGTGGACGACCTGATCGATCCGGCGGATACGCGGCGCGTGATCTGCCGCGGCCTGGAGCGGGCCGCGACCAAGCGAGTGGAGCGGCCGTGGCGCAAGCACGGCGTGCTGCCGGTATGAGGCGCGCTCTGCTCGGAATCGGAGCGATGTCGCTGGCCCTGTCGGCCTGTGGCGGCGGCGGTGATGTCGAAAGCGGTCCCGCGCAGCCGCGCGAGATCGAGGCCGCCGATGCGGCTGCAGGCTGCGGGCCCGTGGTGAAGTTCCCGGAAGGCTCCCGTCAGCACGTGCCCCAAGGCACCACCGTCTCGTACTCGACGCAGCCGCCGGTCACCGGCGACCACGAGGGCATCTGGGGAGCGACCGGAACCTACGCCAAGGAGATCCCGGACGAGGTTCAGGTCCACAACCTCGAGCACGGGCACGTGCTCATCCAGTACGTGCCGGGCGAGATCGACGGTCCGGTGCTCGACGGGCTGGTTGCGCTCGCGCGATCGAACTCGGAGTGGATCCTGCTCGCGCCTCGATCCGCCGATCGGTTCGTGCCGAAAGCGTCGCTTGCTTTCACCGCGTGGCAGGTGCTTCGCGGATGCGAGACGCCGAGCGAGAAGGCGGTCGATGCGGCGAAGGCGTTCGTGGCGAAGTACGGCAAGAAGGCGCCCGAGAGGATCCCGGGGGATCCGATTCGCGAAACGCCGCCGCGATGATCGCGCGATCGCGATGATCGCGCGACCCGTGATCGCTAAACTGGCGCCGTGAGCACCCAAACCGCCCCGGTCGAGGTCGAGCGACCCGAATCCGACGAAGCCGTTCGTTCCGACACGCCGTGGATCGTGATCGTGTGGAACGACCCGATCAACCTGATGAACTACGTCGTGTACGTCCTCCAAAAGCTGTTCGGCTACGGCAAGGAGAAGGCCACGAAGCTCATGCTGCAGGTGCATCACGAAGGCAGGGCGATCGTCTCGCACGGTCCGCGCGAGAAGTGCGAGGCCGACGCGGCGCGGCTGCATGCGCACGGGCTCTGGGCAACCGTGTCCAAGGACGCGTGATGGGGCCGTTCGCGCGGCGGCGCGGCGGCTTGGAGCTTCGCCTCGGAGAGGCCGAGGCCGAGATCCTCGCCCAGGTGTTCCGCGAGCTTCGCGCGCAGGTCGCGATGGAGCAGCCGCCGCCGCACCTCAAGCGCCTGTTCCCCGTCGCCTATCCCGACGACCACGAAGCCCAGACCGAGTTCGCCTCCTACACCCACGACGACCTGACCGCGGCGAAGCTGTCGGCGCTCGAGGCGGTCGAGCGCGCCGTGTCTCGCGGCCGCGTCAAGCGCGGGCTGTGGACCACCACGCTCGACGAGGAAGAGTCTGGCGCGCTGCTCGGCGCGCTCAACGACGCGCGGCTCGTGCTCGGAACCCGCCTCGACGTCACCGAGGAAACCGAGGAGGCGCCGGTCGACGAGTCCTCACCCGACGCGATGGCGCTCAGCGTCTACCGCTGGCTCGGCTGGCTCCAGTCCTATCTGGTCGATCAGCTGCTCGCCTGACTACAGGCCGAGGGTGACGAAGGTTCGCCGTTCCGGCGGCGCGGTGACGTTGCCGGCCCGGTCCGTCGCCGTGACCTCGATCGTGTAGATGCCCGGCAGCAGCGACGACGCCGTGTAGGTCCACGCCACCGGGTTGCCGGCCGGGCCGCACGACGAGCACGCCGCCTGTGCGGCCTGCACCACGTTGCCGAGCACGTCCAAGATCGTCACGTCCACGCGCATCACGCCGCCCCCGGGCTGATCGGCGGCCGAGCCGGTGAAGGTCGGGTTCGCGGCCGACACCACCGGAAGGATCGGATACAGGTTCGCGGTCGTGATGGTGATCGCCGGTGGCGTGCCGTCGGTGGTGAAGGTGCGAAGCGGGCTGTTCGGTCCGACGTTGCCGGCCAGGTCGGTCTGCCGCGCGACGATGCCGCGGGTCGCGTCGTTGGGGAAGTCGTAGACGATCTCCCAGGCGCCCGTTCCACTGACCTGCGCGGCGGCGATCGGCTGTCCGTTCTCCAGGACGGTGATCAGCCCGCCGGGCTCGGCGGCTGTGCCCTGGATCACGACGCGCCGCTTCTGCCAGGAGCCTTCCGCGGGCGACGAGATCACCGGCGCGCCGGGCGGGGTCGCGTCGACGTTGACGGTGCGCCCGGCGGACGCGGGGCCGATGTTGCCGGCGCGGTCCGTCTGGCGCGCCGTGTAGACGTGCAGGCCGTCGCTCGCGGTGATCGACGCGGACCAGGTGCCGCTCGAGGTTGCCGTCGTGGTCGCGACGAGCGTGATGCCTTCGTTGATCTGGACGGTCGCGTGCGGCTCGGCGGTTCCGCTGAGCGTGAACGTCGCGGGCTGCAGGCTGCCGTTTGCGGGCGACAGGATCGACGGCGCGCCCGGCGCGACCGTGTCGACGGTGAACGAGCGGGTCGCGTCGGGCGAGACGTTGCCCGCCACGTCGGTCGCCGTGACGCGCACGCTGTGGGTGCCCTCGCTGAACGTCAGCGGGAACGACCATCCGGGTGCGGCGGCCTGGGTGCCGAGCAGCGCCGCGCCTTCGTAGATGCGTACTGTGCTCGAGACTTCGGCCGTGCCGGTGACCGTCACGTTCGTAAAGGCCAGGAACGCGCCTTCCGCAGGCGCGGTGATGACCGGTGCTCCGGGCGAGGACGTATCGACGATGTAGCTGCGCGACGTGCCCGCGCTGGTGTTGCCGGCCGGATCGACGGCGAAGGCGGTTACGGTGCGCGGCCCTTCCGGCGACGTGGACGGCGTGATCGACCAGCCCGGGTTCGCGACCGTCTGGCCGAGCAGGACCGGCCCGTCGAACAAGCGCACCGTCGCGCCGGCCTCGGCGGTGCCGGTGACCGCCGTGCCCGGACCGACCGTCGCGCCCGATGCGGGTGCGGTGATGACCGGCGCCGCGGGCGGGGTGGTGTCGATCACGACGCTACGGTTGGCGCCCGGCGAGACGTTGCCGGCCGCGTCGATCGCGACCGCGGTGACGGTGTAGCTGCCGTCGGAGAAGCTCGCGGTTATGGACCAGGTTGGGTTGGCGAACGACGCGCCGAGGAAGGTCGGCCCGAAGAACAGTTGCACCGTCGAGCCGGGCTCGGCCGTGCCCCGGAACTCAACGGGTGAGCCGTTGAGCGAGCCGTCGGCCGGCGCGGTGAAGGCCGGCGCGGCGGGCGGCTGATCGTCGATCGAGAACTGCCAGGTGTCCACCTGGGACTGGTTGCCGGCGGGGTCGCTGGCCTGCACGGTCGCGGTGTAGGGGCTGCCGGAAACCGTGAGCGCGCCCGAGGCGGCCGAGAAGATGCACGACATGCCCGACAGCGACACCACGCCCATCGCGAGTGCGCCGCCCCGGTCGCGAACGGTCAGCGTGCACGAGCCGAGGTTCGCGTGATCGTCGTCGACGTAGGTCGCCGTGATCGTCGCCGACGGGTTGGTGATGCCGTTGTTGGGCGGGCTGGTCACCGAAAGGACCGGCGCGTTCGCGTCCAGGATGATCGTGCGCGGCGCCGACAGCGCCGACGGGTTGCCGGCCGGGTCGAACGAGCGCGCGCGCAGGATCTTGGTGCCGTCGTTGAAGACCGTGATCGCGATGCCGGCGCCGGTGAACGCCGCCGCCGTGCTCGTCGCCTTCAGCGAGGCCCCTTCGAAGACCTGCACGGTCGAGGCACCGCCGCCGGCCGTTCCCGACACCGCGAAGGTCGTCGAGGTCACGATGGCGCCTTCCGCGGGCACGACGATTACCGGCGCGGGCGGGGCGGTCTTGTCCAGCGTCGGTCCGCACGGAATCGCCGACGGCGCCGACGTGTTGCCACGCGCATCGACGGCTCGGATCGTCGCCGACAGGCATCCGTCGTTGAGCAGCGCTGCGTTCGTGGTTGCGCTCCAGTGACCGAACACGTCGGCCTGCGTGGTGAACACCACCGACGTGCCGCCGCCGGTCGAGACAACCGAGCCGGTGACCGAGGCGAACGGCTCGGCCGAGCCGTCCAGTCGCAGCCCCGGTGCCTGCTGCGCGTTGACCCACGGACCCGGATCGCTGAACCGGCCCATCGGCGCGGCCGGCGCGACGGTGTCGCGCAGGACGTTGACGCCGCTGGTCCCGCCGTTGGCGGACGGATCCCTCACCAGCACCGGGAAGATCCCGGGCGCGATCGCGGAGGTGTCGAACGGGCCGCAGGAGTAGTTCGGCGTGCCCGGTGAGAACGACGCCGTCGCGCACGCCACGTACGGGGCGGCGCCGATCTTGATCTCGAGCGGCGCGCCGGCCTGCGCAACGCCCGAGGCCGACAGCGCGTCTCTGACCGGATACGGGTCGATGTCGATGCTCGGACGGATCGGGCCGGTGCTCGTCGAGGACGTGACCGTGACCGTGGCCGAGGCCGACGCGGGTCCGACGTTGCCGGCCGCGTCGCGGGCGCGCGCCACGAAGGTGCGCGAGCCCGGATTGGACACGATCGTGCCGTGCCACGCGCAGGTTCCGCTCGCGCAGCGGGCCCGCGCGGTCGTCGCGGCGACCCCGTTGTCGTAGAGCAGGACGTCCATGTGCTCGAATCCGGCCTGCGGCGAGACGGTTCCGGTCACCGTCCACCGCTGGTTGGCGTTCTGCAGGCCGGCCGTGGGCCAGTCGACCACGGGCGCGGCCGGGTAGACCACGTCCTTGTAGGCGTACGCGTAGCGCGGGGCCGAGACGTTGCCCGCGGGGTCGGTGAGCGTGACGGTGGCCTCGATCGACAAGGTGCTCACGACCGTGGAGGGAACGGGAGAGTCGTCGAGCCCGGTGACGTTGAACGGTCCGACCGCGAACAGGCCGCCCGAGCCGACTACGCCGCAAGCGGGCTGGCCGGACACGCCGCAGGCGACGGCCGGGGTGGAGCCGTTGTCGTCGTCGATGAGCACGAAGACGCTCGCACCCGGCTCGCCGGTTCCGGTCACGTAGACCTTGGTGCGGTTCGAGTCGTTGATCGGATGGGTCATGGCGGGATCCGGCGGGACCGGCGCGATCCCGTCGGAGTAGAAGGTCGCGGTGTGGGAGACGCTGTCCCCGCCGATGGTCACGCCGAAGGCATAGATCGTGAATTGGCCGCTGCCGAGCGTCTCTGTGGGGCCGATCACGATGGTGCGGCAGTCGGGATACGAGACCATCACGCTGATCAGCGTGCCTTGCGGGCTGCGAAGCTCCAGCGACGAGCGCGGCAGGTCCACGCACTGGTTGAAGCGCACCCGGATCTCGGCCGGCGGGAACACCGTCGAGCCGTTGGCCGGCGTGAGCTGAACCACCACGAGCGGAGCCGCCGTCGCCGGCATCGGAGCCAGCAATGCGGCCGCAACCGCGAGCGCCACGAAGCCCGCGCGAACCCTGGAACGCAAGGTCATAATCCCTCCCGATGAATCACGTTCGATTCGCCCCGGGCCGACCCCTTTGACCCTGCCGGATTACCGCCATTTGTTCTGCTTTCGATATCGGGACGGAGCGGAAGGGACGAACGCCGCGCCACGGGCCCCGTCCGGCAACACGGTGGTTTGCTCCCACGGCGTCGTTCCGGAAGAATCCGAACGCGCCGCGGCGTCGCCGCGGGACGCGCACGACCCACGAGACGAACAGGAGATCGAGCCGATGGCGAACGTCGAAGCAGAGATGGTGGCCAACGTCTGGAAGGTGCTCGTGCAGCCCGGGGCGACCGTCGCCGAGGGCGACACGCTCGTGATCCTGGAATCCATGAAGATGGAGATCCCGGTCGAGGCCCCGCACGACGGGACCGTCACGGCGGTCAACGTCCATGAGGGCGGCGTCGTGCAAGAAGGCGACGTCATCGCGGTCATCGAGTGAGCGATCTCGTCGAGATCGTTCCCGGCCGGGTCACGCTGATCACGCTCCGGCGGCCCGGCCGACGCAACGCGCTCAACACGGCGATGCTCGACGCGCTGCGCGAGGCGCTCGCCGTCGCGGACACCGACGAGCAGGCACGCTGCATCGTGCTGCAGGGCGAGGGCGATCACTTTTGCGCCGGCGCCGACTTCGGCGATGTCACCGCCGGCGCCGAGGGCGGCGCGCGCTACGGTGCCGGCTTCGAGGCGCTTCTGCGCTCCATCGAGGAGCACCGGCTTCCCGTCGTCGCCGGCGTGCAGGGCGCCGCGCTCGGCGCGGGCTGCCAGCTGCTCGCGGCGTGTGACCTGGCGGTGGCGGCCGAGGATGCCCGCATCGGCATCCCGAGCGCCCGGCTCGGGCTGCTGCTGGACCTCGAGAAGATCCAGCGGATGGCCGCCGTCGTCGGCATCCCGACCGTGCGCGAGATGCTGCTCGCCGGCCGCGAATGGACCGGCGTCGAAGCGGCCGAGCGCGGGCTGGTGACCGCCGCCGTGCCGCGCAGCGCGCTCGCAGCCGCCGTGGCCGGGCTCGCCGAACGGGTCGCGTCGTGCGCGCCGCTGTCGGTGCAAGGCAGCAAGGCCGGGCTTCGCGCGATCGTCGATCACGGTCCGCTCGACCGGATGCGAGACGGAGCGGCCTTCGAGCGCCATGATGAGCGCGCGATCGCAGCGGCGCAGAGCGAGGACCTGCGTGAAGGGCTCGCCGCGCTTCGCGAGCGGCGGCCGCCCGAGTTCCGCGGCCGCTAACGAACTGCGTCGCGCACCGCCGACGCGACCGCGTCGGCCGCGAGCATCCCCAGCAGATCGACTTCGCGCCGGGTCGCGGGCCGCTCGCCGGGCGCGGCGACCGCGAACACCACGTCGCCGTCGTAGTGCGTGTGCGCCGGCCGCACCGCGCGCGTGATCCCGTCGCTGCCGCGCGCCGCCACGAAGGCTGCTTCCCGCTTGCCGATCGTCGCGGTCGTCGTCACCACCGCGAGCACGGTGTTCTCCGACCACGACGCGGCCTCGACGTCGCGCAGCGACGGCCGGGCCGCTCGCGTGCCGGCAAGAACGGTGCCGTCGTCGCCGACGATGTCGCCGAACGCGTTGACCACCGCGAGCGCGCAGACGCGAACGTCGTCCTGCTCCGCGCTCGCCACGCCCAGCCCGCCGGGTCCCCGATGATCCAGCCCTGCCCACTTGCCGATCGACGCGCCCGTGCCCGCGCCGACGCGGCCGCGCGCGACCTCGCCCTCGATTGCGGCCTCACACGCCGCATAGCCTTCCTCGGGGCCGGGTCTGCGCATGCCCGGCGCGGCCGCGAAGTCGAACACCACGGCCGCCGGGACGATCGGGATCACAACCGGGCCGGCGCGAAAGCCAGCGCCGCGCTCGGCGCACCAGCGCATCGCGCCGTCGGCCGCAGCCAGCCCGAACGCGCTGCCGCCGGACAGCACGATCGCATGCACCTCGCTTCGCGGCATGTGCGGCGCGAGCGCGGCCAGCTCGCGCGAGCCCGGCGCCATGCCGCGCACGTCGCAGGACGACACGTTGCCGGGCGGCGGCAGGACCACCGTGCAGCCGGTCGGCACCGACTCGTCGGTCCAGTGTCCGACGCGAAATCCGTCACTCATCGATGCCATGTCCGAACGCTACCATCCACGCTCTCCGGGACGGCTATGCTGGCGGCGCCATGTATCCGCTCCGTCCGCTCGCACGCCGGTTCACGGACCTGGACGAGGCCGACGTGCTGCATCTGCAACGGCTCGTCGCGGACTGGCAGATGCTTGCCGACCTCAATTTCGCCGACCTGCTGCTGTTCGTGCCGCTTCGCGACGAGGACGGCTACATCGTGCTCGCGCAAGTGCGGCCCTTCCCGGCGCAGACGCTCTATCAAGAGGACATGGTTGGCACGGTCGTGCCGCGCCGCCCGCGCGTGGCGCGCGCGATCGGCGAAGGGCGGATCGTGCGCGAAGGCGACCCCGAGTGGCGCGAGGGTGTGCCGATTCGCGAAGAGGTGATCCCCGTCCGCCACGGCGACCGCGTCATCGGCGCGATCTCGAGCGAGCAGAACCTTTCGACCGCACGCACGCCGTCCAAGCTCGAGCTTTCCTATCTTCAGGCCGCGGGCGATCTGGCGCAGATGATCGCCGACGGCGAGTTCCCCTTCCCGGGCGAGCAGCCGGAGAACGAGATTCCGCTGCGCGTCGGCGACGGCTTCATGCGCATCGACGAAGCGGGCGTGGTCACCTACGTCAGCCCGAACGCGATCAGCGCCTACCGCAGGCTGGGCGTGACCGCGAACCTCGTGGACGAGCCGCTCGGCGGATCCGAGATCGAGGAGGAGAGCGTGCTGGCCCGGCTCAAGCAGGGGCGGCCGGTCACCAGCGAGGTTGAGGCGAACGGTGCGTTCGTGCTGCGCCGCTTCATCCCGATCGTGCACGAGGGCCGCGTCGAGGGCGCGCTCGGGTTCATCCGGGACACCACCGAGCTTCGCCGGCGTGACCGCATGCTGGTCCTGAAGGACGCCACGATCCGCGAGATCCATCACCGCGTGAAGAACAATCTGCAAACCGTCGCGTCGCTGCTGCGCATGCAGACGCGCCGTGTCGGCACTGCCGAAGGAAAACAGGCGCTCGAGGAGGCGATCCGGCGCATCTCCTCGATCGCGCTCGTGCACGAGACGCTGTCGCAGGACTCCAGCGAGATGGTCGAGTTCGATCAGGTCGCGCAGCGCGTGGTGGACATGGTCGGCGATACGCTCACCGGCCCCGACCGGCCGGTGCGTTTCAGCCTGTCGGGATCGGCGGGCGAGATCGACGCCGACGTCGCCACGCCGCTCGCGCTCGTGCTCAACGAGCTGTGCCAGAACGCCGTCGATCACGCTTTCCCCCACGGCGGCGGCAAGGTCGAGGTCACGATCGAGCGGCGCGGCCTGAACTTTCGCCTGACCGTGGCCGATGACGGCACCGGCCTTCCCGACGGCTTCTCGCTCGAGGGCGGCTCCAATCTTGGCCTGCAGATCGTGCGGACGCTCGTCGAGAGCGAGCTCGGCGGCGAGATCACGCTCTCCTCCGACGGTGGAACGCGCGCCCGCGTCGAGATCCCGCTGGCGCAGCCGTCGTGACCCTGCTGCTGCTGCACTCCGCCGGCGCGACCACTGCGCTCTGGGACCGCGTGCTCGAGCATCTCGACGGCATCCCGGCGTTCGCGTGGCCGCTGCCGGGACGCGCGGGCGCGGCCTGGCCCGACAACGAGCGAGAGCGCGACGTCGCCGCGTACGCGCGCGCCATCATGGCGCGCATGGACGGCGAGGGCATCGAGCGCGCCACGATCGCCGGGCATTCGCTCGGCGGGGCCGTGGCGCTGCAGATGGCGCTTGCCCATTCCGATCGCGTCGCCGGGCTCGGCCTGTCGTGCACGGGCGCCAGGCTGCGCGTGTTGCCTCACGTCCTCGAAGGCTTCGCCGACGGCGTGCGCGACGTGATCGACTTCTGGATCAACGTGCAGTGCGGGCCCGCCACCGGGGACCGCGAGCGCATCGTGATGCGCCGGATGCTGGAGTCGGCCGGCATGGAGCAGACCTGGTGCGATCTTCGCGCATGCGACGGCTTCGACGTCATGGACCGGCTGCCCGAGATCGGCGTGCGCACCCAGGTCTTCGGGGGCGGTCATGACGTCGTCACGCCGCCGAAGTACGCGCGCTATCTCGCGGAGCGGATCAGCGGCGCGCGCCTGACGATCTTCCCCGGCGCCGGGCACACGGCTCCGCTGGAGCATCCCGAGGAGATGGCCGGCGATCTGGCGGTGCTGTGGGCGGCGACGGCGCCGCCCGTGGACGCTAGCGGCCGCCGACGACCGTCGTCGGCTCTCCGCCCCCCGGCGACTGGAAGGTCGGATCGGTCGGGGTGCTGATCACGCGCGTGACGGCGAGCCAGATGATGAACAGCAGCAGCCCGGCCGTGATGATGCGGCCGATCCAGCTCTTGCGTCGCTCGGCCGGCTCGGATGCGAATCCGACGGGACCGTTGTATTCCTCGCGCATGGTCAGGGAATGGTAGCGCGTGTGGGGTGAGCAGGCAGGGACCGTCGGGCCGGGATCAGACGGCGACGCGCTGGCGCGTGGCGCGGCTGCGGCGGAGCGTCCGGCGCTCCTCTTCGGTCAGGCCGCCCCAGACGCCCGCGTCCTGGGCGGTCTCGATCGCCCATTCCAGGCAGGGCTCGCGGACGGCGCACATCGCGCAGATGGCCTTGGCGGCCTCGATCTGGGCGAGCGCCGGGCCGGTGGTGCCGATGGGGAAGAAGATCTCGGGGTCGACGTCTCGGCAGGAGGCCTGGTGACGCCAGTCCATCGAGATGCTCTCCAAGGCAACTTCCCCCTCTTCTCGTTTTGGGCACCGGGCTGCCACGGTGATGACGTTGAAGGCCCGGAAGCGGCGCGAGTATATGCCTCGGCCGAAAGGGCTGGCAATACCTTCCCGGGGGGCTTTCCGCGTCCCGAGGGCGGTTTTTCTGCACGAAACCGAGCAAGCGGCGTTGCGCTTGTGGCACAAGCCTGATCGCGTGACGACTTCGCTTATCAAAACATAACAACAGCAACACCCGAGGAAGGGGGAGCCCGTGAAGGTCATCGGCCACCGAGGAGCGGCCGGTCGCGCGCCCGAGAACACCGTTGCCGGGGTGGCCCTCGCCTTCGCCGACGGGGCCGATGCGGTCGAGGTCGACGTGCGCCTGGCCGCCGACGGCACCCCGGTGATCATCCACGACGAGACGCTCGACCGGACCGCGGGCATCGCGGCCCGCGTAGCCGCCCTCACCTCGGCCGAGCTGGCCGGGCTCATCGGCGGGGACCGCCGGATCCCGACGCTCGCCGAGGTCTGGGACGCGGCCTCGGGGCGGGTCGTGCTCGAGCTAAAGGGCGCCTGGGGGAGCGGCGAGGCGGTGGAGGCCGCGCGGGTCGTGGCGGACTTCCTGGCGAGCCGTGACGTCTCGGCGGCGGTCGTGTCCTGCTTCGACCCGGCGGCGCTTGCGGCGTTTCTCGATGCCGGAGGAACCGCGCGAACGGGAGTGATCACGCTGGAGGCGCTGGATCCCGTGTCCAACATCCGGGCCGCCGCCGAGGGCGGGCATCACGTCTGCTATATCCCCGGCACCCTCGTCACGGCCGAGATCGTGCGGCTGGCGCACGCCGCCGGCAAGGAGATCGTGGCTTGGACCGTCAACGACCCCGACGTGATCCGCGCGCTCGCGGCCGCCGGAGCCGACGGCGTGATCACCGATGACCCGGGCGCCGCGCGCGCCGCCCTCGCCGCGCGCTAACCGATCACGCGCAGCGCGCCGCGCTCGACCGAGAAGCGAAACTCGGTGTCGCTGCCCGCCAGGTCGCCGTCGACCTGGAAGCGTGCCGGCGCGTCGGCGCGCAAAACGAACGAGTCGGCGTCGTGCAGCGTAGTGACCGCGCGGAAGCGAACGTGACGGGCCGGCCCGAACGCGCTGAAGATCACGCGCAGAACCGTGGTGATGCGCATCGTGCGCAGCGCCGTCAGGTCCAGGCCGAGATCCAGCCGCGCCTCGGGCACGACGCGGAACGGGCGTGAGCCGAGGAACGTGTACGGGTTCGAGTTGCCCACGATCGCCGCGCGAATCCCGTCGGTGATCTTGCCGTCGGGTCCGGTCAGCTCGAGCGCCGGACGCGGACGCGAGGAAGGGAAGAAATATTCGCGCAGGCCGGAGGAGATGAAGAACGTCTCGCCGAAGCGCCGCTTGGCGCGCGGGTTCGCTTCCACGCGCCGCACGACCTCGGCGTCGAAGCCCACGCCCGCGCAGAACGCGAACGCGCGCCCGTTCACGCGGCCGAGGTTGACCGTTCGCGGCGCTAGGCCCTCGCGCACGCGCGACAGCAGCATGGCCGTCGCCTCGACCGAATCCTTCGGGTAACCGAGCGTGCGCGCAAGCACGTTCGTGCCGCCGCCCGGGATCGTCGCGAGCGGGATGCCGGTCCCGGCGAGCCCGTTGACGGCTTCGTTGATCGTGCCGTCGCCGCCGAGCACGCAGACCAGATCGAACGCATCAGCCGCGGCCGCCTCGGCGGCCAAGTCGGTGGCGTGGCCGCGCTTGGTCGTCTCGGCGAGCTCGACGTGCAGCTCAGACGACAAGGCGCGCGCGATGACGTCGCGCACGCCCGGGGTGGTGGTGGTGGCGACCGGATTCCAGATCAGGAGCGCGCGCTTCACCCGCGGCCCCGAACCAGCGCCTCGACCTCGCCGGGCTGGGCATGTCGCCCGAGCGACTTCTTGGAGAACACGAGGTCTCCGTCCACGGTCACCTCGAACACGCCTCCGCCGGACGGCACGATCGTGATGATTTCGACGGATTGCTCCATCTCACCGAGCAGGGAGGCCGCCAGACCGACGGCACGGTCGGTGTAGCCTCAAACGGCGCAATACTCGATGTTGATCTTCATCGGATGCCTCCAGGTCCCGCGACACGGTCGATTCCAGGCTATCCCAATCGGCGGGGGCGGAAACGAGGCCTTCGGGCCGTGGCGGGACGGGATCGTCGAGGGCCGGGACGGGGGGATGGTCACGCGGCCGGGGGCGTCCTAATCTTTGCCCATGCGACGAAGCGATGTCCTGGACCCGGCGCCCCCGCGTCACGGCACCGACGGCGAGGGGCGCGGGGGCTGGTCGTGGCTGGTCACCGCCAAGGACCGCTTCGAGGCCGAGGTGCTGCGCGGCATGCTCGAAAACGCCGGCGTGCCGGTAATCCTGGACGGCTTCGATCGCAGCCCGTTCGCCTGGATGTATCCCGCGGGCAACATGAACGTGCCGGTCCAGGTGCTCGTTCCGACCGGGCTGCTCGACGTCGCGCGGCTCGAGCTGATGGAGGCCGGGCTGGTCGGGGTGGACCGGCTCGCACCCGCTTCCGCGCAGGCCGCGGCGGCCGCCGGCCCGCCGGCGAGCTTGCTCCGCGACCGGACGCGCCCTTTGTGGCTGGTCGTGGCGGTGCTGACCGCGCTGGCGGTCGCCTTGTTCATCATCGTTGAGGTCGCCGGCTTCGCTCCCTGCGCAACCAAGGTGTTCTGCATCAAATGAGGCGAGTGCGGGCAACGGCCCGCCGTGCCGGAAGGGAGCGCGGTCGCGGCCGCGAACTCTCCGGCGTGATCGTCCCCCGTTCGGTGTCGCTGGCGCTCGCGGTCGTGCTCACGGCCGGTGTGCCCGCATCGGCTTCGCAGCGTCAGGTCACGGGGCGGGTCGAGATTCCGACATTCGGATCGCCCGCGCTGCCGCGGACCCTCTACGGCGCAACGCAATCGAACGGCCTCGTGGGCTGGGTCCTGCGGGTGACGCCGGGGCGTTCGTTCACGCTTTCGACCCAAGCGGCGCCCATGGGCGTGGAAGACTTCGACATCGCGTTCTACGCCTCGCTCGACTCGTCCGCGCCCCTGG
>DATLFO010000016.1:0-4221 GCA_035541035.1 Actinomycetota bacterium
CGATCAGCTACGGCCTGCTTCTCGCGATCGTGCTGCTCGCCGCGCAGCGCGTGTGGCCGCTTCCGTATCGGTTCGGCAAGACGATCGCCGTCGGCGCGCTGGGCGCGGGTGTGTACGCGCTGTCGACGTTGCTGCCGGACGGTACCGTGGGAACGCTGCTGAAGGGGCCGGTGTTCACGCTCTACGCGGCGGGCGGATGGCTGATCGTGCGCGGCGAGCAGCACGATCGCGAGAAGCAGGCCGTAGCTGATCGCGGTGTTCCATGCGGCGGCGATCAGGCCGTAGCGGGGAAGCATCACCGTGTTGAGCACGTAGTTGGCGACCGCGGCGGTGATCGTGGCGACCGGGATCATGCGAACGCGCTTGGCGTAGAACAGCGCGTTGACCGGGAAGTAATAGGCGGCGAGCAGCCAGTAGCCGAGCGCGACCCACGGGATGAACTCGGCGGTCCGCGAGTACTGCGGCGCCGCGAAGATCGTGGCGAGCTCGGGCGCGAGAAGCGCGACGCCGAGCGAGATCGCGCCGAGCCCGTAGAGCTTGGGCGCCCACGCGCGTCCGAGCGCGTCGCGCCGGCCGCGTCCGGCCGCGCGGTAGAACGACGGCACCGTCGCGTTGTTGACCGCGGTCGCGATCAGCGACACGCCTTGCGCGATCTGATAGCCGACCGCGTAGAGGCCGACGGCGGCCGCGCCGAGCTCGCGCTGGATCGCGACGCGATCGACGACGTTGAGCGCCCAGTGCGCGACCAGATGCGGGATGACCGGCAGCCCGAGCGCGAGCGCGGGCTTGAGCATCGACCGGTCCGCGGGCCGCGCCGACAGCGGCGCCATCATCGCGGCCGCGAGCGCGAACACGCCTGCGGTGCCGGTCAGGTACGCCTTCAGCACGTCGTCCAAGCCGGCGCCGGCCACCAGGGCCGCGACCATCGCGGCCGAGGGCAGCAGGAACTGCGAGCCCGAGAGCACCGCGAACCGCTTCGGCCGCTCCTCGGCGCGCAGGACGGCGAGAGGGACGGTGGCGGCGGCCAGAAAGAACGACCCCCACACGCCGTACAGGAAGATCCGCGCCGGCGGGCCGGGGAACAGCGTGCGAAACAGCAGGCCGGACGCGGCGGTCAGCAGGAGCGCGACGGCGAGCGCGGTCCCTTGCACACCCAGCCAGGCGGCGAGCTGGAAACGCTTGCGCGCGGCCTCGTCCAGATCGAACCACAGCCGTGTGACTGCGCCGCCCAGGCCGAGCGAGGCGATCAGCGTGAGCACGGGCACGATCGAGATCACCAGCGTGTAGCGGCCGAACTCGACCTCGCTCAGGCCGCGGGTCAGGATCGGCATCAGCAGGTAGGCGCCGCCCTTGGCGATCAGGTCGGCGGCGGCGTAGACGGCGGTGTTGCGGGCCAGGCGCCTCAGCCCGCGCGCGGCGACGGGCGCCGCGACGTCGCTCATTCGGCCTCCCGCGAGGCGTCGTAGCCTTCGCGGCGCGGAACCGACGGGCACATCGCCAGCAGATCCGGCCGCGACCCCAGCAGCGCCACGATCTCGGGCAGGCCGAACAGCGAGCCCCCGATCGCCTCGTAGATCGCGCGCGCAAACGCGAGATCCTCGGGATAGTCCACGGTAAGGCGCCACTCGGGATGCACGGGCTCGCCGCCGGCGGCGACGAGCCGGAACACCTCGGGCTGCCGCCACACGTAGGGCGTGACGTGCTCGCGGTCGCTTCGCAGGGTCGCCTCGCGATGCGCACGCTCGAGGGCCTCCATCGCGATCACCTCGGTGTCGAGCCCTTCCGGGTAGACGTGATGCAGGTTGTTCGACACGTAGTCGGGCCGCGCGTCTTCGAAGGTCGCGATGGCTTCGTGGATGATGGCGGGATCCAGGAACGGCTCGTCGGCGGTGTTGCGTACCACGACGTCCGCGCGATGCGCGCGCGCGGCGACCACGTACCGGTCGAGCACGTCGTCCACGCTGCCGCGCACGACCGGATAGCCCGCCGCGCGCGCGACGGCTTCGACCGGATCGTCGCCCGCCTCGGTCGTGGTTGCGACCACGACCTCGTCGATGCGTGCCGTAGCCGAGACGCGCGCAAGAACGCGCTCCATCAGCGTCGTGCCGCCGAGGTCCTGCAGGGTCTTGCCCGGATACCGTGTCGAGCCCATCCGGGCCTGCACGATCGCCACGATCCTCATCGGCTTCCTTTCGTGTGCGCCGCGATGCCGCCGGCAATCTCGGCCGCGACGGAGACGGCCCCGCGACGGTCGACCGCGGCGCGGGCCGTCTCCGACAGCACGCGCCGCTCGTCCGCGCCCGAAAGCAGCCGCTCCACGATGGTTGCGATCCGCTCCGCCGTCGCCGCGTCGCTCGCCGCGCCCGCGTCGATCATCGCGCCGAGCTTGGCGAACGCGTCGAGCTGCGGACGCTGGTTGGCGGCGATCTCGGCCGCGACCGTCGGCACGCCGAGCGCCGCGAGCTCGTAGATGGTCTGGCCGGCCGCGGTGACCGCGATGTCGGCCATCGCCTGCATCGGCCGTGTCACGCGCGGCGAGTCCACCACGCGAACCGTTCGTGCCGCGGCCGCGGCCGCGGCGTGCACCGCGCCGGGCTCCGCGAAGAACGGTCCCACGATCGCGGTGACGTCGAAGTCCGCGTCGATGCCGTCCACCGCTTCGATCCAGGAGGGCATCACGCCCGTTGGGTCGGCGCCGCCGGTGGTGACCAGGATGTTGCGCACCCGCTCGCGCGGCGGCATCAACGGCACGTCCCAGTATTCGGGCCGCAGGATCGTGTAGCGGGGGCCGAGCAGGAAGCGGGTGTCGCTGCGCACCGACTCGTAGTTCGCCTCGTGCGCGTGCGGGCCGAAGCTCACGACCAGATGCGCATCCAGCGGGTAGGCCGCGAGGTCGTCGATCGCGGCCACGAACAAGCCCGCATCGCGCAGCGAGGTCAGCAGCGCGCCCCCGGTCTCGTATGAGTCCACCACGACGGCGTCGCATTCCCACTCGGTCGCGACCGCGGCGATGTCGTCCGACGGCGTGGAAAGCAGCCGCGAGGCGAAGCCGCTCTCGAGCGCCCGCGCCGCCGCCGCCTCGTCGCCGTGGATCGCGAAGAAGCACAAGGCGCCCGCGCGCTGCAGCGCGGTCGCGAGCGACAGGCACCGCTGCAGATGGCCGAGCCCGATGCCGGCGCCGCCGTCGGTCCGGATCAGGATGCGCGCCACGGCCCTATCCGGCGCGCAGCGCCGCTTCCAGCGAGCGGGCGACGCGCTCGACGTCGTCTTTGCTCATGCCGGGGTAGACGGGGATCGAGATGGCGCCCGCGTAGTAGGCCTCGGCGCCCGGGCACAGGCCGGGCCGGTATCCGAACGTCTCCCGGTACCAGGGATGGCGGTAGATCGGCAGGTAATGCACTTGCACGCCGAGCCCGTCGGCGCGCAGCGCCTCGAAGACGGCGCGGCGCAGGTTCGCGGGAACGCGGATCGCGAACAGGTGGTACGCGTGGCGTCCGTTGCCGGTCGCGGCCGCCGGCAACGTGATCTCATCGATGGACGCCAGCCGCTCGCGATACATTGCCGCGACCTCGTTGCGCGCCTCCACGAACGCGTCGAGCTTGCGAAGCTGGGTGAGCCCCAGCGCGCATTGGAAGTCGGTGATCCGGTAGTTGAAGCCCAGATCGTGCATCTCGTGATACCACGGCCCTTCGTCGTCGTAGACGAACTTGGACCGGTCTCGCTCGATGCCGTGGTGACGGAAGCGGCGCATCGTGTCGGCGAGCGCCGGATCGTTGGTCGTGACCGCGCCGCCTTCGCCCGTGGTTATCGACTTGACCGGGTGGAACGAGAACGCGGTCATCGCGATCCCCCGCGGGCAGGATCCGACCGGGGAGCCGTCGGCGTAGCGCGCTCCCAGGCCGTGCGCGGCGTCCTCGATCACGACCGCCTCGCCCGCCGCGGCCACGACCGTGGCCGTCTCGATCGGCAAGCCGGCGAAGTCCACGGGAACGACCGCCTTGACCGGCCCGAGCGCGAGCAGCGACACGGGATCGATGTTGATCGTGTCGGGATCCACGTCCGCGAAGCGAGGCGTGGCGCCCAGGAAGGCCGCGCAGTTGGCGCTGGCCGCGAAGCTGATCGCGCTGGTCGCGGTGACGCCGCCGGCGTCGGGCCCGGCGACGTCACCGCGACCAGCGCGATCAGCTTCGCGGCCAGCGCCAACTGCGCGGCCTTCCTGGG
>DATLFO010000017.1:0-3582 GCA_035541035.1 Actinomycetota bacterium
GCCTTGTATCTGAGCGTGGACGCGAGACCGGTGTCGGTGATCAGCTTCACGATGAGCCGGGCGACGCCGCCCGGCGTGACGATGACCTCGAATTCGGCCGATCCTTCGCCCTCGTTGCCGGCGACGTCGGTCGCGCTCGCCGATGCGGTGTGCGTGCCCGGTCCGAGCTCGTGGGCTGGCGCATCCACGGACGCGCATGTGTCCGACGCGATCCCGCTCGTGTCATCGGAGGCAACGCAGTCGACCACGACGTGCTCGTCGAGCTCGTAGGTGCCGCGGTTGCCGTCGTAGGCGACGACGGGGGCGGTCCGGTCGATCGAGACCGTGACGGATTGGGAGGCGGTGCCTCCGGCGCTGGTTGCGGTGCACGTGATTGTCGTCTCCCGGGAATCGTCCGAGAGCTCGGCCGTGTCGCATCCCTCGGTCGAGGAGATGCCGGATTGCTCGTCGGTTACCGTCCACGAGATCGTGACCGGACCGACATACCAGCCCGCAAATCCTTCCGCGCCGGTCACCGACGGGGTGATGACCGGCGGGGTCGAGTCGAGCGGGCAGTCGGAGGTTTCGAAGTCGAGCACAAGACCTTTGGGTGCGGTCGTCTTGATCGAGACGAGCTGCATCTTGGCGTAGTTCCCGAGGTTGGAGCGTACGACGTAGATCGTTCCCGGAACCGGGTCCGTCGAGCCGTCACTTCCGGTGAACACCGTTCCGTTGAGGGCCGCTCCGCGCATCTCGACACAGCCGACCGCGGCGAAGTCGGTCGTGGCAAGCTTGGCAACGCCACCGCCGTTGAGTGCGACGAGCTGGCGGTAGCCGACGGTTGTGCTCGTGTGGGTTCGCACGTCCGTGGAGGCGGCGGTGGCCGGAGTCGCCCCGGCGGTCTCCACGTCGAAGCCGAACTGCGTTCCCGAGGCGTTCGGGACCTCCAGGGTGACCCGGCCGCTCGCGGCCAGCGCGCTAGCCGGAACGAGCGCGATCGTGGTGCCGATGAGCATGGTCGCGAGGCTTCGTCGAAGTGTCTCGGATCCCATACGCCGGACCTCCCGCATCGATGTGCTTTTGGTATCGGGAGTTTCGCGCGAAATCTCGAGAGCCGGGCTGGCTAATTCGCACTAGTCCATATGGACTAGTGCGCACGCATCGGCACGAATCGGACGCCGCTATTCCGGCGCCGGAGCGTCGACCGCCGCCGCAGGCGGCCGGGGAGCGGCCCCGCCGGTCTTGTTGAGGGCGACCGACTGCGCCAGGATCTGGGCCACGTCGTAGACCTTCAGGTCCTCGCTGGCCTTCCCCTGCTGCGCGCGGTCCTTGACCGCGTCGTCGAGCATGATCATGCAGAAGGGGCATCCGGTCGAGACCATGTCGGGATTGGTCTCGAGTGCCTCGTCGATGCGCTCGTGGTTGATGCGCTTGCCCTCGGTCTCCTCCATCCACATGCGCGCGCCGCCGGCGCCGCAGCAGAACGTACCCTTGCGGCAGCGCGGCATCTCCTGCTTCGCCAGCCCCGGCACGTTGTCGAGCAGATGGCGGGGCTCGTCGATGACGTCGTTGTGGCGGGCCAGGTAGCACGGGTCGTGGTAGGTGATCCTGGCCTCGAGCTCTTTGGTCGGCACGATCTTGCCGTCGGCGACCAGACGCTCCAGCAGCTGCGAGTGGTGGAGCACCTCGAAGGTTCCGCCGAACTGCGGGTACTCGCGCGCCATGGTGTTGAAGCAGTGCGGACACGAAGCGACGATCTTGCGGACGCCCTTCTCCTTCAGCGTCGCGATGTTGGCCTTGGCCATCTCCTGGAACAGGTACTCGTTGCCGATGCGGCGGGCCGGATCACCCGTGCAGGACTCCTGCGGGCCCAGCACCGCGAAGCCGACGCCTGCCTCGACCATCAGCCGGGCGAAGGCGTTGACGGCCTTTTTCGCACGGTCGTCGAACGCGCCGGCGCAGCCGACCCAGTACAGGTACTCGGCCTCGGGCGGGATGCGGCCGTTGACGACGGGCACGAAGTCTTCGATGCCTTTGGCCCAGTCCATGCGCGCGCTGGCGGCGGCGCCCCACGGGTTGCCGGAGTTCTCGAGGTTGCGCAGCATCACGCCCGCCTCGGACGGGAACTGCGATTCCATCATCACCTGATAGCGGCGCATGTCCACGATCGCGTCGACGTGCTCGATGTCCACGGGGCATTCCTGCACGCACGCGCCGCAGGTCACGCATGCCCACAACGCCTCGGACGAGATCACGTCGGGCACGAGCGACTTGGCGAGCACGTCCGCGGCCTCCTCCTCGGTCGCCTTGCCGAGCAGGTAGTCGCTCTTTTCGAAAAGGTGGTCGCGCAGGTTGGTGATGATGAGCTTCGGATTGAGCTCCTTGCCGGTGTTCCATGCCGGGCACGCCGCCTGGCATCGTCCGCACTCGGTGCAGGTGTAGCCGTCAAGCATCTGTTTCCAGGTGAAGTCCTCGACCTTGCCGACCCCCAGCGAGGTCTCCTCGGTCATCTTCTCCATATCGATGTGGAGCGGCTTGAGCGGCCCGAGCGCGATCGGCTGGCGGCCGAACATCACGTTCAGCGGCGAGGTGAAGATGTGAAGGTGCTTGGAGTTCACGACCAGCACCAGGAAACCGAACACCACGGCGAGGTGGCCGAGCAGCCACCAGTCCTCGATCAGGTGCAGCGACTCGGTCGTGTAGATCGAGAGCCGGTCGCCGATCCACGACGACAGGAACGCGCCGTCCGGATAGGGAAGCGTGCCCAGCGCCGCCCGCGCGCCGCGCACAACCAGGACCGTGGACACGACCGCGAAGATCAGGAACAGGATCACGTAGGCCTGCCAGATGTGGCTGCCGAAGAAGCGCGATTTGCGGCCCTCGCGCTTGGGCGACTGTGCGATACGGATTCCGGCGAACGTCACCAGCGCGATCATGATCGCGAGCATGAAGATGTCTTGGATGAAGCCCAGCGCCTCCCAGCGGCCGGGGCCCGGGATCGCGAACTCGCGGTCGAAGACCTCGCCGATCGACTCGACGAGCGTGATCTGCACCACGAGGAAGCCCCAGAACGTGAACGCATGGGCCGTGCCCGGCAACAGCCGCTGGAACAGCTTCTTCTGCCCCAGCACCTTGACCAACTCGGCCTTCAGCTTCGAGCCGACGCCTTTGAATCGTTCCGGGTCGGGCTTGCCGGCCATCAGCAGCCGGGTGAGGAAGCTGATGCGGCGCATCGCGAGGCCGCTCGCGAGCATCACGATCGAGACGGCGAGCGAGATTCGAGCGATGGTGTCCATTAGTGGGCCAAACCCCCTCGGCCGAAAGCCCGAATGCGGGCGCGGGCACGAACGCCGCGGATTATATGGCGGGCAGGGGGGCCCTCAAAACCGGAAGGAACGACGCGGCCGGGCGGCTCGTCATACAATCGGTTCTCTGCTTCGACTCGATCGGAAAGGATTTCCACATGCGACGGATGAAGGGAATCGCGGCAGCGCTCGTGGTGCTGGCGCTGACGGCCTCCGCGTGCGGCGGCAGCGGCGGCGGCGGCTCCGACTCCGGCGCGGGCAATCCGGCCGACGCGGTGCTGGTCGCGGCCAAGAAGAC
>DATLFO010000018.1:0-14007 GCA_035541035.1 Actinomycetota bacterium
CGCGTTGCGGCCTTGACCGCGATGATCGCCCCGCCGTCCCGTTCCACGGGCCCGAGCACGGTCGCGCCTTCGCGTTCCAGCGACTCGGCGATCTCGCTCGCGCGCTCGGCGGGTGCGGCGATGCGGGCGAGGCCGCCGAACGGCGGATAGCCGAGCTCGCTGCGGCGGGCGATCTCGTCGGCGGCCAGCACCGCCGGGTCGTAGCGCACGAGCGCGCGAACCGCCGGGTGGGAGGGATCGGCCGTCTCGATCACGACGCGCGCGGCGAAGCGGGCGGCGCGCCACCAGGTGGCGAAGGTCTCCTCGGCGGTGCGGAAGTCGGTCTGGGCGAGGGCCGCGTCGGCGTGGCAGATCGCGACGAGCCCGGCGTGTTGAAGCGGGATGTCCTTGGCGATCACGGGAGAGGACACGATCAGGTCCGCCTTTCGCAAGGCGTCACGAAGCACCGCGGCCCCCGATCGCGCGTCGAGCAACGCGGGAGCCTTGGCGCCGGTGGTGCGCACGGCTCGCTCGAAGACGCGCGCGGGCTCGTCGCCGCCGCGATGCAGCATGATCATCACCCGCTCGCCGCGGGACAACGCCTGCTTGGCCGCCGCGATGGTGCGTCCCGCCGGGACGAGCCGCTCGCGGCTCTCGGACAGGTCGATCACCTGGACGGGTGGATGGTCCCGGCGCTGCGTCGCGGCCGGCGCGACGACCGTCATCTGCCGGGCGGCGACCGCAGCCGCGACCTCGATGCTCGGTGGAACGCCGACCGCGACCAGGGTCGCGCTCGAGCGGCGGGCGCGCTCGGCCGCGACGGTGCGCGCGTGGAAGCGCGGCTGGCGGCGTTCCTTGTAGGACACGTGCGACTCGTCGTCGACGACGATCAACCCGAGATCGGGCACGGGTGCGAACACCGCGGCGCGGCCGCCGCACGCGATGCGCGTCTCGCCTCGACGGAGCGCGCCCCAGCCTCGATATCGGACGCGGTTCGAGTGGTTCGATCCGAGCCATGCCAGCGCGTCGCCGAACATGGCTTTCAGCGCGGTCTCGACGCCGGACCGAAAGCGAACCTCGGGCAGCAGGACCAGCACGCCGCGCCCTGCGGACAGCGCCGCCGCGCTCAGGGAGGCGATCATCGGGCCGCGATCCTCGGCCGGTGGCGGCTGCATCGAAAACGAGGCACGCCCGCTGCGTGCGAGGGCCCGGAGCAGCGCCGGGCCTCCGCGCCATTCCTTCAGCCAGTCCGCGCCGGCCTCGGCATGTGGCAGCGGCGGCAGCGAGGTCTCCTCCTCGGATACGACCCGCTCCGGCAGCGCGGCCGTGAGCGCCTCGCCGAGGCTCGCGCAGTAGCGTGCGGCCGTCCATCGCGCGAGATCGACGGTGGCTTCTTCCAGGCCGCGGCCGAGCGCGGCGATCAGCGGGACGGTGCGCTCGACGTCGGGCCGGTCCATCAGCGCGACGACCACGCCGTCGGCGCGTTTTCGGCCCAGCGGAATGCGCACCAGCGAGCCGACGTGCACGTCCAGCGACTCGGGAATCGAGTACGTGAAGAGACGGTCCCGATGCACGAGACTCGACTGCAGCGGTACGACCGACGCGAAACGCCCCTTCATACGGGGCAGGCTAGATCAGATCGCCGACTTCAGGTCGTCCACGCGATCGGTCCGCTCCCACGTGAAATCCTTCTCTTCGCGTCCGAAGTGGCCGTACGCCGACGTCTGACGATAGATCGGCCGGCGAAGATCCAGATCGCGCAGGATCGCGGCCGGACGAAGATCGAAGACCTCGTTGATCGCCTTTTCGATCTTCTCGATCGCGACCGTCTCGGTCCCGAACGTCTCGACCGAGACGCTCACCGGCCGTGCGACGCCGATCGCGTAGGCAACCTCCAGCTGCAACCGCTCGGCGAAGCCGGCCGCAACGACGTTCTTGGCGACCCAGCGCGCCGCGTACGCGGCCGAGCGGTCCACCTTCGTCGGATCCTTGCCGCTGAACGCGCCGCCGCCGTGGGGCGCCATGCCGCCGTAGGTGTCGACGATGATCTTGCGGCCGGTCAGGCCGGTGTCGGCCTTGGGGCCGCCGATCTCGAAGATGCCGGTCGGGTTGACCAGCAGTTGGAAGTCCTCGTAGTCGAGGCCGGTTTCGTGAAGGATCGGCTCGACGACCTGCTCCCGGATGTCGGGCTCGAGCAGCGTCGGGATGTCGATCTCGGGGCCGTGCTGGCTGGAGACGACCACGTTGACGACGCGCTTGGGCGTGTTGCCCTCGTACTCGATCGTCACCTGCGTCTTGCCGTCGGGACGCAGATACGAGATGTCGCCGCTCTTGCGCACGGCGGCCAGGCGGCGCGCCATGCGATGTGCGATCTGGATCGGCGCGGGCATCAGCTCGGGCGTGTCGGTGCAGGCGTAGCCGACCATCATTCCCTGATCGCCCGCGCCCTGGGAGTCCAGCTCGTCCGCCTGGCCCCTGCGCGCCTCGTAGGCGTTATCCACGCCGACGGCGATGTTGGGCGACTGATCCTGGATCGTGTTCATCACGCCGCAGGTCTCGCCGTCGAAGCCGTACTTGGCGCGGGTGTAGCCGATGTCCTTGATCGTCTCGCGCACGATGCGCGGCACGTCCACGTAGGTGGTGGTCGAGATCTCGCCGCCGACGATGCACAAGCCGGTGGTCACGAACGTCTCGCAGGCCACGCGGCCCATCGGATCGTCCTTCAAGATCGCGTCCAAGATCGCGTCGCTGATCGCATCCGCCATCTTGTCCGGGTGACCTTCGGTCACCGATTCGGACGTATACACCCACCGTCTGGCCATCTCGCGTGATCTCCTTCTATGGAAGCCTGAGTCGAGTATATGCCGTCTAGCTCCGGAGCCGGACCGCGATTCGATCGCAGATCACGGCTGCCATCGCGGCTTTCGATTGGAGCGGAAGGTCTTCCTCGCTGCCGTCGGCGGCGATGAGCATCGCGCGGTTGGTGTCGTGCTCGAAGCCGGCGCCGGGTTCGGTGACGACGTTGGCGACGACCATGTCCAAATTCTTGGCGGCGAGCTTCTTGCGGGCGTAGGCGACGGCGTCCTGGGTCTCGGCGGCGAAGCCGACCAGAATCTGATGGGTCTTCGTGAGGCCCAGCTCGGCGAGGATGTCGGGCGTGCGCTCGAGTGCGATGTCGGGCGCGCCTTCGTCCTTTTTCAGCTTGTGATCGCTGGGCTTGGCCGGGCGGAAGTCGGCGACGGCGGCCGCCTTCACGACCACGTCGCAGTCGTCAAAGCGCGCGACGACCTCGTTGCGCATCTCCTGCGACGTGCGTACCCGCACGACGGTGACGCGGTCCGGGTCGGCGAGTGCGCTGGGCCCGGTGACGAGCGTGACCTGCGCGCCGCGACGCGCGGCTTCGTTCGCGATGGCGAACCCCATCTTGCCGCTGGAGCGGTTGCCGATGAACCGGATCGGATCGATCGGCTCTTGCGTGCCGCCGGCGGTGACGAGCACCCGCAGGCCGGTCATGTCTCCGCGCGAGGCGAGAAGCGCGGCCGCGGCGGCGACAACGTCGGGCGGCTCGGCGAGGCGGCCGATGCCTTCGTCGCCGATCGACAGCTCGCCCTCTTCCGGCCCGACGAAGGCGGCGCCCCGCTCGCGCAGCGTCGCGATGTTTGCCTGCGTCGCCGGGTGTTGCCACATCTCGGTGTGCATCGCGGGCGCGACCAGCAGACGGCCGGCGCGCATCAGCAGCGTCGAGGAGACCAGATCGTCGGCGATGCCGTTCGCGGCCTTGGCAATTGTGTTCGCGGTCGCGGGCGCGACGATCATCAAGTCGGCCCAGCGCGCGAGGCGCACGTGCAGCGTCTGGTCGGCGTCATCGAAGACGTCGGCGGGTGCGGGATGGTGCGTGATGGCGGCGAAGGTCGCCTGGCCGACGAAGCGAGTGGCCGCCTTGGTCATGATCACGCGGACCTCGGCTCCGGCCTTTTGCAGCAAGCGGCAGATCTCGACGGCCTTGTAGGCCGCGATGCCGCCGGTGACCCCCAACAGAATGCGAGCGCCCCGAAGGGCGCCCACGTCGGTTAGGACCTGGCTCACTTGATCCCTTCGCTGGTCCGCTCGTAGGCGACCTTGCCGGCGTTGATCTCCTCCATCGCGATCGACAGCGGCTTGCGGCCGGGCTCGGTGTGGACCAGCGGCGGGACGAACTCGCCGATGCCTTCGCCGAGCTGCGCGTAGTAGGAGTTGATCTGCCGCGCACGCTTGGCGGCCATGATCACCAGCGTGTACTTGGAGTCCACCTGGCCGAGCAGGTCATCGATCCGAGGTTCGATCATGGGTGGTGGGTTCCTTCCTTACGTGGGAGTTCCCATCAGTATACGGTCAACCTGGGTGACCGCGTCCTCCAGATCGTCGTTGACGACCCGGTAATCGAAGGTTTCTGCCAGGGCGAGTTCGCTCTTGGCGGTGGCCAGGCGGCGCTCCAGCGCGGCGGCGTCCTCGGTTCCCCGGCCGCGGAGGCGGGCCTGGAGGACCTCCCACGAAGGTGGCAGAAGGATCACCGTGACGGCCTCGGGCATCGCCTTTTTGACCTGGCGGGCGCCTTGGACATCGATCTCGAGCAGGACGGGCCGACCTGAGGCCAGCGCCCTTTCGACCGGAGGCCGGGGCGTGCCGTAGCGGTTCGCGCCGAACACTTCTGCGGTTTCCAGGAACTCGCCGCGGGACTCCATGTCCGCGAACTCCTGATCGCTCAGAAACAGGTAGTCGCGGCCGTGCTGCTCGCCCGCTCTGGGCCTTCTGGTGGTCGCCGAAACCGAGAGAAACACCTCGGGACGACGCTGAGCGACCAGCCGTGCGACGGTCGATTTGCCGACGCCCGACGGGCCGCTCAGGACGACGAGACGCGCGATGGCTAGTCGTCTTCGCCCGGATTTCCGCTCGCGAACTCGGTGAGCAGCGATTCCCGCTGCTTGGCCCCCAGACCGCGAATCCGGCGCGTGGATGAGATATCGAGCTTCTCCATGATCTTCTTGGCGCGTACCTTGCCAACCCCTGGCAGCGCCTCGAGGACGGCTGCGACCTTCATCTTCCCGATCGTATCGTCACCTTCGGTGGCGAGGACCTGGGTCAGGGTCAGCTTCCCGGCCTTGAGCTGCTGCTTCAGCTCGGCACGTGCTTTCCGGGCTTCAGCAGCCTTTTCCAAGGCTTGCTTCCGCTGCTCTTCCGTGAGCTCGGGAAGCGGCATAATTCCCCCTCCTTGCAAACCGACCTCTGTGTCAGGACGGGCGCGAGTCTATCATCGGGGTGAGACCCCTTCAAACACGTGCCCGACCTGTTTTCGCAGGTCAACGGCCATATTTCGCGATCATGCCCTGCCGGACGCCGGGTGAGATGCCCGGTTTGGGCTATGCGCCGGGCTTGAGGTGCCGGCTGCCGGGCGCGTCGATCGCGTCGCCGCGGCCACACGCGGGGCACTCATCGGGCTCCCACGACTGTGCCTGGACCTTCAGCAGTGACTCCAGGCCGAAGGGAGGCCGCGCCGCGCTCCGGTCGACGATCGAGCCGACCCCGACGACGTCGGCGCCCGTGGCGCGAACCAGCTCGACCACCTCCGCGGCGGATCCGCCGGTGGTGATCACGTCCTCGATGACGACGACCTTCTCGCCCGGGGACAGCTGCTGGCCGCGGCGCAGCGCGAAGCTGCCATCGGCCCGCTCGTAGAACACGAACCGGCAGCCGAGCGCGTGCGCGACCGCGTAGCCGATCAGCAGCCCGCCCATCGCCGGGCTCGCGACGACGTCGATCCGCTCCGCCCGGGCCTGGAGCTTGTTCGCCAGCGCCGCGCCGAGCGAGTGGGCGACTCGGGGATGCTCGAGTACGCGGGCGCATTGCAGATAGGTGTCGCTGTGCCGGCCGCTCGAGAGCTTGAAGTGCCCGGTCAGGATCGCCTCGTAGCGGGCGAAGATCTCGCGGACCTCTGCGTCGCTCATCGCGTCGCCTCCCCCACGATCGCCTGCGCGGCCGCGCGGGGATCGTCGGCGCGGGTGACGGGACGGCCGACCACGATGTAGTCGGCGCCGCCGGCGATCGCCTCGGCCGGCGTGGTGACGCGCACTTGGTCGTTGGCGTCGGTCCCTGCGGGACGCACGCCCGGCGTGACGATCACGAACGGCTTCGGGACGACCTCGCGGACCCGCGCCAGATCGCGCGGCGCGCATACGATGCCGTCGCAGCCCGCTTCGTGCGCGAGCGCGGCCAGCGCCGGAACCGCGTCGCCTGCGGGCGGCAGGCCGATCTCGAACAGGTCGTCGTCGGTGAGGCTCGTCAGGATGGTGACGGCGAGAAGGACGGTGCCCGCCGGCTTGGCGCCGGCGGCGGCCTCGAGCATCGCGCGGCCGCCGAGCGCGTGCACGTTCACCATCGCCGGCGCGAGCGGCGCCAGCACGCGCATCGCACGCTGGACGGTGGTCGGGATGTCGTGAAGCTTCAGGTCCAGGAAGACGGGCCCGTCCACGGCGCGCACGGCATCGTGGCCGTTCGCGTTCCACATCTCGAGTCCGATCTTGTAGAGGCCGGCCGCGTCGCCGATCTGCTTGGCGAGCGCCGAGGCCTCTTCGACGGTGGGTACGTCGAGCGCGACGATCAGTGGATTGGTCATCCTTCGAGCTTCACGCGTCCTTTCATGTCGGCGATGCGGTCGATGCCGTGTTGGCCGCACCAGGTGTGGATCTCGGCCGCGATGCGCTGCGTGGCGCGCGGATCGTAGAAGTTCGCGGTCCCGACCTGCACGACGGTCGCGCCGGCGACGATCATCTCGATGGCGTCGCGGCCGGACGCGACACCGCCCGCGCCCAGGATCGGAACGTGCGGCAAAGCGTGCGCGACCTGGAAGATGCAACGAACCGCGATCGGCCGGATTGCCGGGCCGGACAAGCCGCCGGTGCCGGTGCTCAGCTTCGGACGGCCGGTCGCGATATCGATCGACATGCCGAGGGTGGTGTTGATCAGCGTGATGCCGTCCGCGCCCGCGTCGGCGACGGCGCGCGCGATGGCGACCAGATCCGTGACGTCGGGCGAGAGTTTGACGAAGATAGGCGTGTCGGCGACGGCTTTGACGGCGCGCGTGACCTCGGCCGCGCGGGTTGCGTCGAGCGCGAACATGTAGCCGCGCTCTTCCAGGTTCGGGCATGACAGGTTCAGCTCGACGGCGACCTTCGGCGCGCCGGCGAGCCGTTCGACGACCGCGACGTACTCGTCGACGCTGTGGCCGCCGGCGGACGGGATCGCGGGGACGCCCTGCTGCGCGAGCCAAACCAGGTCGGTGTCGCGAAAGACGTCCACGCCCGGGTTCTGGAGGCCGATCGCGTTGAGCATGCCGCTGGGGGTCTCGGCGCCGCGTGGCGGCGCGATGCCCGCGCGCGGTCTGAGCGTGACCGTCTTGCACACGACCGCACCCATCGCGTGCAGATCGGTGAAGCGCGAGATCTCCTTGCCCGAGCCGAAGCACCCGCTGGCGCTGAGCACGGGGTTCTTCAGCGAGATGCCCGCGAGATCGACGGTCAGGTCTACGGCCATGCGATCACGCTCCCGTCGAAGACCGGGCCGTCGGTGCAGGCGCGTTGATGATGCCGGTAGCCCTCGTCGTGGGTCGGCACGACGCAGGTCCAGCACACGCCGACGCCGCAGGCCATGAACTCCTCGACCGCGACCTCGCAGCGGCGGCCGTTCGCGCGGGCCGCGACCGCGGCGAGCATCGGCATCGGCCCGCACGCGTAGATCGCATCGGCCTCGATGCCGTCCATCGCGTCGGTGACGCGGCCGCGCAGGCCGGTGGAACCGTCGTCCGTGGTGATCGTGAGCGTGTCGGCCGCGTTGGCACCACGGTCGGGCGCGAACAATCGGCCCTTCGTCGCCGCCCCGAGAATCATGTGGCTCGTCGTGCCTTGCGCGCGCAGCAGCCGTGCGAGGAAGAACAGCGGCGCGGCGCCGTACCCGCCGCCGACCAGCAAAGCGGACCCACCGGGCGCCGGCATGGTGTACGCGGTGCCGAGCGGACCGACGACGTCGAGCCGATCGCCGGGCGCGCTGGCGGCGATGCGGCGCGTGCCCTCGCCGATGGTGTCGAAGCCGATCTCGACTCGATCGCCGTCCACGTCGAGGATCGAGAACGGCCGGCGCAGCAGGCATCCGAACGCGTCCTGCGCGACGTTGACGAACTGTCCCGGCGCCGCCGACGCCGCGATCTCCGCCGCTTCGAAAGCGAGGATGGTGTAGGGGCCGTCGGTGCGGACGGACGCGACCCGCGCCTGAGCTATCGTGGCCGCGGTCGTCATCGGTTTCGTATCCCCCGAGGTTCGAGCGCGTGGGGAAAGAAGGGCAAAAGAAAAGCCCGCGTACCTACGCAGGCCGGATCGTGCAGCGTCAAGCTCGTCTCTCCCTTCCGGGCCTCACAGGACCCGCCCTTAAAGGGTGTACGACGCGAGTATAGCGCGGGCATCGCGCCGCCGTTCGGGCGCCGGGATCCGACGCCCGAACGGCGGGCCGGCGACTACGCGCCCGGAAGGGGCTGGTGGTGAAGCACGGTCGCCGTCGGGGCCTCGCCGAGCGTCGCCGCGCCTGCCACGAACGCACGGGTCTCGGCGTGGAAGACGCCTGCGAGGGCGAAGTCGTCGCCGGCGAATGCGATCACGATCGCTACGTCGCCGCACCCGCCCACCCTGCACTGCGCGTTCTCCGGTGGCGACGGCGGGTTGTTCGGATCGGGCGGCTCGGGCAGCGCCGGCGGAACCGTGACCGGCGGAACTGGGTTGGGGCTCAGGCAGCCTTGCGGGCCGAACTGCAGCAGGAACGGAACGAATGTGGGCGAGGTCGGGTCGGCACACGCGGGATGCAGCGACGGGAGCGCCGGCGCGGCCGGGGCGCACGCAGCCGGATCCCCGCTCGGATCGCAGGGAGGCTGCGGAGCGACCGGCAAGGGCACGATCTGCATGTCGGGCGCGTGCCTGTTGCCGCTGTCGTAGGAGTCCGACACGAACCGGAACACCTTCAGGTACGGATTCACCGAGACGGTGCCCCCGCCCAGGTCATCGGTGAACGCCATGAAGTTCTCGAGTCGCACGGTAATCGTGGAAAGCACGCGCACGGTTGTCGGACACAGCAGATACCAGGGCCCTCGGTCGCGGGCGACGCTTTGGATCCGGTACAGACCATTGGCAAGCTCCGGGCGCGAGTCCCACGTCGTGCTCCACGGACCCGCGCTGCCTTTGCTGATGTTGAGCACCGTCGCGTTGTCACTGAGACGCGTGACCGTGATGGTGGAGTTGGCTCGCGCACCCGCAAACGCGCAGACCGAGTCTTCGACTCCGCCGCGGTTTTCGTGAATCAACACTTCGCCGCGCACGGTCTGTCCGTCGGCCGGCGTAGTGATCGCAGCCTGCGCAGGCGCGCCGCCGAGCACGGGAAGGGCCATCGCCGTCGCCAGCCACGCCGCGGCGAAGCGGACACGCCGGCGTTTCCCGAAATCATTCATCCCAGTCTCCTCACTCGGTCCGTCCTACGGAATGTCGGGCAATCCGGCCGAGATGCCGAGCACCGGATGGTTATCGAAAATCGCGGCCCCGTTCGACAGGGCCAGCGCGCCGGCGCCCCCGCAGAGCGTGTAACCGAACGCGTCCAGACGCGCAGACGCGGAAAAGAACAGGCCTTGGCCGACGAAGTCGATCGAGCGATCCTCGGCGAAGGAGGCCCCGGAAACCATCGGCAGCCAGACCGGATAGGGAGCGGCCGCGGGCTGCGCCGTCGACACGGTGCTTCCGATCAGCGTCCCGACCTGATGCAACCCGAGCGTGTACCGGGCCGTGATATGCATCGTCGGGCCCAGCCAGGCGTACGCCGGAAGGATCCACGACGCGGGCGGGATCACCGGGCTAAGCAGGCCGGGGACCGGCGTCAGGAACAGCGGCGCTCCGGTCACGGGAACGATGGGCGGTACCGGAACGCCGGCGGCGCCGCCGGCCTGGGACGCAAGCGCGTAGGTGTCGGGCACGGTTTGCGACCTCCGGACGGAGACGCTCTGACAGTTCGCGACGGCTTCGCTGGTCGCGCCGGCCCACAGAGTGGCGAACAGGTGCGTGATGTTCCCCGCCGCGTATTCGGGCGTCCCGAGCGGCCCTTGGGCCATGGCCGAGGAGGCGGCGGTGTCCGGGTAGAGGTTGCGCAGCACCTCACCGAACGGGCGAACGTATTCACGGACCTCGCCATCGCCGTGCACCGAGATGGTTGCCGGCGCATTCAGCAGCGTCTCGAGGTCGACACCGAACTCGGCGGCCTTCTGCTCGAACATTGCACGAAAGCGCTCGGGCACGGTCTGGACGCGGGTTGCGTTCCCGGCGGTGGTGGTGGCGAGCAGCGCTGCGGCAACCGCCGTCAGCAGGAACCGTCTCGTCGAAGTCATTCCCCTCCCCTTCCCGATCAACAGAAGTAGCCGGAAACGCCGATCTTGATGTTGAGCAGCCAGACGCTCAGCGAGCCGCCCGAGCAGTTGACGTAGTGCTTCTTGTTGCACGAGAAGATGTAGGCGCACCAACCGCCCTGACGCTGATCGGCCCAGAAGTTCCCGTTGCCGAAGGTCTGCTCCAGACCGGTGCCTGCGGACTCGTCACGCTGGCGGATCGTGCCGCCCAGGATCCGGTGATGACAGGCTCCGGAGTCCGACTGCTGCGGTGTCGCAGCGCATCCCGGCCCGTGGTCGGTGGTGTTCTCCCAGATGTAGCCGCTTGAGTCACTGCCACCGAACTCCTGCTCGAAGAATCGCACCTGCCAGTTTTGGATCAGGAAGTACTTCGAGGCACCGCTCTGCGTGCAGCTCGCGCTGAGCGGCCGCTGGCAGTCGAAGATGTTCACGGTCACGTGCTCGCTGGCATGGATCGAGCTCGACGCCGAAGGGCTTTGTCCCGACGGGCGAGTGTCGGACGCAGGGCGGTTCGAGCACGCGCCGCTGTTCGCCGAGCAGAAATCCAGGTGCGTGGGCAGCGGCATGATGCTCGTTGACATGTTCCAGCGATCGCCCGAGTTCGACTCCATCGTCAAGCCGTTCGTGCG
This sequence comes from Actinomycetota bacterium, assembly GCA_035541035.1. Classification (GTDB taxonomy): domain Bacteria; phylum Actinomycetota; class AC-67; order AC-67; family AC-67; genus DASWHR01. Next base: position 11,071 of record DATLFO010000018.1, read on the forward strand.
CTGCGCCGCGTCGTAGGTCATCAGCGACCGGCCCCCCACATCCACCATCGAAACGACGATGTTGGGCACGAGATGGTCGAGCGTGACGCGCAGGTACTCGAGCTTGGCGGTCGCCGTGGGACGACGCTCGATATCCACCTTGAAGATCTTCGTGCTGAGCCCGTCGATCGAGAAGTTCGGAGCCTTCGCCGATGCCCGTTTGATTTGAGTGAGCCGCGCGTGGACCACGTAGCGCGCGCCGGTTCCGGCGATGTCCCTTAGCAGCATGCCGTCGAACTGTGCGTCGATCCGGTCGCCGTTCGGGATGCTCGACAGCTGGAACTCGAGAAGGCCGAGCACGGAGCCCTTTGCATCGACCGAGACGGTGCCGTCGGCGTCGAAGCCGACATCCACCGCGGTGGGCAGGCTTTCGAGGCGCGCATGCAACTCCGTCGCGCGGCCGGCGATCCCGTCCGGGTCGAAGGCGTCGATGGTGATCAGCGCGACCGGCTGCGAAGCGGTGTAGGTGAACTTGGTGTCGCTGAGAAACCGGGCGGACAGCTCGGTCGGCAGGATTTGGATCACCGCGTCGGTCGTGGCGCGGCCGCCGGGCTTGTCGGTGTTGAGATCGATTTGGAACTCACGGCCGCCGACGGTGTTGAGCTGAAGTGCCGGGGGCGGGCCCTGCTCGACCAACACCTTGCGCAGCCCGGTCACCCGGGCGAACAGCGCGTAGTGGCTGCTGAGATCGTTGAGCAGAATGCCGTCGACGGACTCGGGGAGCCGGTCGTCGGGCCCCGAGGTCAGCTGGACCTCGATCAGCCCGAGTGTGTTTCCCCTCGCGTCGAGTCCGATCGCGCTCCCCCCGTCCCCGAACGTCAGATCCATGCTCGTGGGGATATCGCGCATGAGCAGATGCAGCGCGGTGGCCCGTCCGGAGATGCCCGCCGGATCGGTCGCATCGACCGTCAATTCCCCGATGGGCGCCGAGCCCGCGTAGGTGATCGTCCCTTGCGTGGAGGAGAAGCCGATTCGGAACTGGGAAGGCAGGTCGCGGACCCACGCGTCGATCGTCTGCGTGCCTTGCTTGGTGAGCACGTGCAGCGGACCGCTCGCCAGACGCGCATCCAGCAGAGATGGGTCGCCCGTTTCGAGCTCGAACTCCGATAGGCCGAGCACGCGGACCGCGAGCGAGTCAACCCCGCCCGAGTCGTCGGTATACAGGTAATGCCCCTGTTCGTCGAGCCATCGGATGGCGCCGCCTGTGGCGTTGCCGATCTCGACGAGGCCGATGGCATCCGAGGCACGAAACACCGAATGCGTCGGCGAGTCCTGCACGAGCGTGGCGCGCAGCGCCATGTCCTGGATCTTCAGATGGAATTCGCTCTGCAGGACGTCGCTGCGGCTGTCACTGATGCGAAGATCGATGCTCTGCACACGAGCCGTGGCGGTGTAGTCCCACGTTCGAGTGCCGAGGGGGGAGTCGTTCAGGACCAGCGACATCGTTCCTGCCGGCAGCGGGTCGATCGTCGCTTCGGCGCGCGTGTCGCGCGTCCCTTCGAGGCTTTGCAGCAGAACCCGTGCGGTTGTGTCGATGTTCGACGTCAAGTCGATCGAGGTCTGCGTCACGCCGAAGTCGGATCCGACCAAGCCGGCGAAGTGAGACAGAGTCGGCACCGGCGCATAGGAGACCCGGCCACGGACCGGGTCCTCTCGCTCGCCCGACGAACCTTCACTGAAGATCTCTGCGATCACCGCGAGCGTCGGTCCCGCCACGGCGGTTTCGACGTCGAGCGAAAAGCTTGCCGCGCGGCCGGCACCGGCGAGGAAGATCGTGGCGCTATAGACCGCGGGCGCGACGGAATCGAGCGTGTCGTATCCGAAAGCGACGCGGTAGGGACTTCCTTGTCGCGGGTCGCGGAGCACGGCCTCGATCAGAAGCGGCAGTTCCGCGCGCGCGGACGGAAGCTTGGTCACCCGCAGCGTCGCGCGAGCGGCATCGATCTGCAGCTGGGCGGCGACATCGGGGATCCCGTCACCGTCCACATCGACGAGCGAGGGCACGAGCAGGATCGCGTCGGCCGATGTTTCGACGCGTGCACCTTCCGCGTCCTCGGCGACGGTGTGGATCTTGTACGAGAGCAGATCGAGAATCTCGCTTCGTGCCAGGCCGGGGGCTTGCACCGACAAGGCCATGATGGCCGCGAGCAGCAATGAAACCCGTCGCACTGCTCTGTGTGATGCGCCGATCGATTTCCCCGTCCTCATCTGCATTCCCGCCCTTCCTGGTGGTTACGAATTCCTGGCAATGCCGTGCTCATGGGAGCGGCGGCGCGGTCTGCGCCTGCGGCGCGTAGCGCCGCACTCCGTTCGTGGCTGCTGCCCACATCACGCCGCCCGGCTCGACGGCAATGCCCGCCGCCGCGCCGGCCCACTGCTCGAGCAACGATCCCGTGCGCGAGAAATGGGAGAGCCGCTGATTACCCGAATCGGAAACGAAGACACCGTAGGTGGTCGCGACGATCCCGAGCGGGGCCGACATGCAGCCGTCCTGCACGCGCGAACCACCCCAGAACCCGGCCGGCTCGCCCGCGATCGTGAAGCGCTGAACTCTGTTGTTGCCCGTATCGGCGACGAAGACCTGTCCGCGATAGACCGAGACGGCCTTCGGATCCGACACCTGCCCGGGATCCGACCCGGATGCTCCGATGACGGCCTGCGGCGCTCCGGTCGGCGACACGATTTGGATCCGGTCATTGCCGCTGTCGGCCACGGCGATGGACCCGGCAAGGGGGCCGTCGGGGACAATCGCGATCCCGTGCGGCGAGCTGAACGCGCCGGGCGCCGCGCCGGCTGTGCCGAACTGCGCGACCTTGGCGATGCCGAACGAATCCCAGACCTGGATCCGGTCGTTGCCCGTGTCGGCGATGTAGACGAATCCGTTCGCCGTGACGGCGA
>DATLFO010000019.1:0-6234 GCA_035541035.1 Actinomycetota bacterium
GCCGACCAGGCCATGGATTTCGTGGCGGCGATCCGTCGTCATCGCCACGTCGTTTCCGTCCACCCGTCGCGCCGGCACCTCGACGTCTTCGAAGAGCTCTGCCGGCGAACTCGCGCAACCGGCAACCTGGTTCCCGACGCCTACCTCGCCGCGATCGCACTCGAGACGGGATCCACGATCGCAAGCGCCGATTCGGACTTCCGCTCTTTCGCGGGGGTCCGATGGATAAACCCCCTCAGCCGCTCGGCAAAGAAGGCCTGAGAGATCCAGGCAATGACCGTCAGATGTGGCCGCTCGATCAAGAGCCGCAGATGAATCTCGTCGTTTCGAAGCTCCACCATGACGAGCGCCAAGCCTTGACCAAGACCCATGCTTGTCGGTGACGAGGAGGTCGGCCGTCATCCAATTCGAATCCTCGGTGGTCGCGACTGCAACTCTGCCACCGTCGGGCGACGCCGCCATCGCTCGCAGGCTCGCGCGGTAGAAGAACGCGTCCGATTCAAAGGCCCGGCCGCGAGATTCTCGCGACCCCATCATCGAGCGGAATCAGAGCTCCCAGAATCAGGTCGCACGTCCTTACTGAAGGTCGTCGAAACCCAGTGGGGTGCCGCGCGGCAGGTCGCGCTTGGCGATGCGGCCGAGGACTTCCTTGTAGTGACGGGGATGCAGCCCGTCGCCAGGCCGGATCGAGCGCACGTTGCGCTGGGTCAGGGGATCGCCGGCCTTGACGTCCTCCACGACGAAGAGGGAGCGGCGGAACACGCGGCTGCCGGTCTCGGCCGTGCCTGGCCCGTAGGCGGGCCGTCCGACGGCCTTCTCGGCCAGCCGGATCCCTTCGATCATTTCGGCCAGCTCGGCCGGCTCGAGCGAGAACGCTCCGTCCGGCCCGCCGTCGGCTCGCGAGATGGTGAAGTGCTTTTCGATCAGGCTCGCGCCGAGCGTGACCGCCGAGATCGGCGCGGCGATGCCCATCGTGTGGTCGCTCAGGCCAACCGGCACGCCGAAGTCCTTGATCATCTGCGGGATGGTGGCCAGGTTCATCTCCTCGGGCGGCGCGGGATACGCCGAGGTGCACTTCAAGATCAGAATCTGGGTCGCGCCCGCGCCGCGGGCGGCGTCCACGGCCTCTTGGATCTCGTCCTTGGTGCTCATTCCCGTCGAGATCAGGACCGGCTTGCCGGTTGCGGCCATCTTCTCGATCAGCGGGATGTCCACGATCTCGAAGGAGGCGACCTTGTAGGCGGGTGGGTTCACCTCGGCCTCTAGGAAGTCCACGGCGCTGTCGTCGAAGGGCGCGCTGAACAGATGGATGCCGAGCCCGTCCGCGATGGCCTTGAGCTTCGGCTGCCACTCCCACGGCATCGAGCCCTCTTGGTACAGGTCGTACAGCCCGCGACCTTCCCACAGCGTGCCGCCCGTGCGTTCCTTGAACAGCGGCGAGTCCACGTCGATCGTGATCGTGTCGGCCGTGTAGGTCTGCAGTTTCACCGCGTCCGCACCGGCCTGGGCGGCCGCGTGCACGATCTTGGCGGCATAGTCGAAGTCGCCGAGATGGTTCGCCGACATCTCGGCGATCACATAGACGGGCTCGCCCGGCCCGATCCGCCGTCCTGCGATCTCGATATGCATCGCCCGAAAGCCTAGCGCGGCTCAGGACCCTTCGGTCATCTCGCGCAGCGCGCCCACGATCTCGAGCCGGACCCGTCCTTCGGCCGGCACGCTTCATTCAGGTCAGGTCGTCGAGCCCGGGGGCATTCGCTGGCGGGGCCGTAGGCTGAAGGCTATGAGCACCGCGGCGCTTCGCTCGGCGTGGACGCTGATCCGGCTCACCGCGAGGTCCGCCCGCGAGGACCGAATCACCGCGATCGCCGCCCAGCTCGCGTTCTTCGCGCTGCTGGCGATCCCGTCGGCGCTGCTGCTGCTGGCCGGAACGGCCGGCTACGTGGACCGGCTGTTCGGCTCGGAGGCCGGGGCCGCGTTGAAAGAGCAGGTCGAGACCGCGCTGGGGTCCTTCCTTGATCCCGACGCCATGCGCTCGTTCGTCCAGCCGATCGTGGACGACCTGTTCGCCGGCGGCCGCGCCGACCTGCTCTCGATCGGCGCGCTGGTCGGCCTGTGGTCGGCCTCGCGCGCGGTCCGCGTGCTGATCGAGTCCATGAACATCGCCTATGACATCGACGACTGGCGGCCTGCATGGAAGCGCCGGCTGATCGCGATCGGCCTGTCGGTCGGCGGTCTGATCGCGATGGCGGTCATCGTGCCGCTGATGCTAGCCGGACCCGGCGTGGGCGAGGCGCTGGTGCGCCGCCTCGGGCTGCCGCCGGCGTTCGGATCGACCTGGCGGATCCTGTACTGGCCGGTCGCCGCGCTCGTCGTCGTCGGGGGCCTGGCAACGCTCTACCACATCGCGCCGAACTGGCGGACCCCGTGGACCCGCGATCTTCCCGGGGCGTTCCTCGCCGCAGCCGCATGGGTCGCAGCCGCTTGGGGGCTGCGCGTGTACGTGTCGCGCGCGATCAGTGAGACGACCGCCGGCCCGCTCGCCGCGCCGATGATCCTGCTGCTGTGGCTCTACGTCAGCGGGCTCGCCGTGCTGCTCGGCGCCGAGCTCAACGCCGAGATCGAACGGATGCGGCAGGCCAGAAACGCACAGCGCCGCGGCCCTGCGGCCCGCCTGCTGGAGCGATTCGGCTCCCGGCGCGCTCGCCGCACCCGCGAGGAGGCCGAGGCCGACCAGCAGGACGCCGCGGCCGAGGCCGATCCTCCTGCGGACCCCGAGGCCGCCGGAGGGCTGATCGAGCGCGGCGCCCATCCGGCTGGCGACCCCGGCAGGACCGAACCGGGCCGAGAGCGAAATACCAACCCGTGACCCGTCGCGCGTGGATCGTCGGCTTGCTGGCCGCCCTGGCCGCGGCTCTGCCCGCGGCCGCCTCGCACAACGCCGACGACCACTCCGACAACATGAGCCTGGTCGCGAACTGGGACCACGACGGCACCTACCGGCAAGGCAGCGACATCGCCTTCTGGGGCGACACGATGGTGCTCGGCAACTTCGACAACCCGGGCGGCTTCCGCGTCATCGACATCGCGAACCCGGCCAAGCCGAAGCTGCTCGGCCACTTCAAGTGTCCCGGCCCGCAGAGCGAGGTCGCGATCTGGAGGGACCTCGTCTTCGTCGGCGTGGACAACGGCCGCGCGGGCGAGTCCTGCGACGAGGCCGGCCAGTCCTCGGCCGCGGCGCGCCTGACCGGTGACAGCTGGGAAGGCATCCGCGTCGTGTCGATCGCCGATCCGGCGAAGCCGAAGCAGCTTGCGGCCGTGCACACCGATTGCGGCGCGCACACGCTGACGTTGATTCCGGACACGGCCAAGGATCGCGTGATCCTGTACGCGAACTCGTATCCGGCGGGCCGCCAGGGCGCCGGCTGCAACGCGCACTTCAAGATCTCGGTCGTCGAGGTTTCGCTGTCCAAGCCGCAGGACGCGAAGGTGATCGCGACACCGAGCGTCGGCACCGCCGTCGGCTGCCACGACATCACGGTGCACATGGAACGTAAGCTTGCGGCCGCCGCATGCCTGACCGAGACGCAGATCTGGGACATCACCGATCCGGTCGCGCCCGCCACGCTGGGGACGATCCGCAACGCGTCGATGAACATCCAGCATTCGACCGCATGGTCCAACGACGGCAAAAAGCTGGTGATCGGCGACGAGATGGGAGCCGCCGCGGCCGCGACCGGCTGCATGGCCGAAGGTCATCTGCCGCTGGGGGCGCTCTGGTTCTACGACATCGCCGAGCCGTCCTCGCCGCAGATGCGCTCGTCGCTGGTGATCCCGCGCCGCGAGGTCTCGATCTTCTGCACCGCGCACAACTTCGCGCCCGTTCCGATGATCGAGGGCCGCGACATCCTGGTGTCGGGCTGGTACAACGGCGGCACGACGGTGCTCGACTTCACCGATCCGTCCAACGTCGAAGAGATCGGCCACTACACGCCGCGTACCGGCCCGAAGCCCGCCTCGTGGGCGTCCTACTGGTATCGCGGCCACATCTACGTCAACAATTTTGACGAGGGCTTCATCTACGAAGCCGGCCGAAGCCGCGGCCTGGACGTTCTGAAGATGAGCGACCCGCGTGTCGCCAAGGCATTGACGCTGACGCATCTGAACCCGCAGACCCAAGAAGCACTGCGCGCCGCCGCCCCCGCGCCCGAGCCGAAGCCCAAGCCGGTGAAGGTCTTGCCGGTCAAGCAGACCCGCGCGCCGCTGCCCGCAACCGGGGTCGGCGCCGCGCCGTCCGCCGCGCTGCTGCTCGCGCTCGCCGTCGCGGCCGCCGCCACGCTGGCCAAGCCGCGAACGCGTTAGCCGCGCCGCACGAACCGCAGCATCGTCACGCCGCGCGCCTCTCCTTCACCGTCCGGTTCATATCCGGCCTTCACGAACGCCCGCTGCGACACGTCGTTGTGATGCCGCACATGCGCGATCACCGTCACGCCCGGCCGACGCGCCAAAAAGTCGCGTGTCGCCTGCTCGATCATCCGAGTCCCCAGGCCACCGCCGCGATGCTCGGCCGCGACCATGATCCCGATCTCGGCTTCGCCACCGTTCACGTCGAAGCGCACCTGACCCATCGGCATCCCTTCGCCGTTTTCGACGATCCAGATCTCCGCGTTCGGATCGGCCAGCTTGTGCTCGAACCATTCGACGTGCCCGTCCCACTCGATCCGATCGGTCACCGCCGAATTCGCGCGCGTCTGCGGATCGTTCGCCCAATCAAAGATCAGCCGGCAATCGCCCGCCGTCGCAGCCCGGAATCGCACCTCCGTCATCGCGCGGAATCGTAGCGGCAAAGCGTCGAGCCCCTGGGAGGCGACCCAGGGGCTCGACAGAACAGGCGTTGCTACTCGCCGGCTTCGGAAACGTCGCCCAACGGCGCGCCGTCGCCTTCGGCCGCGGCTGCTGCGGCTGCACCCTCCGCGTAGGCCTCCTCCGGCGGGACTGCGAACTGCGGCGGCACCGGCATCTCGAACGGACGGGCGCCCTCCTCCATCAAGGGCGACTCGTCGTCGGCGCCGACCGGGTAGAGGCGCTCGGGCATCTCGGTCGGGAAGACCTTGATGGTCCGGTAGCGCGCCATACCGGTTCCGGCCGGGATGAGCTTGCCGATGATGACGTTCTCCTTCAGGCCCAGCAGCGGATCGCTCTTGGCCGAGATCGCCGCGTCGGTCAGCACGCGCGTCGTCTCTTGGAACGATGCCGCCGACAGCCACGAGTCCGTCGCCAGCGACGCCTTCGTGATGCCCATCAGCATCGGACGCGCCGACGCGGGATCGCCGCCGTCACCGACGACGCGCCGGTTGACGCCTTCGAACGCCTTGCGCTCGACCAGCTGGCCGGGCAGGAACTCGGCATCACCGGGCTCGAGCACGTTCACGCGGCGCAGCATCTGACGCACGATCAGCTCGATGTGCTTGTCGTGGATCGTCACACCCTGCGAGTGGTAGACCTTCTGGACCTCGCCGACCAGGAACAGCTGTACGGCCTGCGGGCCTTGGATGCGAAGGATCTCGTGCGGGTTGACCGAGCCTTCCGCGATCTGCTGGCCGACCTCGACGGTGTCGCCGGTCTTGACGCGCAGCTTCGCGCGGCCCGGCACCTTGTAGACGACCTCTTCCTTGCCGTCCTCCGAGGTGACCTTGATCTCGCGGGCCTTGTCGCCCTCGATGATCTCGACCGATCCGGTGAGCTCGACGATCTGCGCCTCACCCTTGGGCTTGCGGGCCTCAAACAGCTCGACGACGCGCGGCAGACCGTGCGTGATGTCGAGCCCGGCCACACCACCCAAGTGGAAGGTACGCATCGTAAGCTGCGTGCCCGGCTCGCCGATCGACTGGGCGGCGATGATGCCCACCGCGTCGCCGATGGCCACGAGCTTGCCGGTGGCCGGCGCGACGCCGTAGCAGTGCTGGCACACGCCCTCGGCCTCGCACTTCAGGACGGAGCGCACCGGCACCGTGGCGCCGGGCTCCTCCCCGAGGCCCTCGACGATCTCCGCGAGCATCGCCTTGGTGATGGGAGCGTTCTTGCCCAGGAGCTCGCGGCCGCGCTTGGTGACCACCTTGGCGGCCGTGAAGCGCCCCACGAGGTTGGGGTTGGGCTCGCCGTCGCGCAGGACGGCCATGTCGATGTGCTCCTTGGTCTTGCAGTCCTCCGTGCGGACGATGACGTCCTGGGAGA
>DATLFO010000020.1:0-9642 GCA_035541035.1 Actinomycetota bacterium
GTCGACGTTGCTGCCGGACGGTACCGTGGGAACGCTGCTGAAGGGGCCGGTGTTCACGCTCTACGCGGCGGGCGGATGGCTGATCGTGCGCGGCGACGTGGCGGCGTTGCGTGCGCTGCCGCAGATCCCGGCCGAGGGCGGAGGATCGCGGCGCGTCGTGCTGGCCGCCGCGACCACCACGCAGGCCCGCACGATGGTTGCCGTCGCGCCGGCGCTGCGCGCGGCCGGCTTCGAGCCCTCCTTCGTCAGCCTCGACCCGATCGTCGGCAAGAACGCCGCCTACGGCTTCGAGGAGGCCGGCGTCGAGCACACCGCGCTCGGAACCCCGCGCGCGACGCAGCGCGGCCGCATGCTCCACGTCGTCTTCGGCGGCCGGGGCGAGGCGCGCAGGCTGGTAGACGGCGCCGCGGCCGTCGTCGTCGGCAACGACTTCACGCCGTTCGAGCGGCTGATCGTGCAGGAGGCACGCCGCGCCGGGGTGGCGAGCGTGCTGCTGCAGGACGGCGTGATCGCGCTCGGCGGCGATCAGGCCGGCGGCGGCGCGCGGTCGGGGTCGCGTCCGGTGACGCTCGCGAAGCGCGCGCTGTCCCTGCTCGGGCTGCCCTTCTCGCCCAAGCCCTACGGCATGGGCGGATGCGACGCGGTGTGCGTCTACGGCCCGTCCACCGCCGAGGCGCTCACCCGTCGCGGGGTGGCCGCCGCCTCGATCCACGTCACCGGCCAGCCGCGCTACGACACGGCCGCCGGCGCCTCCGCCGCCGCGAAGCACACCGTCCGGCGGGATGGCTCGATCGTGGTGACCACGCAGCCGTTCTCGCGCTACGGCCTCGCCGATCCCGCCGAGGAAACCGCCTTGTTCGCCGCGATGATCGCGGCCGCGGCCGAGCGCGGCCCGGTGATCGTGAAGCTGCACCCGGACACCGACGCGTCCTCGCGCGCGGCGTTGCAGGCCGCCGCGCCCGGCGGCATCCGATTCGAGCAGCAGATCCCGATCGAGCAGCTGCTCGCCACCGCGCGCCTGCTCGTGACGCTATCGTCCACGACGGCGCTGGAGGCGATGCTGCACCGCATCCCGGTCGTCGTGGTGGACGCCCCGGGCTTTCCGACCACGCTTCCCTACATCGAGGCCGAGGCCGTCGAGTCCGCGCGAACGCCCGCCGAGATCGGGGCGGCGATCGACCGCGCGCTCGCCGGGGACCTGCGCGCCTCGTATCGCGAGCGGTTCCTGGCGGCGCATCTGGCGCCGCTGGACGGACGCGCAGCGGTCCGCGTCGCCGCCGCCGTCCTGGCGGCCGTCGCGACGAAACGAGAGAGCCTGTGAGATCCGGTTCTTGCGTTTCCGTTGCGCCCGGTTCGTGGATCGATCGCCGCCCGCTCGCTCGGGTAGCATTGCCCCGATGAACGCACCCGATCGGGCGACCCCGTCCGAGGCCGCAGCCGCGATCGTCTCGCTCATCTCCGACGCCAAGTTCCGCGTCCTCGCCCTGTCCGTGACCGGCCTTCTGCTGCTGTGGTTCGTCGCAGCGGCGGTGTGGGTCGCCATGCCGGTCTGGCTGCTCGTCGCCGCGTGGTGGTACCGGCACGCGCGTACCGACGACTGGCTGGTCCTTGCGCTGGCGGGCCTGCCCTTCTGGTGGGCGACGGGGCTCGCGCAGTACGCGATCCCTGCTCTGGCCGGCCTTGGCGTGATCGGCGCGATCCGGGCCGAGCCTCTGCGCGGCCGGATCAAGGACGCGTGGGAGTCACTCGGGCTCGAGAAGTGGCTCGCGCTCGGGGCATTCCTGTCGATGATCCCGTCCGTCCTGGTCGTGAGCGAACCCGGACGGATCTTCACCTACATCCGGACCGTCGGGCTGACCGGCGTCGCGCTCGCGGGGCTGCTCGTGGCCAGCGCCTGGTCGCGAAAGCACGACGCGCGCCGCCTGCTGCACTTCCTGGTCGGGTTCGCCGGGGTCGTGGGTCTGTGGACGCTCGCACAGGTCGTCTACAAGGGCTCGATCCACCTGCCGCTGCAGCGAACCGCTTCCCTGCTGGAATGGCTGCCGGGCAAGGCGGGCGAGCTGACCTCGCGCGCGGTTGGCGAGGCGGCCGGGATCAAGTACGAGAACGTCGGCGGAGGACGGCTGGTGGTGCGGCCGCACGCGTTCTTCATCCACGCGGTCGTCACCGGCGCGATGTCGGCGCTGCTCGGTCCGCTGATCTGGCGCCGCATCCGTCACGTTCCGGTCTGGCGCGCGGTGGCGGCCGCGTTCTTCGCCGGGCTGACCGGGATCATGCTGGTGTCCTCGCTCGCGCGCGGCGCGTACCTTGGCGTCGCGATCACGGTGCCGCTGTTCGCCGTGATCTTCTGGCCGGACATCCGCCGCGTCGCGCCGAAGGTGCTCGCCGGCGGACTCGCGATCGCGATCGCGGTGAGCGGGATCGTGCTGCTCACGCGCGGCGGCGAGGCCCGGGCGCGCCAGTCGTCGCAACTCGCCGAAGGATCGTTCGTGTCGCGCGCCGCCTACTACCGCGCGACGCTGCGCGCGATCCCGCAGCACCCGCTCTTCGGCCACGGCACCCAGCGAGATAACGTGGCCGCCCCGCTGCAGGTGCCCGACGGCACGCGCATTCTCGAGATCCCGAAAGGCACGACCGTCTCCGTCTACGGCGACGGCAGCGGAGGCCACTACCTGCTGCACGACCTGCCCGCGGAGCCGGACCGGCGCATCCACGTCCCATCGGACCGAACGGTTGCCGCCCCCGAGACCGGTGACTTCCGGGCTCCGGACGGCGCGCACGCCGACGTGCTTGCCGACGGCGGCGAGGAGGCAATCGTGTCGAATGCCGAGCGAGGGATCATCGTGGTCCGTAAGTTCCCGTCCGGCCGTCAGGAGCGCATCTACTTCTCGAACGACGCCGCGCAGCAGGCGCGGCTCATCTCCACGCCCGACCGCGATCCGCCGCTCGGCTCCCACTCGACGCTGCTCGGCGTGGGCTACAAATACGGGATCCTCGGACTGCTGGCATTCGTGGCGCTGTGGGCGTACACGGGGCTCGCGCCGCTGCGGACCCTGCGAGGCGGAACGCGGCCGCTGTTCGACGACGCGCGGGCGCTGTGGTTCGGCATCACCGCCTTCGGCGCGCAGTTCCTGATCTACGAATACGACTTCGACTCGTCCTCCCCGGTGATCTTCTATCTGCTGTCCGGGCTGCTGATCGGGCTGAGCGCCCGCCCGGCACGGGTAGAGTTGTCGCCGGAGCCCGACAGCCCCGCCGAACCCGCCCGCGCCACCTCCCGATGACCACGACCGCCCGAACGCCCGCGACCGATGCGCCGTCCGCGAAAGCGCCGGCGCCGGCCAGCGTGTGGCGGCGTCGCTGGCTCGTCCTGGTTCTGCTCGCCGATCTCGTCAGCTACGCCATCGCGGTGTTCGGCGCCTACCAGATCCGCTTCGGTGCCGGCGAGCCCGCATACATGATCGTGAACCTGCTCGGCGACAACCGCTACCGGCTCGCCTACGTGCCGGCGTTCGCGATCATGCTGCCGGTCTGGCTCGGCGTGCTGTTCTTCAACCGCTGCTACTCCTGGCGGCACGTGTCCTACCCGCCATTCGAGCTGCGCCGCGTGCTATCGGCGCTCACGATGGGCGTGGCGATGTTCGGCCTGTTCTCGTTCGGCTTCCGGGCGAACATCAACCGGCCGCTGCTGCTCGTGCTGTTCGGGGTCGCCACGATCACCGTCCCGGCCGGGCGTCTGGTGGCGCGCAACATCTGGAAGCGGTGGCGCCGCACAGCGGGCGCGCGCGCGCGCACGCTGATCGTGGGCGCCAACCGCGAAGGACGCATCGTCGCCGACATCATGATCGCCAATCCGACCTTCGACTTCGTTCCGGTCGGATTCGTCGACGACGATCCCGAGCCGCCCTCGCCCGACTTCGTGCACGACATCCCGGTCGTCGGCGGCACGAAGGAGATTCTGGATTTGGTGGACTCGATGACGATCTCCGCGGTATTCATCACCGACTCCACGCTCGGTCCCGAGCGGACCGGGGCGATCTTGCGGGCCTTGCGGCCCCGCGACGTGGAGGTGCGCATCAGCGCGAACCTTCCCGAGATCCTCGCCTGGCGCCTGGCCATCGAGCCGATCACCGGTTTCCCGATGCTCTCGGTCGACAACGGCAAGATGGAGCGCTTCAACCGCTTCGCCAAACGAACGCTCGACGTCGCGGGATCGGCCGCCGGGCTGCTCGTGCTGTCGCCGCTGCTGATCGGGCTCGCGATCGCGATCCGCGTCGACTCGCCCGGCCCGGTGTTCTTCCGCCAGCTTCGCGCCGGCTACAAGGGAAAGCCGTTCAAGGTGTTCAAGTACCGCACCATGGTCAACGACGCCGACAAGATCAAGCTGTCCGGCGAGATCGCCAGCGAGGTCGGAGGGCCGATCTTCAAGGTTCGCGACGATCCGCGCATCACGCGTGTGGGCAAACTGCTCCGCCGATACTCGCTCGACGAGCTGCCGCAGCTGATCAACGTGCTGATCGGCCAGATGTCGCTGGTGGGTCCGCGGCCACTGCCGCTGCACGAGCAGGAGGAGCTCGACCGCATCGCGCCGGAGCGGCTCGAGGTGCGTCCGGGGATCACGGGCCTGTGGCAGGTCAGCGGGCGCTCCGACGCGCCCACCGAGCGGTTGGTCCGCCTCGACCTGTTCTACGTCGAGAACTGGTCCATCGCCTACGACCTGTACGTGCTCTACAAGACGATTCCCGCGGTCCTGAAGAAGTCCGGCGCGTACTGAGAGCGCGCACCAAGACGGACGCTCGCGGTTGCTGTATCAAAAGGGTGACCGTATGTGTTGCCGTCTTGACACAGCAACCGGAGGGCGAACCGGGGACGGCCGTCGGTCAGGCCGAGCGGGACTCGCGCCGGGCGCGGCGCATCTGCCGCAGCAGCTGCGGGATGCCGCCCAGATAGCGCTTCGCGAGCCGCCGCGGATCCTGCGCGAGGCGCCAGGCCCACTCGAGCGCGGTCTTTTGCACCCAGCGCGGCGCGCGCGACTCCTCGCCGACGATGTAGCCGAACGTGCCGCCGACGGTCATCAGCAGCCGAACGCCGGTGTCGCGCCCGTGACGGTCGGCCCAGATCTGCTCGCGCGGACAGCCCATGCCGACCAGGATCAGATGCGCGCCGGATGCGCGGATCCGTGCGGCGACCTCCCCGCCTTCCGCATCGGTGAAGTAGCCGTCGCGGCTGCCGGCTACCGTCAATCCCGGATATCGCCGCGCAAGCTCGTCCGCTGCGCGCTGCGCGAGACCGGGCTCGCCGCCGAGAAGAAAGATCGAGTGACCGTGCGCAACGCAGTGCTCGATCACCTGATACATAAAATCCTGCGTTGCGATCCGCTCGGGCAGGGTGTGGCCGGCGGCGCGCACGGTCATCAGCACCGATGTCCCGTCGGCATGCACCAGGTCCGCGTTGGCCAGGGCCCGTTCGTAGTCGGGATCGCTACCGAGGATGTTCACGCCGACGACGTGGATCGCGTACAGCAGCGTGGTGCCCTCGCGGTCGAGCGCCTCGATCCCGTAGCGCTCCAGCTGGGCACGCGTGACCTGGGCGATGTCCACCCCGAGCACGCGAACGCGCGAGATCCCGTCCGGATAGGTCACGACGAGGAGTGCTGCGCTTCCCGCTCGAGCCGCTTTCGCTCCGCGATCTTCGGACCCAGCAGGCGGATCATCACCAGGTCGGTGTTCGCGAAGGCCTTCTCGTGGAACACGCTCGGGTCCGAGGAGTTCGCGTCGAAGAAGATCACGACCTGATCCTCGTCGGACTGCCCGACCGTTCCGATCGCCGGATAGCCGAAGTTTGCGGCCTGACGTGGCCGCTGGTTGGCGAGACGGCTCGTGAACAGCGTGTAGGGCTTGCCCCAGCCGTTGCGGTTGCGGAAGACGCGTGCGCCGTCGGCGATCGACACCTCGATCGTCATGGTGCGACGGGCCGCCCACACCAGCGCGATCCTTCCGTCGGACAGATTCGTCAGCCACGGGCTGATATCGCTCGGCGTATCGCCCACGTTCATGAAGCCCATCCGCTTCCAGGTGCGTCCGCCGTTCGCCGACACGTATTGATACAGCCCGCCCCCGGCCTGCGGGTTGGGACCCGGCTCGGTGCGCGAGACCACGATCAGGCGCGCGTTGTCGTTGGTGGTGCCGTCCACCAGGATCGCGTCGGCCTCGGTGGGCCGCTCGAACGATTGGCGGTCGATCGTGACTTCGTTGCCCCAGGTCTCGCCGTCGTCGTCGCTGAAGATCGCCCGCACGCGATACGAGTACCCGTCGTTGCCGTAAAGAAGCTGCATCAGCCGGCCGCCCGGCAGCTCGACGAGCTTGCCGTACGGCGAATACCAGCGGTCGGCGCCGACCGGGACCGTCTTGTAGTCGGACCAGCTCTGCCCGTCGTCGGTCGAGCGGATGAAGCCCATGTCGTGCCAGATGCCCGTGTGCGAGTCGTAGCGGGCGAAGAACGCCACGATCGTGCCGGTCGAGGTCACGCCACCGGCCGCGTTGCGGTCGTCCCACTCGCTGTCGTAGATCGGGCGCTCGGTCCAGCCGCGTTCAGCGCCGCGATACTCGAAGAAAACCAGCTGTCCGGTCGGGTCGATGCTGGACGTGCCGCGACGCTGCACCGCGAACAATGTCCCTCCGCGCGTCGCGCCGACCATACCGAGCCCCTCGAACATCGCCGACACGTGCGTGGTCGCGCGTCCGGAGTCGAACGCCTGCGTGTTGAGCTTCTTGCGGAACGTGCCGGTCGCCACACGCGCGAGCGGCCCGGCACCGCGTGCGGGCTCACGCATGCTGGCGCGAGCTTGCGCGGTGACGGTTCCCGCAAAGCCGACGGTGCCGGTTTGACCGCAGGTGGCCGCGGCCACGACGAGAACGAGCAGCAGGGGGAGCAGGGCAGGCAAAGCCCGCCGGGAAGACCTCATGGCGGCACGAGTTTATCCCGTACGCGGAAGGCGGTCCCGGAAGGTTGTGGATAACTGGGACAGCACGGCTAGAATCGGGCACGGTCCACGCGACCGGCGGGAGGGGAATCCGATCGGGACATCGCACGGCAACAATGCAGGCCGGATTCGGTCGCCCTTTCGGGCGACCCACCGCGGCCGCGCTCGCACCCATTTCTCTTCCCAATCGACGGTTTCCGGAGCAAGTTTCACTCCTGCAAGCAATCAGTTCCCTTCAGGGCTCAAGTTAAAAGAAGGTTTTGCGCCGTGGGTCCGCGAATTGTTGAAGCGTGACGATTCAGACGGTCACGCTCGGCCCGAGTCCGAGCCCGCGCCCATCGGCGCGACCGGCCGTCGGGAGCCCGATCCTGCGGGATCGCGAATCCCATCCAATATGGCGACCAGGGCAAGTCCATATCCCGGTCATGGACGCATCGCGGTCGTAGCAAGGCAAGGGAAGTACCGGAGGTGACCAGGGTGACGAAAACGATGAACCGTGGGCTTCGCCGCACCACCGTCGGCACGGTGGCGCTCGCGATGCTCGCGACGATGATGTTCGTGCTTGTCCATGAGGAACCGGCCCGAGCCGATCACATGGCGGTGTCGGAAGGATGGGACTTCTCGCCGGCCCAAGAGCCGTTCACGGCCCAGAAGGACACTCCCAAGGAGTTCTTCATCTTCTTGAACCAGTCCGTGACCACGCGAACCCTAATCATGATGGAGATCGAGTCGGGCTCGTCGGACCCGGACCAGCCGACCGAAGCGAACGGCTTCACGCCCGACAACTCGTATTCGAAGCCCGAGGCGTGGTGTTACATCAACGCGGGCGAGTCCACCTGCACGATCACGTACACGTTCACGGTCGTTCCGATCATCGGCGTGGACAACGTCATCGCCCGCTTCTACATCAACAAGCACCTGATCGACACGCAGGAGCAACCGAACGAGTCGACGGCGAACCAATCCTCGCTCGGCTGTGACGGGGTGTTCGGCGGTCCCGAGCACGAAAACGAGCCCGACACGACCGAGGCGGCTCAGATCTTCGTGTACGGGGCGATCGGTGGCACCGCTCCGAATCCGGTGCCTCCGCCGCCGGGCGTGCAGGCGTCCCGCACGTGCGAGAACCCAGGCGGCGGCGGAACCCCGACCCAATCACCGACCCAATCACCGACGGGCCAGCCGACCCAATCACCGACCGGCGAGCCAACGCAGTCGCCCACCGGCGAGCCGACCCAATCGCCGACGCAGTCACCTACCGGCCAGCCGACCTCGAACCCGACCAATACCGGCCCGAGGGGGGGCCCCGGCGGAACCTTCGGAGAGATGACGATGTCGGTGTCGCCGAACGTCGGCACCTACGGAACCGACTTCCTGATATCCGGCGAGGTCGTCTGCCACGGCGTGAAGGTCGCGAATGCCCGCCTGCAGATCTACCGCCACTTCGTGGGCAGCCGCTCGATCGACGTGATCGAGACCTCGACCGACGTCCAGGGCAAGTACGCCTTCCGCGACACGGACCTGCGCGCGAGCGCCGACTACCAGGGAATGTGGAACGGCCGGACGGGCTCCACCTCGGCCTGCACCTCGGGGGCCGAGACCGGACCGGACCGGCGACGAGCCGACGTGCGGCCGGGCGTGATCGTCAACGTCCGGGACACCACGCTGCCCAAGGGCGAGGCGGCCACGTTCTTCGGCTCGGTCATCCCGGCCCATCCGGGCCAGAAGGTCTTCCTGCAGGTCTACCACGGCCAGCAGGGACGCTGGGAATACGCGACCGAGACCCGGCTGGACCGGCGCTCGAACTACTCGATCCGCTTCAGCCGCAATGCCACCGGCTACCTGCTGTTCCGGATCGCATACCCGACCCAGGACCTGGATCACTCCTGGAATATCAGCCGAACGGTCCGCGTGGATTGGTCCTAGCGGCCACTGAGCAAGCCAGAGCGAGCCCCGAGGGGCTCGCTCTCGTTTTCGGGGGCAACCGCAAGGCAGGCCGGGTCGCCGGGTACGGACCATTGAAAGTGCGTAGAATGCCGCTGACCTCGGTTCAAGGAGTTTTGAGATGAGCATGCCTAACCGTCCGTCGTGGCGCCCGCTGGCGGGAGCGACGACCGTCCTGCTGGTCTTATCGGCGATCTCGTTCGTCGTGCTGCGGGACCAGCCCGCCCGCGCCGCCCATAGCGACGCCACCATCGACGTCGTCAACACGGCCGAGACCGTCAACGGTCTGCCCGGCGGCACGGTTTCCTGGAGTGTGACCGCGATGAAGACGAATGCGGATTTCTCACAGAGCCCGGTGGCGGGCTTGGTGATCCTTGCCGAGATCGAGGGTGGCAGCAATGACCCCGATGGCAATGTCGAGGGCGACCAAACTTTTGGATTGAGCTACGGCACTCCGGACTTGAAGTGCACGACGGGATCCGACGGGTCGTGCGACATTCAGTTCACGCCCTACGCCCTTCAGGGGACGGCCGCGAACGTGCGCATCTGGATCCAGGGCGGGGTCGGCATCGACACCAACGAGGGGTTGGTCGAGACCTCGCAAGCCGGCTGTGGGACCGAGCCCGACGGCACCGAGGTGGTCGCGTTCACGAGCCAGACCACGTCCGGAACCGCCCCGGCCCGCGCCGCCCCCGGAGCCGAACCGAACCCGACCGTGT
>DATLFO010000021.1:0-8367 GCA_035541035.1 Actinomycetota bacterium
TTCGCCGACCGTGTCGGCGCGCCGATCGGGTCCTGGTCGCCGCTGATCCCGGAGCAGCCGGTCGAGATCCCGCTGCATGACGGCGAGCGTGCCGGAGCCGGCGAGATTTTCCTGACCGCGATCCACACGCCCGGACACGCCAGCGATCACCTGTGCTTCTGGCTCGAAGACGAACGCGCGCTGTTTTCGGGCGATCACATCCTGGGCCGCGGCACGACGGTCGTGGCGCATCCCGACGGCGACATGGTCGCCTATATGCGTTCGCTTCAAATCGTGAAGGACCGCCGCGCGTCGGTGATTTATCCCGGCCACGGCCCGGTTGTGACCGATCCCGCGCTCGTCCTCAATGAGTACATCGCGCATCGTTTGATGCGCGAGCAGCAGGTCGTGGATGCGCTGCCGGGCACCGTCGACGAGATCGTCGCGAAGATCTATCACGGCGTGGATCCGGTGCTTCACCCGGTCGCGGCCATGAGCGTGCGGGCGCACCTGGCCAAGCTCGCGTCCGAGGGCATCGCGAACGAGGACGCGCCGGACTGCTGGGGACCCGTGTGATCCCCTGCGCGCGCTGCGGAACCGTCGTTCCGGACGGCGCGCGCTTTTGCCCGTCGTGCGGGCTGAGCCTTTCTCCGGCCCACCGCGAAGAGCGGCGCATCGTCACGATCTTGTTCGCCGATCTCGTGGGCTTCACCGCATTGAGCGAGGCGAGCGATCCCGAGGTGGTCAAGCGGATCATCGACCGCGCCTTCGAGGGTCTCGCCGAGACGGTGACCCTCTACGGCGGAACCGTGGACAAGATTTTGGGTGACGAGATCATGGCCGTGTTCGGCGCGCCGCAGGCGCACGAGGACGATCCCGAGCGCGCCGTGCGCTGCGCGCTCGAGATGCAGCGGGCGCTCGAGCGCTACTCGCGTGAGCTGTCCGACGAGCGTGGCCTCGAACTCGCGATGCGTGTCGGAGTCAACACCGGCGAGGTCGTCGCGGGTGCGATCGGCGGCGGCGACGCCTACACGGTGGTCGGGGATGCGGTGAACGTCGCCTCGCGGCTGGTCAAGGCGGCCGTGCCGGGAAGCGTTCTCGTGGGCCCGTCCACGCGCGCCGCCACCGGTTCACGCATCGAGTACCGGCCGCTGGATCCGTTGACCGTGAAAGGCAAGGCCGAGCCGGTCGCCGACGCCGAGGCCGTTACCGAGCGGGCGCGTCCACGCGGCGGCGAGGGCCGGGCCGCACCGATCGTCGGCCGCGACGCGGAGCTTTCGCTTCTCGCTGCGATCGCCGACCTCGTGGCGCGGGATCGCCGGGCCGCCGCGGTGACCATCGTCGGCGACGCCGGCATGGGCAAGACGCGGCTGGTGGCCGAGTTCACCCGCCGCCTGTCCGACGCGCAGGTCCTGTGGGGCCGGTCCCTGCCCTACGGGACCGCCTCGGCGTCGCACGCGCTCGAAGAGATCGTGCGCGAGGCGCTCGGCGTCTCGCCCGGCGACGACGCGCCGGCGGCGCGCAAGCGCATCGCCGAGCGTGCCGCGGCGCTGGGGCTCGCGGCCGAGACCGACAGGCTCGCGCATCTGGCCGGCTTTCGCGAGCAGCCGGTGCTGACCGGCGGGCGGCGCGCCGGCGGTGGTGCGGGCCCCGTCGCCGCGACGCCGGCGCGCAGCGGCGAGTTCGCCGATGCCGCCGCGCTGTTCGAGGTGCTCGTGCGCAGCCGGCGGCTGCTCGTGCTCGTGTTCCAGGAGCTGCACTGGGCCGGCGCGCCCGTCGCGAGCGCCATCGGGGAGCTGCTCGACCGCGCCTGCGATCTGCCGCTGCTCGTCGTTGCGCTCGGCCGTCTTGAGCTCGCCGAGATCACCAGCGGCTGGCCCGACCGGCCCGGCTCAACGCTGCTGCATCTGCGCCCGCTCGCGCGCGACGCCGCCGCGGACCTGCTGCGCGGCCTGGCCGGCGCACGCGAGCTGACACCCGCCGTGCGCGACAGCGTGCTCGATCGCGCCGGGGGGAATCCGTTCTTCATCGAGGAGTTCGTGCGCCTGCTGACCGACCGCGGGCAGGGCGACATCAGCGTGCCGGTCAGTGTGCAGGGCGTCGTCGCGGCGCGGCTCGACGCGCTCGATCCCGGCATCAAGTCGATCCTGCAGGACGCGGCGGTGACCGGGGAGGAGTTCTGGCCGGACGCGCTCGCCGCGATCGAGCCGCACGATCCCGACACGCTGCGCGTCGCGCTCGACGTGCTCGTGTCGCGCGAGCTCATCGAGCCCGTCGCCGGGACACACCTGGCCGGCCGGGACGAGTACCGCTTCCGGCAGACGATCGTGCGCGAGGTCGCGTACGCCTCGCTGCCCAAGCGCGCGCGCGCCGCCAAGCACGCGGCGGTCGCCGAGTGGCTCGAAGCCGTGGCGGGGCCGGACGCCGATTCCGATCATGCGGATCTGGTCGCCTATCACTTCGAGCGCGCCGCGCTCAGCGCACGCGAGGTCGGCCTCGACGACATGCCGCACGCCGAAAAGGCACGCGCCTACCTAGAGCGCGCGGGTGACCGGGCGATGGGCATCGACGCGGCAACCGCCGCCGGAGGCTTCTACGAGCGCGCCCTCGTCTTCGCGCGCGACGACGAGGACGCGCTGCAGCTGCGCGTGCGCCTCGGTGAGGCGTACGTCGGCTCGTGGAATCCCGTCGCCGCCGAGACGCACCTGGAGCGCGCGCTTGCCGATGCGCGTGCGCTCGGCGACCGGATGGTGGAGGGAAAGGCGCTCAGGCTGCTGGGAGATCTCGCCCGGATCCGCGGCGATCTCGGGCTCGCGCGCCCGCGGCTGGAGCAGGCGCTGCAAATCGCGCGCGACACCGGCAACGCGCACGAAGAGGCGGAGGGCCTGCGCTCCCACGGCCTGCTCGACATGTTCGACGGACGTATCCTGGCGGCGCCGATGTGGTTCCGGCAGGCGCTGTCCCGCGCGCGCGAGCTCGGCGACCTGCGCGCGGTCGGATGGAGCTTGCAGAACCTGGGCTGGGCGAACCTGCTGCTGGGACGGGTGGACGAATCGCTGTCGGCGCTCGACGAAGGCGCCGAGGTGTTCGGCGGCATCGGCGACCTCGAAGGCGTCGGCTGGTGCATGGGTCTTCGAAGCTGGGGCCTGCTGTTCCGCGGCCAGCTCGACGAAGCCGACACGCTCGCGTCGCAGCTCATCGAGCTCGCCGCAAGCACCGAGCAGACGAGCGGCGGCATGGGCGGCATGGGCGTGCAGGTCGAGCGCGTCCTGCGTGCGATCGTGGCGGCATATCGCCTGCGGTTCTCCGACGCGCTCACGCTGGCAAGCTCGACGCTTGAGCATTTCGCCGCCGGCGAGTCGCAATGGGGGCTCGCCATGGCGCGGTATCCGATCGCGGTTTCCCACATGCTCCGGCTGCAGATCGACGACGCGCGCGCGGTGCTGGACGAGGCCGCCGGTCACGCAGCCGATTCCGGTGACCCGCTCGCCCGGGGACTGGTGGACATGATTCGTGCGATGACCGAGATCGAGGCAGGCGAGCTCGACGAAGCCGAGCGCATCGCCCGGCGCGGTGCGGCGGTGACCGAGCAGGCCGGTGTGGGCTGGCACAGCCTGGTTCTCAAGCGCTGGATCATGGCGGAGCTGGCGCGCCGCCGCGGCGACGTCGCGGGTGCGCTCGCGATCCTGGAGGATCCCGAGCCGCTGCCGGGATCCGGTCTGTTCCCCAAGGGCCGGCTGCGCGCCCAGCATGCGGACGTGCTCTGCGACGCGGGGCGGCCGAAGGAGGCGGCGGCGATGGCGAGAATCGCCATTGAGGAAGCGGGCCCCGCCGTGGTCGACGTCGCGTCCGCCCGCCGGATCTTGGCGCGGGCGCTGCTCGAGAGCGGCGAGCCCGCGGTCGCACTCGCGGCGATCGAAGACGCACACGCGGCGCTCGAAGGCCGGGAGTGGGATGCCGAGCGGGTGCGGGCGCTCGCGCTGACCGCGCGGATCCTCGACGAGCTCGGCCGGCATGACGCGGCGGGGGAGGCCTACGACCGCGCCGGAGCCATCCTGGACGCGTTCGGGACCGACACCGATGTGCGGTCGCTGGCCGCGCTGCTCGGGCGCGGGATGCCGGCAGGCTAGATTTGCCGGGCTGCGCGGCGGTAGGGTTATCGCGTTCCGACTGAATAGGGGGAGCGATGTTCGGGAAGATCGTGGTCGGCACCGACGGTTCGGACACGGCATCCAAAGCCGTGCAGCACGCGGCCGGCATCGCCGCGGCGACCGGCTCCGAGTTGCTGATCCTGTCGGCGTATCCACCACCGAAGCCGGACGCCGGCTCGACGTTCGGCGGTGCGACTCCCTACGCGGGACCCGAGATCGCGCGCAGCGTCCTTGCCGACGCCGAGAAGCGTCTGGCCGGCACGGCAAAGGTCCGTACGATCATGCGCGAAGGCGAAGCGGCCGACGCGATCTGCGATCTCGCCGAGGAAGAAGGGGCGGGCTTGATCGTCGTGGGGAACCGCGGCATGACGGGCGCCAAGCGCTTCCTGCTCGGCAGCGTGCCCAACAACGTCTCGCACCACGCACCCTGCTCGGTGCTGATCGTGCACACGACCGACTGACGTCGCGGCCATCGGAGGACGCATGTACACCAAGATCATGAGCGCGACCGACGGCTCGGCGACCGCGGCGAAGGCCGTGGCCATCGCGGCGGATCTCGCGCGGGCGGTCGACGCGGAGCTGCTGTTGGTCCACGTCGGTGATCCCGACAAGGGACGCACGGTGCTCGAGGAAGCCGTCAGCAAATTCGCCCGGGGCCTCAAGACGAAGACGATGACGGTGTCGGGCGACCCGGCGGACATGATCATCGAATCGGCCGAGGCCGAAGGCGCCGACCTGCTCGTGGTGGGTAACAAGGGCATGACGGGCGCGAAGCGTTTCCTGCTCGGCAGCGTGCCGAATCAGGTCTCGCATCACTCGCCCTGCAACGTGCTCATCGTTAAGACGACTTGACCCGAAGGAGCGCGGAGCGGCCGGCCATTGGCCGGCCGTTGCTCGTGCGAGGCGCCGTCGCTAGCGCGCCATCGCGCGTAAGCGCAGCAAACGGCGGATGTGGGCGATGAGCTCGTCGTCGTCGAACGGCTTCGTGACGTAGATGTCCACGCCCGCGCGCCAGCCGTCCCACTGGTCCTGATCCGAGTCCAGGCCCGACAGCATCACGATCGCGAGCTGGCCGCCGCCGGGCTCGTCACGCAGGCGCCGCGCGACCTCGTCGCCGTCCATGCCGGGCATGGCCTTGTCGAGCACGATCACGTCGAAAGGCTGTTCGCGCATCGCGTCGAGCGCTTGTTCTCCGGACGCGACGTCGGTGACCGCGAACCCGGCGCTTTCGAGCGTCGTCGATGCATACTCGCGAACCGCCGGATCGTCGTCCACCACTAGGATTCGTGCAGGCATTCAACCTTCCTCCGCCCTTGCTATCGGAGCCAAAGGTCCTGCGCTTGACCCTCAGAGCAGACTAAACGCGCCCCATCCCATCGAAGCAGACACCCTCCCGCCGCATGCCCCGGGGACGCCAGGGGACCTCCATTTCCGGCGAATGTCGTGCTCGGGTGCATTTCGGCACGCGGTAGGCTGCGGTCATGCTGGAGGAGGTCCTGGCAAACCCGGAGGCCGTGGCCTCGCGCGTCGCGACCCTGGTCGCCGAGGAGGCCCCGGCCACAGTGGCGATCGCCTCGTCCCCGTCGCTTCGGCCGGCCATCGTCGCCGCGGCCGGGGCGTTGTCGAATGCCGCGATCTGGTTCGCCGACGACCGGTGCGGTCCCACCTCGCACCCGGAGTCCGCGGCGGGTTTCGCCGCCGGTGCGCTCCCGGGCGCCGGCCTGCATCGGATCCGCGGTGAGGACCCGCCCGGCGAGGCCGCGCGCATCTACGACGAGGAGATCCGCGCGGTGCTGGGCGAGGAGCCGGTGTTCGATCTGGTGCTGCTCGCCGCGGGCGGCGACGGGAGAGTCGCGGGCCTGTTTCCCGACGCGCCCGAGCTGGGGGAGCGCGAACGTCGCGCGGTTGCGACCGGCGACGCCCACGGCGGCCTGCGGCGCGTCACGCTCACGCTGCCGGTGCTCAACCGGGCGCGAAGGGCGTTGATCTGCGCGACCGGCTCGGACAAGGCCGTCGCGGTCGCGCGCTGCCGGGACGGCGAGCTTCTGCCGGCGGCGCGTGTGCTGGGCGCGACGTGGCTGCTCGACGAGGCAGCCGCCGCCCCGCCGCCGCGGCCGGCCCGGCGCAAGCCGTGGGATCCGCTCGAGGGCCAGGAGGTCCTGTTCGAGCTGTAGCGCGCGGGCCTATGGCCAGGTGGCGTCGATGACGATGTCGTTGAGCGCCGCGCCCCGGTTCTCGTTGATGAGCGCCAGCGCATACTCGGCCGGCACGTCGAAGCGGGTCGAGACCTTCAGCGGCGCGTCGCCGAGATCCTCGTCGGGGATCCGGTAGGGCTGCCCGCTCGCGGTGAACGCCTTGGCGATCACGCGTCCGCTCTGCACCTGAAGCCGTCCCGGACCACCGGAGAAGGCCGCCGTGGCCGTCATCGGCCCGCTGCGCAGCGGTGTCACTTCGATGAACGGGTTACAGCCGTTGTCCTTGCACACCGACGCGCCCGCGGGCGGGGCCAGGCGCGGCAACCGCAGCCCGACGCGGCGGCTGCGCTCGTCGTAGTCCAGACGCACGTCCATGCGTCCGGGACCGTCGCGCAGCACGACGGCGACGCCGCCCGCCTCGCCGCGCTGCTCGAGCGATTCCCGCACGCCGGTCCCGATCGAGGCGACACAGGTCCGGTTCGTGCGCGGGCCGACCTCGATGGGGCATTCACCGGGCGCGTCGGTAGCCGACTTCAGCAGGAACACGTCCACGCGCGCGGCCGGATCGTGCGACACGATCACGCCCGCCGCTGGGATGGCCGGATCGATCACGAGCACCGCCGCCTCGTCCTTGGCCAGGTCCAGGCCGAACACCTGCATCGTCACGGTCGGCGGCCTGGCCGGCGAGCCCGTTGCCTCGGGCGCGGGGGTCTCGCCGCCCGAGCAGGCCGCGAGCGAAAGGGTCAGAGCAACAAGAGCGGATGCGCCACGCATGACGGGCCACACGATACCCAGGACGCGGCCGGGCCGCTCACGCGCCGAGGAAGCCGGCGACGAGCCGTGCGAACGCGGGCATGTCGTCGAGCATCGCGAGGGGCTCGTCCCACACGCGAAGCGTGGCGTTCGGGAGAAAGGCGGCGAGGCGCCGCGCGACCGCCGCGTCGTGCACGGGATCGTCCTCGTGCGCCAGGATCAGCGCGGGCCCGGACACGGCGCGCAGACGCTCCGGCTCGGGCACCGGCGGAGGCGCGTCGCGGTATGCGCGAAGCGCGCGGGGCACGCCGTCCCGGTTCATGCGCAGGATCCGCTGCCGCACGAGCGCGCGCCACGTCGGCCGTTTGGCGAACAGCAGCCCGTAGACCGGGTCGGCGAGCGCCTTCGTCGCGTAGTCCTCGAGCGTCATCGCTTCGAGGTCGGCGGCGAAGTCGGGAAAGTGCGCTGCTCCTTCGTTGCGCTCGTCGAGTGCGCCGGGCAGGAACAGCACGATCCGCTCGAAGCGGTCCGGATCGTCGGCCAGGATCGCGCTCAGGATGTCGGCCGAGACCGACACGCCGAACGCGCGGGTGGCGCCGAACCGGTCCGCCACCCACGCGATGTCGCGCCGCATCGCGTCCGGGCCGTAGCCGGCCTCGGGCGGCGGCCGGTCGCTGTGGCCGTGCCCGCGCAGGTCCATCATCACGCGCGTGCCGGGCGTCGCGGCTGCGTAGGGCTCGATCTCGGCGATGCAGGAGGTGATGCCGTGCGCGAAGATCGTCACGGGCGCGCCTTCGCCGCGCACCTCGACGTTGAGGCGGCAGTCGGGGCCGTCGATCAGCGGCATGAGGCGGCGTAGAGTACCAGCGGTATGAGCGTCATCGTCGGGACCAGCGGCTGGCAGTACGACGACTGGCGCGACGAGCTCTACGGCACGACCCCGAAGACCCGCTGGCTCGAGGCGTTCGCGCAACGTCTGCGCGCCGTCGAGGTCAACAACACCTTCTACCGGCTTCCGTCCGCCGAGACGTTCGCGTCGTGGCGGGACCGGACCCCCGACGGGTTCGTCTTCGCGATCAAGGCTTCGCGCTTCATCACGCACGTGCGCAGGCTCGAGGATGTCTCGGAACCGGTGACGGTGCTGATCGAGCGGGCCAGCGCGCTCGCCCGAAAGCTCGGGCCGGTTTTGTACCAGTTGCCGCCGTCGCTGCGCCGCGACGACGCGCTGCTCGCACGATTTCTCGACGCGCTTCCGCCGTATCCCAAGGCGGCGATCGAGTTCCGCCACG
>DATLFO010000022.1:0-10633 GCA_035541035.1 Actinomycetota bacterium
GTTGCATGAAGCGTTCCATCCTCGTCGTCGAAAACGATCCGATGTCGCGCCGGCTCGCCGAGCGCGTGCTCACTGCAGGCGGGTATGACGTCGCGTGCGTCGGAGACGCCGAGACGGCGCTCGAGTCGGCGCGCGCGCACCGTCCCGACCTCGTCCTGATGGACGTCCGGCTTCCCGGGATGGATGGGCTCGAGGCGACGCGCCGGCTGCTCGCCGATCCGGCAACCGCCGACGTCGCGGTGGCCGCGCTCAGCGCTCAAGCATTCGACGAGGACGTGCGCAGCGCGCTCGACGCGGGTTGCGTGGATTATCTCACCAAGCCGATCGGGGCGCGCGAGCTGCTCGAGCGGGTCGCGCGCATCCTCGACGGCGACGGTGCCGAAAAGGCCGGCCGATGAGCCTCGTCCCCGCGGGCCTGGCGCCCGGGCACGTTCGCGTCGTCGTCACCGACGATCAGCCGCACATGCGGCTCATGCTCACCCATGCCCTGTCCATCGGCGAGGAGTTCGAGGTCGTCGGACAGGCGGCCGACGGTGCGGAGGCGGTGGAACTCGTCGAGTCGATGCAGCCCGACGTGCTGCTGATCGATCTCGCGATGCCGAACATGGACGGCTTCGAGGCGATCAAGCGGATTCGCCGCCGCGGGAGCCGCGTCCGCATCCTGGTGCTCACCTCGAACGGGGACCGCGCCTCGATCGCGCAGGCCATGGAGAACGGCGCCGACGGCTACGTGCTCAAGGGCGCCGGCGTGGAGGAGATTCGCGTCGCGCTGCGCGATGTGGCGGCCGGCGGGGCCGTGCTCGCCCCGGCGATCGCGCGTGAGGTCGTGGATGGGTTCATCGGCCTGGTCGAGGAGAAGCGCCGCCGCGACGTGGCCGTCATCCGTACGCTCGCGGCCGCCGTCGAGGCTCGCGACCGCGTCACCGGCGACCACATCAACAACGTCGCGAACTTGTCGGTCGCGCTCTGGACGCATATGGTCGGCTCGAAGCCGGACGAGGAGATGGTCTACGGCTTTCTGCTCCACGACGTCGGCAAGATCTCGATTCCCGACTCCATTCTGCTCAAGCCGGGAAAGCTCGACGATGACGAGATGGCGCGCATGCGCCGGCACGTCGAGGTCGGGCTCGATCTGATCGAGCCCCTCGGCTTCGGCCGCGTCGTGACCGACGTGATTCGATGCCATCACGAGCGTTTCGACGGCGAGGGCTATCCGAACGGCCTTCGCGGTGAGCAGATCCCGATCCACGCGCGCATGTTCAGCGTCGTCGACGCCTACGACGCGATGACCGCGGACCGGCCGTATCGAAAAGGAATGCCGCCGGCCGACGCGCTCGCCGAGCTTCGTCGCTTCGCAGGCACGCAGTTCGATCCCGATTGCGTGGACGGCTTCGAAGCGCTCGCGGTCGAGCTCGGGTTCGCGTAGCGACTTCGCGTCGTACTCCCCAACGGTTTCGTTTCTTCCGATTCACCCACCGAACCGGCAACAACGAAACTCGCGCACGCGAACAAGTTCCAATTCGCACGCGCGTGCCGCCGCCTCGCGGGAGGGAATGCGAGACGACGCGGCGAACAACACTGCCATCGCCGGGGACGACATCGCCTGCCACCGGGGGGCGGGACGCGGTCCCGGGAAGGGGAGTCGTCGATGGCAGAGCCGATGCACGGCAACGTGAAACCGCTGCCCACGTGGGGACGTGGCCAAGAGCGCGTTCTGTTCGTGTTCGGCACTCGTCCCGAAGCCATCAAGCTCGCCCCCGTCATCAAAGCCTGCGCCGCCGAGCCGCGTTTGGAGCCGTACACGGTCGTCGTGCGCCAGCACCACGAGATTCTCGACCAGACCCTCGAGGTGTTCGGCCTCGAGCCGGATCACGTGGTCGAGATGGTTCGCAACGGACACGGTCTCGTCGAACTGACCGCGAAGGTTCTCGAAGGTGTCGGCGCTGCGATCGTCGAGTCGGCGCCGTCGCTGGTCGTCGTTCAGGGGGACACCACGACCGCGTACGCATCCGCTCTGGCGGCCTTCTACTCGGGCGTTCCCGTCGCGCACGTCGAAGCCGGGCTGCGCACCAACAACCTCGCACATCCGTATCCGGAAGAGCTCAACCGGCAGATGGTCGCGCGCATCGCCGATCTGCACTTCGCGCCGACGCGGGCCGCCTACAAGAACCTGATGCGGGAGGGCGTGCCGTCCGAGCGCGTCGTCATCACCGGCAACACCGTCGTGGACGCGCTGCACTCGATCATGCCGCAGGACGCCGCCTCACGGCGGCGCGGCGAGGTCGTGCGCGTGCTTGCGACCGCGCACCGCCGCGAGAACTGGGGCGGCCCGCTGGGCGAGATCTGCCGCGCGCTGCGCGACATCGCCGAAGCGCACGCCAACGTCGAGATCCTCTTCGTCGTGCATCCGAATCCGATCGTGCGGCGCGCTGCGGAAGAGGCACTCGGCGGGCTCGAGAACATCCGTATCTCGCCGCCGCTCGCGTACCGCGACTTCGTCGCGCATATGGCATCGGCGAACTTGATCCTGACCGACTCGGGCGGCATCCAGGAGGAGGCGCCGACCTTCGGCACGCCCGTGGTGATCCTTCGCGAGACGACCGAGCGCGTTGAGGGCATCGAGAGCGGCAGCGCCATCATTGCGGGCACGACCCGCGACTCGATCCGCGCCGCCGCGTTCGCGGCGCTCGCGCGCGGCGAAGGCAAGCCCAAGACCCGGACGCTTTACGGGGACGGCAAGGCGTCCGAGCGGATCCTGGCGGCGCTCATGGACCGGTTCTTCGGCAGCGCCGAGGAAGAGATCGAGGAGACCGGAAGTGCCCTCGACGGCGTCAGGGCGTAGCGCACCGGCATCGCGCAGAGCGGGCCATCGGCCCGCTCTTTTCTTGTTCGCGGAAGGAATGACCCAATCGCGATGAATATCTCCGCCGGCTTGCGGCCCGTGCGGCAGCCGTCGCACCGCGCCCTGCATCGCTTCCCGTTCGACAAGCGCGCCACCGTCGCGGGGCTGGCCGTCGCGACGGCGCTCGTCGCGGCGTCGCTGCTCTTCGCGAACGCCTTGTGGATCTTCGAGGCGGATGCGCTCGGCGCGCTGCTGCGAATGAGCGACACGCCCTTCTCCGTGGCCGGGGAGCCCGCCCGCCTGCTCGGCGGCGCGGTCGCGGGCGGCGCCCGGTTCACCGTGCCCGGCACCGGGTCGCCGATCCCGGCCGGCGCCGCGCTCGGCGGTATCGCGGCGTTCGTTGCGGCATCGATCGTGGCGATCCGGTGGCGGCGCGTGCCGGTGCCCGCCAAGGTGCTGTGGCTGCTGTTCGCCGCGATCGGCTCGGCGACGCTGTGGTACACCGGCTTCGTCTCCGGGTCGCCGCCGCAGCCGGTGCGCAGCCTGTCGATCGGTTTCCAGCGCGGCGGCCTGCTGACCGTGGTTGTGGCGGCGCTGCTGTTCGCCTTCGAGATCTTCCCGGTGCCGGGACGCCTGCGGACCAAGGCGGGCTGGCTGCTGGGGCTGTGCCTGTTCGCGGTGGCGTGGAGCGTCGTGCGCATGGCGGTGGTGCTGGCGACCGCCCATCACATCGGCCCCTGGACCTTCTTGTACCTGCACTATCTGGCCGGACCCGTCGTGGACTTCCTGACCATCGTCGCGTTCTACAGCTTTGCCACCTACGGCCTTTCGAAGCGGCTCGAGGAGGCGCTGGCGTGACGATCGCGGTGCAGGTTCTCAGCTTCGCGATCTTCGTGGTGGTGACGGCCTATGCCGTGCGTCACTACCGCTTCCTGTGGAACCGGATGTTCGAGCGGCAAGACCGGGCCTATCAGGACCTCGCCGGCTCGTATCTGCCGAGCGTGACCGTGATCATCCCGATGCACAACGAGTCGCGCGTCGCCGCCGGCGTGATCGAGCATCTCGTCGCGGCCGACTACCCGCAGGAGCTGCTCCAAATCCTGGCCGTCAACGATCACTCCTCCGACGACACCGCCGAGATCATCAACGCGGTCGCGGCCCGCTACCCCAACGTCACGCCCGTGCACCGCACCGATCCGGGCGAGGCCCGTGGCAAGACCGAGGCGCTCAAGACGGGCACGGCCATGGCCACCGGTGAGGTCATCCTGGTCTTCGACGCCGACTACCGGCCCGGACGCGGGCTGCTCAAGCGGCTCGTCGCGCCGTTCTGCGATCCCGGCGTCGGTGCCGTGATGGGGCGCGTCGTGCCGTCGAACTCGGCCGCCAACGCGCTCACGCGGCTGCTCGATCTGGAGCGCGCCGGCGGATACCAGGCGAACCTGCAGGCGCGGCAGAACCTCGGGCTGCTCGTCCAGTACGGCGGCACCGTCGGCGGGGTGCGGCGGAGCGTGCTCGAGGCCGTCGGCGGTTGGGTGCCGCACCTGACCGAGGACACCGACCTGACGCTTCGCATCTACCTGCGCGGGTTCCGGGTGGTCTACGTCAACATCGCCGAGTGTTACGAGGAGGTCGTGCAGGACTGGGCCGCGCGCACCAAGCAGCTGTCGCGCTGGGCCGTCGGCCACAACATGGTCATGCTCGACTACCTCGGGCCGACGCTGCGCTCGAAGGTGCTCACGCCGCGGCAGAAGATCGAAGGAGTGCTGCTGCTGGGCGTCTACCTCGCGCCGGTAATGCTGCTCGCCGGATGGATCGCTTCGATCTACCTCGCGTTCGTCTCCAGCGGATGGTTCCTGACCGTCTACACGGGGATTCTCGGGTCGCTGTCGTTCAACGCCTGGGGCAACCTCGCGGCCTTCAACGAGATCGGCAGCGCCTTGCTGCTGGATCGACGCACGCGGAGCATCCTGCTGCTGCCGCTCGCGATTTTCTCGTCGTTCGCGGGCATGTGGATCTGTACCGGCGCGCTGATGAAGACCGTCAAGGCCCGCATCCGAAAGACCGGCCTCGCCTGGGACAAGACGCCTCGGTACACGCAGGACGCCGCGCCCGCCCCCGCCGAGCCGGAGACCTCCCGATGAGCCTCGGCTACGTCGCGCTCGTCGGCATCTTCTTCGCGATGATCGCCTCCCTGTTCGCGATGGCGCTCGCGGAGATCCGGCGCCCGCGCGACCCCGGGCCGCTCCCGATCGACGTGGGACGCGACATCGAGCACCGGTGGTTTGCGCGCGTGCTCCGCGGCCTGCCGATGGGGGACGTGGCGACCGCCGGCGACGCCGGCGCGGCCGATGCGCCGCTGCTGATATTCGCCGCGCCGACCGGCGAAGGGACCTACATGATGCGCGGCGACGGCGACGTACCGGGCGGCGGCGTCCTGGACGCGTTCGTCTGCGACGGCATCGCGACCGTCGGACCGGGCGCCGCCGTGCTCGAGCATGTCGACGGCGAGGCCGGACTCGTCGTCGGTGCCGGGGCCTCCGTCGGCGGGCGCGCGACGAGCGCGACGTGGATCCTGCTCGCACCGGGCTCGCACGTGCGCTACGCGGCCGCGCCCCAGATCATGACCGACGGGCCCACGGTGCCCGAGGACCCCGCGGCCCTCGCCGTCTGGGACGGGTCGATGGACGTGGACCTGGAGTGGCTGATCACCCAAGGAATGCCCGTCGATCAGGCGCTTCGCTCGCTGTCGCGCGATCAAGGCCGGCCGCTCGACGGGATTGCCGCGGTGAGTGCGCTCGAAGCCCGCACCGGGATCGGCGCCGCCACGCTCGACCTGGGCGCGGCGATCAATCCGTGGTGGCTGCGCGACGCGGAAGGCTGGTACCTCGGCGCGGCCACGGCACGCATCCCGGGCGACCTGGCGTTACCGGCCGGCGCGGTCGTGCCGTTCCACCTCATCGTGGACGGCACCCTGGTGGCCCGCGAGGGCGTGCACTTCCACGGCGGCGTGTCCGTGCGCGGGGACGCGGTCCTGTTCGACGGCTGCCGCGTCGAGCGCTCGCTCACCGCGAAAGGCAACGTGCTGCTCAGCGACCGTTGCTCGGTGGGGGAGTGCGTCTCGGC
Source organism: Actinomycetota bacterium (assembly GCA_035541035.1). Taxonomy (GTDB): domain Bacteria; phylum Actinomycetota; class AC-67; order AC-67; family AC-67; genus DASWHR01. The sequence continues at coordinate 5,966 of DATLFO010000022.1, forward strand.
CGGTGGGGACGCCACCCTCGGCGCCTCCGTCCTGATCGGGGGCGTGCGCAACGGCGGGCTTGCCTCTACGGGCTCGGTCGCGCTTGGCCCGGGTGTTCGCGTCACCAACAAGATCTACGCCGACGGCGGCATCGTCGTGCTCGCCCCGGACGCGGCCGCTCTGTAGCCGGACGGCCTACCAGCCGCGTTCGCGCCACACCTCGACGTGCGGCCGCTCGCGGCCGATCGTGGTGTCGAGGCCGTGGCCCGGGCACACGCGCGTGTCGTCGGGCAGCGTGAACAGGTGCTCGTCGAGCTGCTGCATGATCTGCGCGAACGCCGCCGGGTTGCCGCGGGTGTTGCCGGGCCCCCCCGGAAACAGCGTGTCGCCGCTGAACAGAAACGATCCCGCGAGGAAGCAGACCGACCCCGGCGTGTGCCCCGGCGTGTGCAGCACCGTTACATCGGTCTCGCCGACCCGAATCGTCTCGCCGTGCGACAGCGGGACCGTCGTGACCGGCATCGGATCCGCCGGGTGGGCCCGCACCGGACAGCGGAACCGCTCGACGAGCGAAGCGAGCGCCTGCACATGATCGAAGTGGCCGTGCGTCTGGACGATGCCGACGACCTCGTCGTCGCCGGCCATGGCGGCGATGCGGTCGGGCTCGTCGGCGCCGTCCACGATCAGAACCTGCCCCCCGGATCGCAGCGCATAGACGTTGTTGTCGTAGGCCCCGACGGTGATCTTGCGGACCTCGAACGAGGCGCCGGACGGGTAGACGTGCGGCGCGGCGTTGCGGGTCACGGAGCCGAACTCGGGCGTCGCGGGCGGATGGGGCGTTTCCATGAGATCGGATCCTATCGCTCGCTCGCCGCTTGCTCCGGAAAACGCCCGTATTCGTGTCGGCGGTCCCTGTTAGGATTCCCCGCGCTTTCGGGGGCGGGTGCGATCGGGAAGAACAGGACATGAGCAGCGATAAGATCGTCGTGCACGGTGCTCGCGAGCACAATCTCAAGGACATCCATCTCGAGTTCCCTCGGGACGCCATGGTCGTGTTCACCGGCATCTCGGGCTCGGGCAAGTCCTCGCTCGCCTTCGACACCATCTACGCGGAAGGGCAGCGGCGCTACGTGGAGTCGCTGTCGTCCTACGCCCGCCAGTTCCTCGGGCAGATGGAAAAGCCCGACGTGGACTTCATCGAAGGCCTGTCGCCCGCCATCTCGATCGATCAGAAGACCGCGGGCCACAATCCGCGCTCGACCGTGGGCACCGTCACCGAGATCTACGACTACCTTCGCCTGCTGTACGCGCGCATCGGCGTGCCGCATTGCCCCACGTGCGGCCGCGAGGTCGCGCGACAGACACCCGACCAGATCGTGGACCAGATCCACGCGCTGCCCGAGGGAACCCGCTTCCAGGTGCTCGCGCCGGTCGTACGCGACCGCAAGGGCGAGTACGCGACGCTGGTCGAGGACCTGTCCAAGAAGGGCTTTGCGCGCGCCAAGATCGACGGCGAGGTGCGCGAGCTCAGCGACAAGATCCGGCTCGACCGCTATTACAAGCACACCATCGAGGTCATCGTCGACCGGCTGGTGATGAAGCCCGGCATCGAGCGCCGCGTCGCCGACAGCGTCGAGACCGCGCTGAACCTCGCCGAAGGGCTCGTGTCGATCGAGCTCGTCGACCACGGCGACGTGCAGGTCTACAGCCAGCACCTCGCGTGCATGCACTGTGGTCTGTCCTTCGACGAGCTGCAGCCGAAGAACTTCTCGTTCAACAGCCCCTACGGCGCGTGCGAGCGCTGCGACGGTCTCGGAACGCACCTGGAGGTCGATCCCGAGCTGATCGTGCCCGACGAGGATCTGTCGATCGAGGAAGGCGCGCTCGCGCCGTGGGCGAGCGGCCGTACCGAGTATTTCGCGCGTATGCTCGAGTCCGTCGCCGCCTACGCGAAGGTGAGCATCAAGAAGCCGTGGAAGTCGCTGACCAAGAAACAGAAGGACATCTTCCTCTACGGCACCGGCGACGACACGATCCACGTCAAGTATCGCAACCGCTACGGCCGCAGCCGCTCCTACGACACCTACTACGAAGGCGTGATCGGCTGGCTGCAGCGCAAGCACGACGAGGTGGACAGCGACTACCACCGCGAAAAGCTCGAGGAGTACATGCGGGAGATCCCCTGCCCCGCCTGCAAAGGGTCGCGTCTGAAGCCCGAGTCGCTGTCGGTCGCCATCGGCGGCAAGAACATCGCCGAGGTCACCTCGATGTCGATCGCCGAGGCCGACAAGTTCCTGGGAACCTTGGAGTGGGACGAGCGCGAGCACATGATCGGGGACCGGATCATCAAGGAGATCGCGGCGCGCCTGGGCTTCCTGCTCGACGTTGGGCTCGACTATCTGACGCTCGGCCGGAGCGCGAACACGCTTGCCGGCGGCGAGGCGCAGCGCATCCGGCTCGCGACCCAGATCGGCAGCGGCCTCGTCGGCGTGCTCTACATCCTGGACGAGCCCAGCGTCGGGCTGCACCAGCGCGACAATCACCGTCTGATCGAGACGCTCGTTCGTCTGCGCGACATCGGCAACACGCTCGTGGTCGTCGAGCACGACGAGGCGACGATCGCGACCGCCGACTACGTCGTGGACATCGGCCCCGGCGCCGGCGAGCACGGGGGCAGCCTCGTCTACGCCGGGGACTACAAGGGCCTGCTCAAGAGCAAGGAGTCGCTGACCGGCCAGTACCTGTCCGGTCGCCGGTCGATTCCCGTCCCGGGCATGCGTCGGCCGCCCGGCGGCAACTGGCTCGGCCTCAAAGGCGCGCGGCAGAACAACCTCAAGAACATCGACGTCAAGATCCCGCTCGCGTGCTTCGTGGCGATCACGGGCGTGAGCGGCAGCGGCAAGTCGAGCCTGCTCACCGACACGCTCTATCCTGCGCTGATGCGGCACGTGTACGCGTCCCGCACCGTGCCGGGCAAGCACAAGGCGCTCACCGGGATCCACCACATCGACAAGGTCGTCAACGTCGACCAGGCCCCGATCGGCCGTACGCCGCGCAGCAACCCCGCGACCTACATCGGCGTGTTCGACCACGTCCGGTCGCTGTTCTCCAAGACGCCCGAGGCTCGCAGCCGTGGCTACCAGCCCGGCCGGTTCTCGTTCAACGTCAAGGGCGGCCGCTGCGAAGCCTGCACCGGTGACGGCCAGATCAAGATCGAGATGCACTTCCTGCCGGACATCTACGTGCCGTGCGAGATCTGCAAGGGCAAGCGCTACAACCGCGAGACGCTCGACGTGACGTTCAAAGGCAAGAACATCTCGCAGATCCTGGAGATGAGCGTGGAAGAGGCGCTGTCGGTTTTCGAGGCCGTGCCGGTGATCCACCGGCATCTGCAGACGCTGTTCGACGTCGGCCTTGGCTACGTCAAGCTCGGCCAGCCCGCCACGACGCTGTCCGGCGGCGAGGCGCAGCGCGTCAAGCTCGCGTCGGAGCTTTCGAAGCGCGCGACCGGACGCACGCTCTACATCCTCGACGAGCCCACCACCGGCTTGCACTTCGAGGACATCAACAAGCTGCTCGGCGTTCTGCAGCGGCTCGTCGACCAGGGCAACACGGTCGTGGTGATCGAACACAACCTCGACGTGATCAAGACCGCCGATTGGATCATCGACCTGGGGCCCGAGGGCGGCAGCGGCGGCGGCGAGATCGTGGCCGAAGGCACGCCCGAGGACGTCGCCAAGGAGCCGGGCAGCTACACCGGCCGGTTCCTGCGCGAAGCCCTGGGCCTGCCGGCCGACGACGCCGCGACCGGCTAACGTTTGGCGAACGCGAGCGCGGTCAGCAGATACGGATCGTCCGAAACCGCGGTGTCTGCGTCGAACCGCCAGGTCCCTCCGGTCCCGTTGCGAACCGGGATCGACGGATACAGGCCGGCATCGCTGCGCACCGATCCATCCGGCGCCGTCACCGACAGCGCGCCGGAACGCGCGCTGAACACGCCCAGCAGATACGGCGAGGAAGCCGCGAACGATCCGTGCACAAGGGTCGCGCCTTGCGCCGCGACGGACCTCGGGAACTGGCGCGCGCCCGCGGTCAGCACCCGGGCATCGACCCCGGAGGCCGTGACGTCGGCGCCGTTCAGGATGGCCGAGATCTCCGTAACCGTTCCTTCCGTCGCGCCGCATCCGCCGCGCAGCGTCGAGGCCCACAGGCGGTGCCCGCCTCCCCAAGTGGCCGTCATCGTGATCCGGTAGCGCTCGCCCACGGTCACGACCTCGACCGGGGGAGCCTCGATCCGGATGCCGTCGCGGCGGACGACGAGGTCCAAGCGGCCGTGGTCCCACCAGCCCAGCGCCGTGACCGACGACTCGACGTATCCGGTGGAGTCCGCATCGACCGCGAATGCCGCGATCCACGCGCCGCTCGCGGCGGCCGGGCTGATCGTGCAGCGCACGAGAACCGAGACCGGGCCGTGAGGCACAGGTACCTGCACCGCCACCGCCGCGTCTCGCGCTTCGGCGCGGGCGGGTCCCGCAGCGAGCAGCCAGACCGAGCACAAACCCGCCATCCAGACCCGAAGCCCCATCGGAGCAAAGTAGAGCAACCGGCAAAATGCGTCAATAGAGAAGAATATTCCCCACCCCGCCCCCGGACGCCCCGCCTTGCAACTTGGTTGCACAGGGTCCGGG
>DATLFO010000023.1:0-4028 GCA_035541035.1 Actinomycetota bacterium
GACGCCTGGTTCGCCACCACCGAGATCGACGAGGGCGAACGGCCCAACATCGACAAGCTCGAGCGCTGATCAGCGACGCGCCGGCATCGCGAGCCCCTCGCGCAGGGTCGGATGCGACGGCCGCCAGCCGAGCCCGGTGAATGCCTTGTTCGTAGCGACGCGCAGGTTCGCCTTGAGCATCGACGCCCGGTACGCACCACCCAGCCGCGCCGCGAAGCGCGGCAGCCGCCGCGGCGACGGCGCGCCGGTCGCGGCGGCGAGCGCGGTCACGTACTCGCCGAAGGTCGCGTGCGTTCCCGCGATGTTGTAGATCTCGCCGCGCTGCGCGCTGCCGAGCGCGATCGCGACCGCTTCGGCCGCATCGTCGATGTGCACGAACGGCATCACGCCCGGAAAGCCGAACACGGGAACGCCGCGCTTGCGCACCGCCGCGGCGAGCGCATCATTGCTCGGCACCCCGTGGCCGTAGAACACACCGAAACGCAGCACGATCCCCCCGAAGCCGAGCACGCGCTGCTCGAGCCCGGCGAGCGCATCCACCGCGTCCTGCATCCCGTCCGGCAGGCCTCGCGCGAGCGGGGCGGACTCGTCCAGCGGCGGCGAGCCGGGCGGCCTGGACCCGTAGCCGAGCACGAACGACTCGGCGACGTATCGGCCCACGCCGCTCGCCTCGGCGGCCGCGACGAGGTTGCGGGTCCCGTCCGCGCGGATGCGGTTGGTCGCGAGCAGATCCGACGCCTTCGACGGCCCCGCGGGCGGCAACGCGTTCAGCACCTGCACGATCGCCTCGGGAGCCACCGACGCAACGGCCTCGCGGGTCGCGGCCGGATCAAGCAGATCGGCCACCACGGGCCGCACCCCGGCCGACGCGAGCACATCGATGCGTCCCCGCGTCGTGCCCCACACGTCGTGCCCGCCGCTGAGCAACCGGTGCGCGCGTCGCGCACCGAGCGTGCCGCTCGCACCGGCGATCAGGATCTTCATCGTGGCGCTCCTTCCGCGATCGCCTGGCGGCGTTTGAAGACCGCGAAACCGAGGACCGCTGCGAAGCCGAGCGTCAGGACCGGGTCGCGCCACGAGCCGCCTCCGAGCTCGCGGTCGATCAGATGCGAGATCCCGTGCACCGCCGCTCCGACCGTGTTGCCGCCCAGCGCGACCGTCAGCGCATCGGCGAAGAATCCGGCCAGGATCAGCACGGCTCCCAGCCCGGTCATGAACGCGCCCACGTCGCGGATGAAGTGGGGGTTGTAGGGCGGATAGGTCGCGAACTCGTAGAACGTGGCCGGGGAGAAGAACGCCCACAGGCCGAGCCCGGCCAGGACGGCGCCCGCTCCCACCGAAAATCCCTTCGTTGCGCTCATCGTCATCCCTCCTGTCCTCATGACCCGGCGTGGATCAGTCCTCGATCAGCTCGGCCATCTGGCGGGCGTTGCGCACGCCCTTGTCCGCGTAGCAGTTGTTGAACAGCGCGTGCACCTCGCGCGCTTCGCCGGCGAGCTCGCGCAGCTTCGGCTCCCACTCCTCCAGCTCCGATTCCTTGTAGAGGTAGTTGAAGCGCTGGGCGGCGGTCAGGCCGGGCGCCTTCCAGGTCTTGCGGTTGCGTCCGTGGAAGCGAACGATCGCCAGCGACGACGAGGTCGCGGCGGCGATGGGCGGCAGCGACGAGTCGAAGCCTTGCGGCATGTCCACGCACACGTACGAGTAGCCGAGCTCCTGCAGATACGCCAGCGTCTTGTCGGCGCCCTCGGGCGTGCCCATCCAGGTGTTGCGGCGGAACTCAACGGCGATGTCGTAGTCGGGCAGGCGCTCGCGGAGGCTCGCCAAATACGCCTTGTTGGGCACCGACGGCGCGAACCATTCGGGGAACTGGAAGAGCACCGCGCCGAGCTTTCCGGCCGAGTGCAGCGGCATCAGCGCGCTGCGGAATCGCTCCCACGCCTCGTCGATCACCTCGGGCGCGAGGTTCTTTAGATACACCTTCGAGCGTGTCGGCGGCAGCCCTTCGCGAAGGTCCTTGGGCAGGCCGCGCACGTTGGCGGGATGCTGCGTGAACAGCGCGAAGGCCTTGACGTCGAACACGAACTGCTTCGGGGTGCGATCGACCCACAGCCCGGCGGTTCGCTCCGACGGCATCGCGTAGTAGGTGGCGTCCACCTCGACGACGGGAAAATGCGACGAGTAGAAGACGAGCCGTTCCTCGGCCGTCTTGGCCTCCTTCGGGTACCAGCCCGACTTCAGCAGCGTCGGATCGGTCCACGACGACGTGCCGGTCAGAATGCCTTTTCTCATCGTCCGCGAACGATACGCCTTTCGAGCGCCCCGAAGTGGCGTTCCGCGATCTTGCCCGCGGTGCGCGTGGCGAGCGCCTGGATCGTCAGCGTCGGGCTCGCGCCGCCGAGCGCATCGGGCAGCACGCTGGCGTCGGCGACGAACAGCCCGTCCACCCCGTGGGCCTCGCAGGCGCCATCGACGACGCCGTCCTCCGGCGAGGCCGACATTCGCATCGTGCCCATCTGATGCACCAGCGCCGGCGGTGCGTCGGCGCGGTGGATCGATTCGGGGATCGCGCCCGCGGCGAGCAGGATCTCGGCCGCGCGCTTGGCGAGCCGGTCGCGCCGCGCCGCCGTGCCTGCCGAGGCGCGATAGCGGATCACCGGCGCCGGATTGTGCTCGTCACGCACGTCCCCGGACAGCGTCACCGACGATTCCGGCGACGGGTCGTCGTTGACGCCGCAGGCGATGAGAAGCGTGTGCCGGTAGGCCTCCATGCGCCGCTTCAGGTCCGGGCCGAGCATCTTGCCGCGCGTCGCCCACGGGCCGGTGGACGGACGCGGCCACGCGCCGCCGTAGGCGAGCAGCGCGGTCGCGAGCGGCCCGGCGCCCAGCGACTGAAGGAAGCCCTCTCCCGGGAAGTCGGCCCGCGCCATCGATGCCTGACCCAGGTCCGGACCCGTCTCGCGCGGCACCACGCCCACGACGTACTCGAACCAATGCGTGGTCAGCCCCCGGCCGGTGTGCGGGCCCACGGGCAGGCCGCTCGCGAGCCACAGCCGCGGCGTCTCGACGGCGCCGCCGGCGAGCACCACGACCTCGGCGTCCTGCTCGAACATCTTGCCGGCGGCGTCGCGATAGCGAACGGCGCGCACGCGCACACGCCCGCCGCGCTCCTCGGTCAGCACGCGGGTCGCGAAGCACCCGGTCCGGATCTCGCAGTTGTCGGTTGCCATGGCGAGCGGCGCGTAGGAGGCGTTCGCGCCGCGCTTGGCGGTGTGCGCGGCACGCGACCCGGCGGGGTTGCGGCATCCGGTCAGGCATCCACCGCATTGCGTGCACCCGTCGGCGGCGGTGTGGCGCGAGGCGACCGGCAGGATCGCGTTCGGCTGGATCCGCCAGCCGGGCCCGGTCACGTCCGGACCGGCCACGTGCGCGAGCCCGGCGCGCTCGCATCCTTCGATGAAGAGCTGATCCTTGGGCGCGATCACGTCCGGCACCACGACCGGCAGCGTCGCCTCGACCTTCTCGTAGTGCGGGATCAGATCGCCGTAGTCCAGCGGCCAGCCCGGCGTGACCGAGCCCGGATAGGCACGCGGCGAGCTGCCCGCGGACTGCAGCGTGTTGCCGCCGACGCCCGCGGTTTGGGTCGCGCTGCGCACGCCGTCGAGGATGCGCGGCCACGGCAGCCTCGTGCGGTCCACCGGGCCCCAGCGAAAGACCGAGTCGATCTGGCCGGTCATCTCCCATTCGAGACCGGCGAAGTCGCGTGCCGGCTCGAGCCACGCGCCCGCTTCCAGCACCACCACCCCCAAGCCTTGCTCGGCGAGTTCCTTGGCCACGACCGCGCCGCCGCCGCCCATGCCGACCACGAGCACGTCCGGGATGTTGTAGCCGGGCATCAGGCCAGCAGCCCCGGAACGGATTCGGCGGGCCCGGCGTAGCCGACGAGGTCCCAGCCGACCGGCGTGCCGGTGATCGCGCCGGTCTCGTCCTGGCCGGTCCACTCGCCGTAATACGCAGCCATCACCAGCGCG
>DATLFO010000024.1:0-3981 GCA_035541035.1 Actinomycetota bacterium
GAGTAGTTGTCCTCGTGCACGCAGCCGTCGCAGCTCCGTCTGTTCGTCGACGGGATCGAGGGCATCTCCAAGAACGGCAAAGCCCCGAGCCGCGCCGTGGCGAGCATCAAGGTCGACGTGGCGCCCGACTGCAAGGCGCCGCCGCCCGCGCCGCCGTCGCTGTCGTTCGGCGCCGGCCGCTCCGACCCCGATCCCGACGGCTCGTACACGCTCAAGTGGACACGGCCCAAGGGCGCGGTCGGGCCCGACGAGATCCAGGAGAGCCGCGGCCTCGGCACGCTGCTCGCCGACGGGGCCGAAGAAGGAATGGGCAAGTGGGCGCGGTCGAAGTCGAGCCCCGCAGCCTTCGATTGGGACACCACCACCGTCAAGGTGCGCAGCGGATCGAACGCGTTCGTGGCGCGTCATCCGGAAGGCGCGGCCAACGTCGAGTCCGTGATGGAGTCGGCCGATCCGATGAAGGTGCCGTCCGGCGTCGAGACCACGCTCTCCTGGTGGGACTGGCTGGCCGCCGAAGGCGACGACGCCGTGTTCGTGGACGTGCACGACGGCCGTGACTGGGCCAACGTCTATCAGGCCTCGCGTCCGCTGGGGGCCGACGGCGCGGCGCCCGGGTTGCTCAACGAGCCGTTCAACTTCCACTCGATCGACTTGACGCGCTTCGCCGGCAAGGCGATCAAGCTTCGGTTCCGGTTCGCCACCGGCCCGGACAACCGGGCGTTGTCCTCGCCGATGTTCGGCTGGTACGTGGACGACATCGCGATCTCGACCGCCGCATGGCGGACCATCGCCGCCGTGCCGGGAACGAGTTATACCCGCGCCAATCTTCCGGACGGCGAGTACTTCTATCGCGTGCGCACCGCGTTCCCGTTCGGATCGGGCGCCAAGGTCTCCGGCCCGTGGAGCGAGGTGATCGGAACGAAGGTCCAGGGCAGCAAGGCGACGGCCTATCCGCCGTCGGGCGGTTCGTCACCGAGCCCGTCGCCGTCACCGACCTCGCAGGTGAAGGGCGTTCGGAACCGGGCTCCGCTGCCCGCGACCGGCGTTGGCGGATCGGCCTACGGCCTGCTGCTGGTGTTGGGCGCCGCCGCGATCGCGATCGCGACGCGCCGGCCGTCGCACAACGGCAGATAGCGGTGACCTGATCACGGAACGGCGAGAGGCGGCGCGTGATGGCTGCGCCGCCTCTCGCCGTTCCGTGCGGACTACGGGCTGGCCCCGCCGTCCTTCCACGCGCGAAACGTCTCCACCTGCTCCGGCGCCCAGGGCGCGTCGCACGGCATGTTTCCACTTTCAACCTCGGCGAGGATGTCGGCCGCGTTGTCGCGGACGGACGCGTACTCGTGCAGGTCGAAGGCGAACATCATCGCTTGCCGGTCCTTGTCGCGGAACAGCGGCTTGATGTCGGTTTCGAAGCTGAGGTCTGCCACCGGTTTCCCCCCTTGCCGATCGAAGCTCCTGCGAAGCCGCCCGATCCTATCGCGGCCTCGCGGCGGGGACGAACCGGGCGCCGGTCAGCCGGGGGCGCCTCCTTTTCTGTTCCCCGGTCGTCAGCGCGCGGCGCCGTCGAGCTGATCCAGGATCGCATCCATCGGCGCCTTCACGCACGTGAAGATCGGCACGTCGCGGGCGGTGTAGGCGCTGGCGCCGCTCCCGCGCAGCTCTTCGACCAGCTCCAGGAACTCGGCCAGCGACTCGCCTTCAAAGGCGACCACGAACTCTTGATCGTCGATGCCGAACGAGTAGCCGGTGTGGATCTTCACGGCCGGATACTTGTGACCGATCTTGAAGTGCTCGACCATCATCGCGCGCCGCTCTTCGAACGGAACGCGGTACCAGCGGCGCTCTTTGTCCATCGGATACACGAACAGGCAGGTGTCGCCGCGGGGACCGGGCCGCTCGGCGTGCTCTTGCCCGTCGTGCGAGTGGCCTTTCAGATACTGGGATTTGCGGGTCATCGCCAGGAACGAGTGCGTGACGGTGAGCCAGCCCGCGACCTCGCACGCGTTGATTGCGGCCTGCGCGCGCTGGACGGGCTCGATGTCCCATGCGACGGTCCAGAGCAGGAAGTCGCCGTCCTCGCGGAGCCCCACGGTCGAATAGGGGTAAATCTCGGCGCCGTCCACCGACGACAGCGCGGCCGCGAGTTCTTTCTTGTGCTGGCGACGGTCCTCGGCGGGCAGGCGCCGCCACGCGGGATCGATCGCGTAGACGGCGTAGCGATAGACGGCACGGTCCTGGCTCATCGGGCCTCCTGGAATCCGAAACGCGCCGCGGCGATGACGGCGCCGATGTCGCCGGGGGTATGGGCGAGCGAGACGAACGCAGCCTCGAACGGCGACGGCGGCCACGCGACGCCTTCGCGAAGCAGCGCGTGGAAGAACCGCGCGAACCGTTTCGCGTCGGTCCGGCGGGCCGAGTCGAAGTCGGTGACCGGCCCGTCGGTGAAGAACACCGTCAGCATCGAGCCGACCCGGTTGATCGTGACGGTCGCACCGGCCTCGGCCGCGGCGGATCGCAAACCGTGTTCCAGCATCCGTCCGGCTTCGTCGAGCCGCGCGTAGGCGTCGTCGTCGAGCAACGCCAGCGTGGCCAGCCCGGCCGCGGTAGCCAGCGGGTTGCCGGCGAGCGTTCCGGCCTGATAGACGTCGCCTGCGGGTGCGATCCGTGACATGAGGTCGCGCGATCCGCCGTAGGCGGCCAGCGGCAGGCCGCCGCCGACGACCTTGCCCAGCACGGTCAGGTCCGGCTTCACGCCGTAGACGGCTTGCGCGCCGCCGCGCGCCAGACGGAATCCGGTGACGACCTCGTCGAAGATCAGCAGCGCGCCGCCGGCGTCGCACAGGTTGCGCAGCGACTGCAGGAACCCGTCGGCCGGCGGCACCACGCCCATGTTCGCGCCGACGGGCTCGACGATCACGGCCCCGATCTGATGCAACGCGAACGCGGACGCGACCGTCGAGGCGTCGTTGTATCGCGCGACGATCGTGTCCACGGCCGCCCCGGGGGTCACGCCGGGCGACTCGGGCAGCCCGAAGGTCGCGACGCCGGAGCCGGCTTGGACCAGCATCGCGTCGGAGTGGCCGTGATAGCAGCCCGCGAACTTCACGATGCCGTCGCGGCCGCTCGCCGCGCGGGCCAGCCGGACCGCGCTCATCGCGGCCTCGGTCCCCGACGACACCAGGCGCACCATGTCGATCGAATCCACCGACGCGACGATCGCTTCGGCCAGTTCGACTTCGCGGCGTGTCGGGATGCCGAAGGTCGTGCCGCCGGCCGCGGCCTGCGTGACGGCCTCGACGACGGCGGGATGCGCGTGGCCCAGGATCAGCGGTCCCCACGAGCCGATCATGTCGATCAGCGTGCGGCCGTCTTCGGTGCGCACGCGCGCGCCGCTCGCATCGGCGGCGAAGAACGGATCGCCGCCGACGGCGCCGTACGCGCGGACCGGCGACGACACGCCGCCCGGCATCACGGATCGTGCCCGTTCCCACAGCGCGTCAGGCATTCACGTCCTCCAGCCAGCGCGCCGCGTCCAGTGCGGAGTAGGTGACGACGAAATCGGCGCCGGCTCGTACGATTGCGGTCAGGGTCTCCAGCGTCGCGGCGCGCTCGTCCAGCATCCCGGCGGCAGCGGCGGCCTTCAGCATCGCGTACTCGCCGCTGACGCTGTAGCCCGCCACCGGCGCGTCGGTCAGCGCGCGCGCCGCCGAGATCACGTCCAGATAGGCCAGTGCGGGCTTGACCATGATCATGTCCGCGCCTTCGGCCAGGTCCCGGCTGATCGAGGCGACGCCTTGGCGCCGCGACGACGGATCGATCTGATAGCCGCGCCGGTCGCCGGACGCGGGCGCGCAACCGGCCGCCTCACGAAACGGACCGTAGAACGCGCTGGCGTACTTGGCGGCGTAGCTCAGGATCGCCGTGCTGCGGTGCCCGGCGTCATCCAGCGCGCGACGAATCGCGGCGACGCGGCCGTCC
>DATLFO010000025.1:0-2857 GCA_035541035.1 Actinomycetota bacterium
CCCGGGTCGATCTCGCAGTCGCGGCCGACGAGCACGCCGCCGCCGCGCACGCCGGCTTGATCGGGCCGGAACGAGGACGATTTGCCCTCGATCAGGTCCCAGTGCGCCTGCAGGTAGCGTTCCGGCGTGCCGATGTCGAGCCAGTATGCACTCGACACGAACCCGTAGACGGGCTCCCCCGATTCCACCAGCGAGGGGAACAGCTGCCGCTCGAACGACCACATCGTGCTCGGCGGCACCTCGTCGAGCACGCGCGGCTCGAGCGCGTAGGTGCCGGCGTTGATGTTGCCGCCGCGCGCGGCGACCTCCGCCGGGGGCTTCTCCAGGAACGCCTCGACGCGGCCGTTGCCGTCGGTGGGGACCAGGCCGTAGGGACCCGCGTCGGCGACCGGCTTGAGCGCGATCGTCAGGGCCGCCGCGCGATCGCGATGCGCGGCGAGCATCTCGGTCAGATCCAAGTCGGTGAGCACGTCCCCGTTGAACACGATCGTGGTCGCGTCGAGCCGGTCCCTGATGCTGCGGACCGCGCCGCAGGTTCCGAGGGGATCGGTCTCGCGGCTGACCTCGAGCGTGATGCCTTCGGCGGCCATCGCGTCGATAAACGGATCGAAGGCTTCGGCGAGATAGCCGGTGAGCAGCGTCGCGGTCGTGATGCCGTGGCGCGCGAGCGTGGTGAGCTGATGCTGCAGGAACGGCACGTTCGCGATCGGCAGCAGCGACTTGGGCGTGGTGTAGGTGAGCGGCCGCAGCCTGGTGCCTTCTCCGCCGGCCAAGATCACGGCGCGGATCACGGTCGCATCACCTTCGCGGCGTCCTCGAGGGCCTCGCGCCAGGGTCGCAGGGGCTCGAAGCCCGCAGCGATCCAGGCCGGGCCTTCGAGCGGCGTGGCGAGCGGGCGTCGCGCGGGACGCGCGGGCAGGTCGGCCGCCCTGACCCGCGTGACGGCCACGCCGGCCAGGCCGAGTTCGCCGAGCGCGGCCTCGACGAACTCGGCCGGCGAGCACGAGCCACCGCCGGCGACGTGGAACAGGCCCGCCGCCGGCCGCACCGCGAGCTGCGACAGCGCGGCCGCGAGGTCGCCCACCCAGGTGGGCGAGCCGAACTGGTCGGCGGTCGCGGGAATCGGTCCGCCCGCGGCGGCCATGGAGAACACCTTGCTGAAGAACGTGCGGCCGCCCGGACCATAGACCCAGGCGGTCCGAACGATCGCGGCCTGCGGGTTGGCCTGGGCGACGCGCTGCTCTCCTTCGAGCTTGGAGGCGCTGTAGACCGAGAGCGGGCTGGGCTCGTCGGTCTCGACGTAGGCGCGGCCCAGCGTTCCGTCGAAGACGAAGTCGGTCGAGACGTGAATCAGGAACGCTCCGGTGGCCGCGCAGGCACGTGCGAGGTTCTCGGGACCGGCGGCGTTGACCGCGTAGGCGCGGTCGGGCTCGGACTCGCAGGCGTCCACGTCGGCGAACGCGGCGGCGTTGACGACCGCCGCGGCACCGCGAACGGCGGCCGCGACCGCGTCGGGATCGGTGATGTCGAGCGCGACACGGTCGAACCCGGCGGCCCGCCCGCCGAGCGCGTCCACCATCGCGCGACCGAGAAGGCCGCCCGCGCCGGTCACGACGACGGCTCCGCTCATGCGCGCGCCTTCAACGGCTCCCACCAGGCGCGGTGATCCCGATACCAGGCCACGGTCTCGGCCAGGCGTTCGTCGAAGGTACCGCTGGGCCGCCAGCCCAGATCGCGAACGGCGGACGCGTCGATGCTGTAGCGGCGGTCGTGGCCGGGCCGGTCCGCAACGGGCTCGATCATGTCGCCCCCGACGCTCGACAGCCCGCAGATCTGCTCGACCACATCGACGTTTCGCCGCTCGTTGCCGGCGGCGATGTTGTAGATGCGGCCGGTCTCGCCGCGCTCGAGCACGAGCAGGATCGCTTCGCAGATGTCGTCGACGAACGTCCAGTCGCGCACGTTGGCCCCATCCCCGTACAGCGGGATCTTCTTGCCTTCGATCAAGTTCGTGATCGCGAGCGGGATGAGCTTTTCGGGAAACTGGTGAGGGCCGAATGCGTTCGACGAGCGCGTGATCACGACCGGCATGCCGAATGTGCGCACGTACGACAGCGCGAGCAGGTCCGCGCCCGCCTTGGCGGCACTGTAAGGGTTCGATGGGTTGAGCCGGTCCGCCTCGGCGAAGGAGCCGATCTCGATCGAGCCGTAAACCTCGTCGGTGCTGACCTGCAGAAAGCGGCCGGTCCCGGCGCGGCGCGCGGACTCGAGCAGCACGCCCGCACCGAGGAAGTTCGTATGCATGAAGTTTTCGGGGCTTGCGATCGAGCGGTCCACGTGCGACTCGGCGGCGAAGTTCAGCACGGCGTCGTGGCCGGGAAGCACCTCGTCGACCAGATCGGGATCACAGATGTCGCCCTTGACGAAGCGGAAGCCGGCGTGGTCCTTTACGCCGGCCAGGTTGGTCATGGTGCCCGCATAGGTGAGCGCGTCCAGGACGGTGACCTCGTGGTCGCGCGCGATCGCGAGATGCGCGAAGCGCGAGCCGATGAAGCCCGCGCCGCCGGTGACCAGAAGCCGCATGCCCGTCAGACTACCCCGACGCGTCCGTGGTCCCCGACCATCAGCCGATAGGCCTTCGGCTTCGATTCGCTGCGTTCGACGGTGACCTCGCGGCCGAGCAGCGAGTCCTCGAGCCGGTGCATCCCGCGGATCACGCAACCGTCCATGATCACCGAGTGCTCGATCTCGCTGTCCTCGATCACGCATCCCGCGCCGATCGAGGAGTACGGGCCGATGAACGAGTCCACGATGCGGGCGTTCGCGCCGATCACGGCGGGCCCGCGTACGGTCGATC
>DATLFO010000026.1:0-3827 GCA_035541035.1 Actinomycetota bacterium
GATGACACGCTCCTCGACCAGAACTTCGCCGAGCGGCTTGGGTGCGGGCACGATTCCTCCGGGTTCGACTTCGTCCCTGGCAATGTCGGCGCGTTCAGGGGCGTCCTTTACGGCCGCAGCCTCATGCCGCGAAACGACCGAATCGGGCGCGGGTGGATCAGACGATGACGCGGAGAAGCTCTTCGATGCTGGTGCGTCCGTCGAGCGCCTTGAGCACGCCGTCGTCGCGAAGGGTGAGCATGCCCTGGTCGATCGCGACGCGAGCGATGTCCTCGCTGGATTTGCGCTCCGAGGTGAGCCGCTCGATGTCCTCGGACATGTTCATGACCTCGTGGACGGCCATGCGGCCGCGATAGCCGGTCTTGCCGCACGCCTGGCAGCCGACGGCACGGTACAGCGTCAGCGGGAAACGGTCCTCGGGAACCTTGATGCGCGACTGCTCGAGCATGTCGGGCGTCGGTTCGTAGGGCTCCTTGCACTTATCGCACAGCACGCGGATCAGACGCTGGGCCAGCACGCAGTCGACGGCGCTCGAGACCAGGAACGGCTCGATCCCCATCTCGATGAGCCGGCTGATCGCGGCCGGTGCGCTGTTGGTGTGCAGCGTCGAAAGCACGAGATGGCCGGTGAGCGCGGCCTCGGTCGCGATCTGGGCGGTCTCGCGGTCGCGGATCTCACCGATCAGGACCACATCCGGGTCGGAGCGCAGGATTGACCGGAGCGCGCTCGCGAAGGTCAGGCCCGCTTTGGGGTTGATCTGCACCTGATTGATCCCGGCCAGGCGGTACTCCACCGGGTCCTCGACCGTGATCGTGTTGCGATCCGGCGTGTTAAGGATGTTGAGGGTCGCGTAGAGCGTCGTGGACTTTCCCGAGCCCGTCGGGCCGGTGACCAGGATCATGCCGTAGGGCTTGGTGTAGGACTGCTCGTAGCGCGTGAAGTTGTG
The DNA here is from genome assembly GCA_035541035.1 of Actinomycetota bacterium. Lineage (GTDB taxonomy): Bacteria > Actinomycetota > AC-67 > AC-67 > AC-67 > DASWHR01. The sequence goes on from DATLFO010000026.1 coordinate 947, forward strand.
CGGCGAGAATCCGAGATCGGTGAGTTTGAGCAGCACGCTCGATTTGTCCAGGATTCGCAGCACGACCTTCTCGCCGTAGACCGTCGGGAGCGTGGCCACGCGCAGGTCGATCGCCTTGCCACCCACGACCAGGCCGACGCGGCCGTCCTGCGGGATCCGCCGCTCGGCGATGTTGATGTCGCTCATGATCTTGAGCCGCGAGATCACGCCCGACTGAATCGACTTCGGCGAGCGCATCACCTCGTGGAGCACGCCGTCGATGCGGTAGCGGATCCGTACGTCCCGCTCCCCCGGCTCGATGTGGATGTCGGAGGCGCGGTCGTTGACGGCCTGCGTTACCAGCAGGTTGACCAGCTTGACGATGGGCGCATCCTCGACGATCTCGCGGACCTTGGACAGGTCCTCGGGCCCGTCGGTCTCGTCGGCGGCCGCAGCGGCGATGTCTTCGACGGACTCGTCCATGCGGCCGTAGCGGGCGAGAGCGGACAAGATGTCGCTTCGGGTCGCGATCACCGGCTTGACTTCGAGCCCGGTGATGGTGCGGATGTCGTCGAGCGCGAAAACGTTGGACGGGTCGCTCATCGCAACGACCAGCCGGGCGTCGTCGAAGCCGATCGGGAGGGCGCCGTATCGCTTGGCGACGTTCTCGGAGATGAGCGCGACCGCACCCGGGTCGATCTGATGCTCACCCAGGTCCACGAACTCGAGCCCGATGTGGCGGGCAAGGGTCTTGACCAGGTGCTGCTCGGGCACGAACCCCCGGTCGATCAGGACGCGAGACAGCGACATTCGAGAGCGCGCCTGCTCGGCGGCTGCTTGCTCGAGCTGCTCAGCGCTGATGAGCCCCTCTTCGAGGAGCAGTTCGGGGAGCTGTTTCAGTCGTTTTGCGGCCACGTCGGAAGGGGGCGGCCGGTGGTCACTCCGGATTTCCGTCCCGTCACGAATATCGGGCGACGGAGGGCCCGACTATAACGACGGTTTCGCGGCCGTCCGGGCCCGCACCGCGGCGGCCATTGCGTCGACGGGAGCCGGAGTCCCGGTCCATTGCTCGAAAGCGAGCGCGGCTTGGTGCACCAGCATGCCGAGCCCGTTATGAGCGGGGAGCCCGCGCGCCGCCGCGGCACGCAAAAGGGGCGTTTCGGCCGGGGAGTAGAGAAGATCGACGATCGTGGCCGTCGTCGGGAGATCGCCGGCCTCGAGCGGCGAGCCTTCGCCGTCCGCCCCGACTGGAGTGGCGTTGACGATCAGGTCCGACTGGGCGGCCGCCTCGCCGCGGGCGTCCCACGGCACGACCTCGCCTGCGCACAGCGCGGCGACCTCGGAGACCGCCCCGGCACGCCGTGCGGCGATGCGGACCCGCGAACCTGCGTCGGCGAGCGCGACCGCGACCGCGCGCGCGGCGCCGCCCGCGCCCAAGAGCGTGACGCGCCGGCCGGCGGGGTCGAATCCGGCCTCGCCGGTCAGGAATGCGACCAGCCCGGCGCCGTCGGTGTTGTCTCCGATCAGCGTGCCGCCGTTGGCGACGATGGTGTTGACGGCACCGATGCGCTCGGCCGCCGGCGTGAGCTCGTCCATGAGAGCCATGACGGCCCGCTTGTGCGGCATGGTGACGTTGGCGCCGGCGATGCCGAGCGCGCGCATCCCGGTGACGGCCGCCGCGACGTCATCGGGCGCGACCGGAAAGGCGACGTAGACCCAGTCGAGCCCCGCGGCGGCGAAGGCCGCGTTGTGGATGACCGGGGAAAGGCTGTGCGAGGCGGGCCAGCCGATGATGCAGGCGACGCGGGTCGCGCCCGTCGGCGATCCGCTCACCGCTTGCCCGGGCACTCGCGCTTGAGCTTTTCGAACTCCGACGCCGTCTTGGCGAAGGCATGGCCGCCGCGCTTGTCGCAGTGGATGTAGTAGATCGCGTCGGTGTCGGCCGGCTCGAGCATCGCGACGATCGACGCGAGGCGCGGCGAGGCGATCGGCCCCGGCGGCAGCCCGTCGATCCGATAGGTGTTATACGGATGGTCCAGCTCGTAGTCGGCGTAGGTCAGGCGGCCCTTGTACGAGCCGGTCTTCATCAGATAGCCGTACTGAACGGTCGCGTCGATCTGCAGGCGCATGCCGCGCGCGATCCGGTTGTAGATCACCTGCGCGATCTTGGGACGGTCCTCGTCGATCTTGGCTTCACGCTCGATGAGGCTGGCGGCGATCACGACCTGGTACGGGGTCAGGTTCGCCTTGGCCTTCGAGAAGTCCAGCGCGCGGGTCTCGTCGGTGAACTGATCGAGCATCATCTTCAAGACCTGGCCGGCCGTGGCGCCCTCGCGGATGTCGTAGGTCTTGGGGTAGAGCAGCCCTTCGAGCGACTTCACGTTGTCGGGCATGATCGGGAGCCGGTGGCGGCCGCTGTCGATCTCGGCCTTGAACTCGGTCGCGGAGATCGAGGTCTTCGTGCGGATGATGTCCACGACCTCGCCGACGGTCTTTCCTTCCGGGATGGTGACGCGCTCGATCCGGATGACCGGACCGTCCTCGAGCGTGCGCAGCACCTCACCGAAGCTCATCCCGGTCTGCATGTCGTATTCGCCGGGCTTGAGCGAGCCGGCCCGCCCGTCGAAGCGGGCGAACAGCTTGAAGATCCAAGCGTTGTCGATGATGTCCTTGCCCGCCAGCAGCTCGGCGATCTGGCCGGCGGAGGCGCCTTCGGGCACCACGATCTTCACGGGCGCGCCCGCGCCGGCCGTGCCGGCGGCCACCGACCGGACGTAGAGCGCTGTCCCACCGAGAAGCCCGAAAAGCACCAGGAAGAAGGCGGCGAGCTTGACCAGGCCGCGGCGGCGGCGTGAGCGGCGCTCGGGATCGGGGCTCGGCGGGGCGTCGGTGACCGGCGGCT
>DATLFO010000027.1:0-4549 GCA_035541035.1 Actinomycetota bacterium
AACGCCTGCCGCTCGGGCCTCGGTCATGCCGGTCGGCGCGGTGGCACACACGAGCACGACGCGGCCGTTCATACGCCGTGCGATGAGCGTGGCCTTCTCGACGGCCTTGGTGGCCGTCTCGCTTCCGTCGGTTCCGACGACGATGGTGGCGTAGGACATGGACCTATTCGACCACGAGCCGGCCGGTCATGTCGCGCGGGTGCACGTCGCAGCGGAAGAAGTACGTGCCTGCGTCCAAGGCGGGAACGCGCATGACCCTGGTCGCTGGACCGGGGAACAGCTCCCCCACCACGACCGAGGTCTTGGCGGTGTCGTCGGTGTAGATCGCGACGTTATGCGGCACGCCGGACTCGCGGTTCTCGAACACGATCGAAAACTCCACGCCCGCCGGAGCGCTCACGCGGGTTTGGACGAACTCGTTTGAGTTCTCGGCCGCGACCTGTACCGTGGGGCCGCTCGGCATCGTGAGCGGCGCCTGCGTCGGCTCGATGCCGAGCGTGGGCTTGAAGATCATCAGGACGAGGATGAGGGCGAGGCCGACGAACCCGATGCCCATGATCACATTCGGACGGTTCGAGCGCAGCATCTCGTCTACCTGCTCGCCGGTGACGGCCTTCGAGCCTTCGGCGACCGCGCGCGTCACGAAGCGCACCTTCTGGTAGTAGGGCTTGGCCATGAAGATCATGGCGAGCACCGTCACCGCGACCAGCACAAGCGCGGCCCAGATCCAGCCGAAGCCCCACAGCCCGCCGGCGAAGGTCGCGCCGATCCCGCCCGCAAGCAGCGCGCCGAGCGAGGCATACATCACACCGACGGTGCGCGACGACACGTCGAGCAGGCCGCCGATGCGCGCGATGTCGCGCTCCTTGCGAAGACGGATCGCCACGGCCATGGAAACGCCGTGCGAAGCCAGGAACCCGAAGACCCCGGCGAGGTGAAGAAAGACCCAGTGGCGGTATCCCACGGCCCGGCATCATGCCGTGCCGGAGGCGCGCCCGCCACTCGGCTCCTGCCGTTTCGCGCGCCCGCTTCCACGGGTACGGTCTCAGGGTGAGCGCGGACACCCCCTATTACGCGACGGCTCGCTTGCAGGAGCGCCTCGTGCAAGAGACCGGCGACCTCGACGTGACCGTGACCGTCGTGGGCACGGTCGTGGTTATCACCGGATCGGTCGCCTCTCCCGAACAGCGGGAGCAGATCACGGCCATCGCGCGCGAGGAGATGCCGTCGGCGACGGTGCGCAACGAGACCACCCTCCCCCGGGTCACCGAGTCCCTCCCGCCGGAGACGATCGAGCCATGATCCGGATCGCGGCGGTCGGGGACCTCCACTTCGGGACCGAGTCGCGGGGGTGCTTCGCGCCGCACCTGGAGCGGCTCGGCGACGACGCCGACCTGCTGCTGGTGGCCGGCGACCTGACCCGCGTCGGCGATCCCGCCGAGGCGCGCGTCGCGGCCGCGGAGCTTTCGATGCTGCCGGTGCCGGTGGTGGCCGTGCTCGGCAACCACGACTACCACGTGGACCGCGACGGCGAGGTGCGGGCCATCTTCGAAGAGGCCGGTATCCGCATCCTGGAAGGCGAGGCGGCGATGCTGACCGTGGGCGGCATGCGTGTCGGGGTTGCCGGCGCGAAAGGCTTCGGCGGCGGATTCGCCGGCGCCTGCGCGAGCGACTTCGGCGAGCCGGAGATGAAGGCGTTCATCCGGCACACTCGCGCCACGGCTGAGCGGCTCGAGTCCGCTCTGGCGTCGGTGGACCACGCCGACGTCCGGCTCGCGCTGCTGCACTACGCGCCCGTCGAGGGCACGCTCGCGGGCGAGCGGCCCGAGATCTGGCCGTTCCTCGGCTCGTACCTCCTCGCCGAGGCAGCCGATCGCGCAGGCGCCGACCTGATCGTGCACGGGCACGCGCATGCCGGCACCGAGCACGGCGTGACGCCGGGCGGCATCCCGGTGCGCAACGTCGCGCAGCCGGTGCTGGGCGCTGCGTACGCGACCTACTGCCTGGAGCCGGCGCCGGTCCGCGCCGGCTAAGCGCTCTTCTCCACGACGGCTCCCGCGCGGTCACGCAGGATTCGAGCCACGATGGTCTCGGCGCGGCTGAGGCCCCGGATGCGGCGCGTTCGCCTGCCCCATGCCTCCATCAGCGTTCCCTCGCGATAGGCCTCGAGGATCTCGGGGTGCACGTACGACGTGCGCGCGATCGCGCGCGTGTTGCCGAGCGCGCCTGCGACCTCGTCGATCGCCTCGTTGATCCCGCGGGCGGCCTCGGCGTCGGATGCCGGCGGGTCCGCGGCCGCGAGCACGATCGCCGCCACGACCGTACCGGCCCAGGTCCGGAAGTCTTTCGCGGTGAAGTCGCTGCCGGTGGCTTCGCGCAGATACTCGTTGACGTCGCCGGAGCCGACGGTGCGGTCCACGCCCTCGTCGTCGAGGTAGCCGAACAAGGTCTGGCCCGGAAGCCGCCGGCACTTTCGGACGACGCGGGCAGCGCGCGGATCCTTCGCGTCGATCTCGTGCACCTTGCCGCTCTTGCCCTTGAATCGGAAACGCATGGCCTCGCCGTCAACGGTCACGTGCTTGGCCCGAAGCGTCGTCAAGCCGAACGAGCCGTTCTCGCGGGCGTATTCGTCGTTGCCGACGCGCATCAGCGTGCGCTCGAGCAGCCGCACGACCGCGGCGAGGACCCGCTCGCGTGGGAGCCCGCTGCGCGCGAGGTCGCGGTCCACCTTGGCACGCAGCTTCGGCAGCGCCGCGGCGAACTCGCGCAAGCGCGCGTATTTGGTCTCGTCACGGATCTCGCGCCAGCGCGGGTGATAGCGGTACTGCTTGCGGCCGCGGGCGTCGCGGCCGGTGGCCTGCACGTGGCCTCGCCCGTCGGGGCAGATCCACACGTCTTCCCATGCCGGCGGAATCGCCAGCGTCCGGATGCGCTCCAGCGTCGCGCGGTCGCGAACGGGCCGGCCACCGGCGCGCACGTAGCGAAAGCCTTTTCCGCTGCGAACGCGGCGGATGCCCGGATCGTCGTCGCAGACGTGACGAAGCCCCGCCTCGGCGGCGTCGCGGCGCGCGGCCGTGCGGCGTGAGCGAGTCGAGGAGCGGGACGCGGTCGGAGTGGCCACGCGAGATGGCTACCCGAAGCAAGCCGAGCCGAAACGAGGCGGTTGCCGCTTGGTTTGTGGCAATCCTCCGCGGGATGCGGATAGCCTTGCCGCCATGTTCGGCGGGGGGAGGATTCGAGCGGTCGCGCTCCTGGTCGCCCTGACGGCGCTTATCGCGCCCGAGGCGCGCGCCTCCGACCGCGCGTCGTTCCCGCTCCCCCGCGGCTACACGATCGCCGGCATCGACCATCTCGCCGACGGCGTGACGCACGTGCGCTATGTGGCGCTGAGCCCACGACGAAACGTCAACGTCGCGTTCATCCGTCCCGGCGCGGCCGCGCGGATGAAGGTCGTCGTGTCGAACGACCGCATCGCCGGGGGCACCGAGACCGTGCGCTCGATGTGCGCGCGAGCCGGCTGCATCATGGGGGTCAACGCCGATCTGTTCTCGTTCGGCTCCGGCCAGCCGGCCGGCGGCATGGCGTCGCAGCGTGAGTTCTTCAAGACACCGCAGTCCTTTCGTCCGCACCTGATGCAAGCGGGCGACGGATCGACCTCGATCGGAAACCTCACCACTACCATCCGCTTCTTCGCCAGCTATCCCGAGCGCGTCGAGCCCTTCTACATCCACGGGATCAACGTGCCGCGCGGCAGCGGACAGGCGGTGCTCTACACGCCGTTGTGGGCGCCGACCACGCAGACGGGGTCGGGATTCGAGATCACGCTCGCTCCGGTCGATGCGGAGGCCACGCCGCGCTTCGGCGAGCCGCTGCGCGTGCGCATGGTCCAGGGCTTCGGCGCCGGAAGCTCGTCGCTGCTGCCGGGTACGATGGTGCTGAGCGCGCACGGCCCGTACGCGACCCTGCTGTCGAACCTGTGGAACGACGTGCTCGCCGGACGCGCGACGGGTGACGCCGAACTGACTTTCGCCGCGCCACCCGAGGCCGACACCTTCACCGGCGGCTGGCCGCAGCTGCTGCGCGGCGGACACCAATCGTTCACCGACCGCACATGGTCGTTCTACAGCGAACAAGCGCGCACGCTCGCGGGACGAACGGCCGACGGCACCGTAATGCTCGCCGTGATCGACGGCGGCCGCGGCTCCTACTGGACGGGTGTTCGCTTGCTCGACGCGATGCGCTTTATGCGTTCCATGGGGGCGGTGGACGCGCTGAACATGGACGGCGGCGGCTCCTCGACGTTCGTGGTGCGCGGCCGCGCCGTGAACCATCCGCTGCGCGGCGAGCGAGGCGTCGCCTCGGCCTTGGTTCTTGTGCCCGCCTAGCGGGACGAACCGGTACGATTCGCGAATCGCGCTTGCGCGCGCCCCGGCACAACCGCATGATCGGACCGGCCATGCATCGGGGGACCCTCATCCTGCTCACGCTCGCGCTCGTCGCGACCGCGTGCAGCGCTGCGCCCACCGGAACCGGCCGGCCCGCGCCGTCG
>DATLFO010000028.1:0-2233 GCA_035541035.1 Actinomycetota bacterium
GCCTCGAGCTCGGCGAAGAACTGGCCGCCCCGGACGTCCACGACGAGGGCGACGTGCTTGACCCCGGCGTTGGGCTGCCCGGCCAGCTCGGCCATCTTGCCGATCAGGGCGGGCGGCAGGTTGTCGATCACGAAATACCCGAGATCCTCGAGCACCTTGGCCGCCTCGGAGCGGCCGGCGCCCGAGATGCCGGTGATGATGGTGAAGTCGGGGCGATCCAGCGGGTCCTCCCGCCGCTTGCGTCCGATCGCTCTGGCCACTGGCTCGTCAGTCCTTTCCCGGCTTGCCCGGCTCCAGGCCTCGCAGCACTTGGATCAGCCGCCGCGCGGCGACGGGGCCGGCCACGGCGGCGACCTCGTCTTCCGATGCCTGAAGGATACGCCGCACCGATCCGAAGGTCTTGATGAGCTGCTTCTTCTTGGCCGGGCCGATGCCGGGCACGCGATCGAGCTCGCTGACGGTCATGCGCTTTCCGCGCCGCTCCCGGTGGTAGGTGATCGCGAAGCGGTGGGCTTCGTCGCGGATGTGCTGAAGCAGGTAGAGCGCGTCGCTGCCGCGCGGGATCCGGATCGCATCGGTGGCCTCGGGCAGCCAGACCTCCTCGAAGCGCTTCGCCAGGCCGATCGCGGCGACCTCTTGGATGCCCAGGTTCGCGAGCGCGCTCAGGGCGGCGCCGAGCTGGCCCTTGCCCCCGTCGATGACGATCAGATTGGGGGGATAGGCGAACTTGCGCGGCTTCTCGTCGTGCGGGGCGTCCCGCTCGGCGAGATAGCGGGCGAAGCGGCGTCCGATCACCTCGTTCATCGAGGCGAAATCGTCCTGCCCTTCAACGGTGCGGATCTTGAAGCGGCGATAGTCGCTTCGCTTGGGCAGGCCGTCCTCGAACACGACCATCGAACCGACGACCTCGAGTGGACCGGTGTTGGAGATGTCGAAGCACTCGATGCGCAGCGGGGCGTCATCCAGGCCGAGCGCGTCCTGGAGGGACTTGAGCTGCTTGGCCCGGGCGGCGAAGTCGCTGCGGCGGCGAAGCTTGTGCTGCGTGAAGGACTCATGCGCGTTCTGCTTGACCGTCTCGAACAGGGTCTTCTTGTCGCCTCGCTGAGGAACGCGAAAACCGACAGGGCCACCGCGCTTCTCCTTGAGCCACTGCTGCAAAAGCGGCTCGTCCTCGGGCGGGCACGGGACCAGGATCTCGCGGGGGATGTCCTCCTCGTCCATGTAGAGATCGCGGATGAAGGTGGCCAGCAGCGCGCCCGCGTCGAGGTCCTCGACCTTGTCCACGACAAAGCCCTTGCGGCCGGTCAGGCGCCCGGCGCGCACGAAGAAGACCTGCACGGCCGCCTCGATGTCGTCCTCGGCGAGCGCGATCACGTCGAGGTTCTCCTGCTTGCCGCTGACGACGACTTGGCGTTCGATCGCGGTGCGCACGCTGGCGAGCTGGTCGCGCAGGCGGGCGGCCCGCTCGAACTCGAGCCGGTCGGAGGCGTCGAGCATCTCGCGTTCGAGCCGTTTGAGCACCGGATCGAACGAGCCTTCCATGAACTCGATCAGGTCGGTCGCGATGGTGCGATGCTGCTGCTCGTCGACGTGTCCGACGCAGGGGCCGGCGCATTTGCCGATGTCGTAGAACAGGCAGGGCCGGTCGATCCGGCGGCACCGGTCGAACACCCCTTGCGAGCAAGTACGCACGGGAAAGGTGCGCAGCAGCAGATCCAGCGTCTCGCGGATCGCGTAGGCGTGCGCGAACGGGCCGAAGTACCGGACGCCCTTGCGCTTGGCGCCGCGCATCACCATGGCACGCGGATAGTCCTCGTTCATCGTGATCGCCAGGTACGGATACGACTTGTCGTCGCGGTAGCGGACGTTGAAGCGCGGACGGTGCTTCTTGATCAGGGTGTACTCGAGATGCAGCGACTCGACGTCGCTCGCGACCACGATCCATTCGACCGAGGCGGCGGTGTCCACCATGCTGGTGGTCCGGGGGTGCAGGAACGCCGGATTCTGGAAGTAGCTGGACAGGCGGCTGCGGAGGCTTTTGGCCTTGCCGACGTAGATGACCCGGCCGTGGCGGTCCTTGAACAGGTAGCAGCCCGGCTGCTCGGGGATCGAGTCGGGCTTGGGACGCCATCCGGCCTGGTCGGGCACGGGTTCATTGTAAGGACGGGAGCGCCGGCCGCCGGACCCGTTTCCCGCGGACCCGGCAGAGGGTCTCCCGGACCCTGTGCAACCA
>DATLFO010000029.1:0-3129 GCA_035541035.1 Actinomycetota bacterium
GCGCCAGACATCGTAAAGCTGGATACCGCCCTCACGAGAGAGGTCGAGCGGGACGTCGCACGCCACGCAATGGTCGCCGGACTCGTCACGTTCGCCGATCGTGTCGATGCGCGCCTAGTTGCCGAAGGTATCGAGACGCCAGAAGCGAGAGACATCCTACGGTCCCTCGGCGTGCGCTTTGGTCAGGGATACCTTTTCGCCCGGCCTCGGCCCGCGCGCGAGGTGACGCGGGATCTGGCCGAGCATGGGTGGCGAATCGCAAGCTAGAGAACATCGGGCCGAGGTCGGGACTGCCCGCTGAATGCTTTGCCATCAGTGTGCCGTCAACTCACCCACTCCGACGACAACCGACACACAAAACCCCAGGTGAACGAGTGGGCCCGCCAGGGCTCGAACCTGGAACCGACGGATTATGAGTCCGGCGCTCTAACCACTTGAGCTACGGGCCCGCGGACGTGAGCATATCCGGCCGTTCGCCGGCAAGGCCGCCGCGTTCGCCGGCAAGGCCGCCGCGTTCGCCGGCGTTCGACGGTCGCGTGCCCGCGGGGCTTCTTCCCACCGCCGCGCAGGCGCACCGGACGCGAACGGGAGGCGCCCGCGGTGGGCGCCTCCCGTTCGTTCCGGTCTAGAACTGCGTGGATGCCGGCGGCAGGCCGAGCGGCTGCCCGCCCGGTCCCGACGCGTAGCTGAGCCACGGCACCGACGGTGCCTTGTCCACGCCCTCGACGGCGTAGTTGCACACGCCCTCGGGGAACACGAGCTCGAGCGCGGCCAGATCGCTGGCCGTGAGCGCGGGGAACGCGCCCGCGTAATCGGCCGGGTCGATCGGCTTGAGCACGCACTTGAGGTTATCGTGCGACAGCGGCATTCCGGCCTTGAGTCGCGCGTCGCCGAACACCTGCGATGCGCAAGCGCTCAGCGGCTGCTGGGCGCTGCCGCTCCAGCACGAGTCGTGCGCGATCGTGGGCCGGTTGTTCTTGACGAGCTGCGGATCCATGCCGGTGAGCGGATCGATGCCGCCGTCGGCTTCGACGCCCGCCAGCCACGCGTCCATCGTGCGCCAGGCGAGCTCGCCCGGGCCGTTGTGCCAGATCACGTGGTTGTCGGCGTGGCCGATCTTGGCCATGCGGGCCTCCAGCGCGTAGGCATGGTACGGCGTGTGGATCTCGATGTTCTGACTGGCCGCGAAGTTGATGATCGCGGTGCGCGCGAGCCCGCGGCCGTCGTTGATCATGCTCGTTCGATACACGTCCCGCGGGACGGTATCGTCGGTGCGGGTGCGATCCACCTGCTTGACCCCGTCGATGTCCACACCACCGATGCGCGCGTTCATGTCGAGGAACTGCGCAAACGTAATCTTGCCCGGGTTTCCGACCGGCAGGTTGAGCGCTTCCAGGCCGTACTGCACCCCGACGTTATCGAGCGGCCGCTTCGCGAAGCCGTCCGGCCGTCGTCCCCAGACGTTCACCTGGATGTCCTGCACGGTCGCGCGGCAGCCGTCCGCGTGAAGGATCGGGAAGTAGTCGCGGCCGCTGAGCACCGGCGGCTCCGGCACCGACGTCGTCGGGATCGTGGAGTTGCTGAAGCAGCCGGTCGTCGGGATGCCGCTGGGAGCGAACGTGCCGACCCAGGTCGCGCAGGTGGACTGCGGCGGGCCGTGCCCGTCGACGGCGGCCTTCTGCATCGGCGTGAACGGGATCGCCGCGACCGGGAAGTAGGTCTCGGTCAGCACGCAGTCGGCAACCTCGATCGCGGTGCTCCACACGTCGGGGAACATCGAGCCGGGCATCAGGCCGTTGACCAGACCCGGGTAGGCATTGCTGACCTGAAGCTGGCCGATCGCGCCGCCCGAGCCGCCCGTGGCCATCGTGTAGCGGATCGAACCGAGCTGCTCGATGACGCGTTCTTTGATCATCATCACGGTCTCGGCCGACAGGACCGGGTTGCAGTGATGGCCGAGCACGTTCAGCGAGCCGGTTGCGATCGCCCACCCTTCTTGAAGGCGCGTCTGGTTGATCACGCCGGGCATCGAGCCCTGCGTCTGGTTGGTATTGCAGCTCGCGCCGAACGGGTAGTAGAGCTTGCCGTTGAAGCCGGCCTGCGGCGCGCGCGGATCGGGCTGGCCCAACGCCGGATCGTGCAGGTAGGCGATCGCGTACAGACCGCGGTTGATCGCACCACGCTCGCGGCGAACGATGTTGCGCACGGTTGCGCCTCGGTCGTTGGTCACCATCGCGACGTCCAACGGCGGATTGTTCACGTCGTAGGCCTGATAGGCGCCGCCGGCGGTAGAGACGTACAGATAGTCCACGATCGGATCGGCGTTGCATGCCGCATCCTTGGGCGCACCCAGGCCGTTGGCGGCGGTGGTGCAATCCCACGGCTGCAGGTGCGGGCCGCTGAAGATCGGCCCCTCGACCGGGTGGTTGACGATCGTCAGCGTCGCACCCGACGCGTCGGCGTGCGTGACGGTCAGCTGGTTCGCCCCGACCGCCAGGCCGGTGACCAGCCCGCGCGAGGTGCTGCCGGTCGCGGAGAACACGTTCGTCACATCGTCGCCGTCCACGGTCACGACGCTCCCCGGCTGCAGGGCCGGCGAGATCTCAACGAGCGCGTCACCCCCCGAGATCAGATCCGCCCTGTTGGAAAGCACCGTGATCACGGTGGGGTCGGTTGTCGCGTGCGCGGTGGGGAAGGCGGCGACCAAAGCCAGCATGGCCAGAATCGCCTGCAGCATCCGGTGTCTCATTGTGCGACCTCCTCGACGTCGTCGATCGAGTGATCGAGCCACAAAGGCCCGCGGTCACCGCCACGCCGGCGCGACCAACAACGGGTATTCGGCGACATCGGCCGAGACTCCTCCTCGAGATCAGATCTCTCCGTAACGACTTCGGCCGGACTCCACCTAGAATCACGTTGATCCTCGGCATCGGGAGGAGTTCCATGCGTCCCCATCACCCGCTCATCGGACGGCGCAGCGACAGGGAGCGGCTCGCCACGTTCGTCGATACGCTCGCCGGCGGCACGGGTGCATTCGTGCTGGTCGAAGGCGAGGCCGGCATTGGCAAGAGCGCCGTGCTCGCCGAGGTCGTCGAACGCGCCCTCGACCGGGGCATGACCGCATTCATC
>DATLFO010000030.1:0-6501 GCA_035541035.1 Actinomycetota bacterium
GCCGATGCATCTGCGGGTGATCTCGTACCTGCCGCTCGCGCACGTCGCCGAGCGTGCCGTCACCCACTACGCGGGCCTGCACCGCGCCAACGACATGTACTTCGTCCCCGAGCTGACCCAGGCCGTCGAGGTGGCCAAAGAAGTGCATCCCGACATCTTCTTGGGCGTGCCGCGCGTGTGGGAGAAGGCCAAGGCCGCGATCGAAGCGAAGATGCGCGACGAGTCGTCCGGGGCCAAGAAGGCGATCGCCGCCGCCGCCGTGAAAGCCGGCCGCAAAGCTGCCGCGTTGGAAGGCGCCGGCAAGCCGGTGCCGCCGCTGCTGGCCTTCAAGCGCGGCCTGTTCGACAAGCTGGTGTTCTCGAAGATTCGTCACGGGCTCGGATTGGATCAGGTCAAGGTCGTGCTGACCGGCAGCGCGCCGATCGCGCCGGACGTGATCGAGTTCTTCCACGCCGCCGGGCTCAAGATCCTCGACACCTGGGGCATGACCGAGCTGACCGTGGTCGCCTCGATCAATCCGATGGATTCCCCGCGCATCGGCACCGTCGGCGTGCCGATTCCCGGTGTGGAGATAAAGATCGCCGAAGACGGCGAGATCCTGGCGCGCGGCGGCATCGTCACGGGCGGCTACCGCAACCGGCCGAAAGAGACCGCTGAGACGTTCGTGGACGGCTGGGTGCACTCAGGGGACCTGGGCATGATCGGCTCCGACGGTCATCTGCGCATCACCGGCCGCAAGAAAGAGCTGATCATCACCGCGGGCGGCAAGAACATCTCGCCGAACAACATCGAGGATCTTCTGAAGGCCCACCCGCTGGTCGGCCAGGTTTGCGTCGTCGGCGACGCCAAGCCGTATTTGACCGCGCTGGTGGCGATCGACGGCGAGACCGCGCCGGCCTGGGCGGCCGAGAACGGCGTGCCGTTCACCGACGTCGCGTCGTTCTCGCGCGACGACCGCGTCCGCGCCGAGATCCAGCGCGCCGTCGATCAGGTCAACCAGCGCGTCGCCAAGGTCGAGTCCATCAAGAAGTTCGTCCTGCTCCCCGTCGAATGGACCCCGGACACCGGCGAGCTGACCCCCACCCTGAAGCTGAAGCGCAGCGTCGTGCACGAACGCTACGCCGACGAGATCGCGGGACTGTATTCGGGCTGATTCCGAACGCAGAAAGTGCCCCCGGCAGGACTCGAACCTGCGCACCCGGCTCCGGAGGCCGGTACTCTATCCTCTGAGCTACGGGGGCGAGACGCGGAATCCTAGCAGGACGGCGGCCCCGAGAACGGGAACCGAACGGTTATCGAATCGAGCGGCGCGGCCTGCGGCGATATGATGCGCGGGTTCCCGATGCGGAGGCGCCGTGGCGAAGAAAGTCCTGGTCGTCGATGACGACCGCGTGATCCAGCAGCTGCTGGTCGTCAACCTTGAATTGGAAGGCTACGAGGTGGATACGGCCTCCGACGGCGAGCAGGCGCTCGCCAAGATCGCCTCGGTCGATCCCGACATCGTGCTGCTGGACATCATGATGCCCAAGTACGACGGCTGGGAGGTCTGCCGCCGCGCAAAGGCCGATCCGACCACGGCCCATATCCCGATCATCTTTTTGTCGGCCCGCGCGCAGGACCTGGACGTGCGGCGCGGCTACGAGATCGGGGTCGCGGCCTACATGACGAAGCCGTTCGATCCGCTCGAGCTGATGGACGTGGTCAAGCGCGTCCTGGCCGGCGAGCGGATCTTGCCGGCGGATTCGTGAGCCGGGCGATGATGCGGGATCGCCTCACCGCCGCGGTGCGCGCGGCCGCGCTGGCCGTCGCCGGCGACGCGCTGCCCGCGGGCCTGCCCGGCTTCACCATGGAGCGGCCCGCCCGTAAAGAGCACGGCGACTGGTCGGCCAACGTCGCGATGATGCTCGCCAAGCCGCTGGGCCGTCCGCCGCGCGCGATCGCGCAGCAGATCGTGGACGCGCTTGAGCCGCTGCCCGAGGTCGAGCGGATCGAGATCGCCGGTCCCGGCTTCATCAACTTCGCATTGCGTGCCGATTCGCTCACCGAAGTCGTTCGCGAGATCCTGGGCGCCGGCCAACGGTGGGGCCGTCACCGCGAACCGGACGGCGAACGCATCAATGTCGAGTTCGTCTCGGCCAATCCGACCGGGCCCCTGCACGTCGGGCACGCGCGCTGGGCGGCGCTCGGCGACGCGCTCTCGCGAATCCTGGACGCGGCGGGGCACACCATCATCCGCGAGTTCTACGTCAACGACTACGGCCGGCAGATGGATCTGTTCGGCGCGTCGATTGCCGCGCGCTATCTGGGATTGTTCTCCCGCGACGCCGAGATCCCCGAAGGCGGTTACGGCGGCGTCTACGTTACCGAGCTGGCCGAGCAGATCAAAGCCGCCGACGGCGATCGCTACCTGGAGATGGACGATGCCGAGCGCGCGAAAGCGTTCCGCGAGCTCGGCCGCGAGCGCATGCTCGCGCATCAGCGCGAGACGCTGGAAACGTTCCGCGTCAGCTTCGACGTCTGGTTCAGCGAGACGAGTCTGCACGAGTCGGGCGCGGTGGAGCGCGCCTTGGACCGGCTGCGCGACGGCGGCCACGGCTACGAGCAGGACGGCGCGCTGTGGCTCCGCTCGACCGACTTCGGCGACGACAAGGACCGAGTCGCGCGGCGTGGCGACGGCACGACGACGTACCTGGCAGCCGACATCGCGTACTACCTTGACAAGCGGTCGCGCGACTTCGACCGGATCATCTTCCTGTGGGGAGCCGATCATCACGGCTACGTGCCGCGCATGAAGGCGGTCGCGCAGGCGGTCGGCGACGATGTCGAGACGGTCGAGTTCCTGATCGGCCAGATGGTGAACCTTCTTCGTGGTGGCGAGCCGGTCCGAATGTCCAAACGCACCGGCGAACTGGTCACCGCCGGCGAGCTGATCGACGAGGTCGGCGCCGACGCGGCGCGCTACACGCTGGTGCGGCAAAGCGCCGACACCCCGATCGACTTCGACATCGAGATGGTCGTTCGCCAGTCGCAGGACAATCCGGTTTTCTATGTGCAATACGCGCACGCGCGCATCGCATCGATCGGCCGCAACGCCGCCGAGCAAGGCATCGCGCGCGGCGACCTCGCCGGTGCCGGCCTGTCGCTGCTGACCCACGATTCCGAGCACGACCTGCTCCGCAAGATCGGCGAGTTCCCCGAGATCGTCGAGCTGGCCGCCCGTCGCCGCGCCCCGCACCTGATCCCGCGGTATGCCGAGGAGCTGGCCGGAACGTTTCACTCGTTCTACCGAGACTGCCGCGTGCTCACCGACGACGCGGCGCTGACGCAGGCTCGGCTGCACCTGTGCGAGGCGACCCGGATCACGCTTGCGAACGCGCTGTCGCTGCTGGGCGTGTCGGCGCCCGACCGCATGGAACGAACCGAGGAGATCTGATGACGCACACGCTCAAGGACGTCCTGCCGCATTCGGCCCTCGTGGCCGAAGACGGGCATCTGCACATCGGCGGCGTGGATGTCGTCGAGCTCGCGGCCGAGCACGGCACGCCCCTGTACGTCTTGTGTGAACGAACGCTGCGCGAGCGATGCACCACCTATCGCGAGTCGCTGCCCGGCGCCTCGATTTACTACGCGTCGAAGGCGTTCCTGTGCACCGAGGTCGCGCGTATCGTCGCCGAGGAAGGCCTGAACCTCGACGTCGCCAGCGGCGGCGAGCTGTTCACCGCGCTGCGCGCCGGCGTGGACGGCGAGCGGCTGATCATGCACGGCAACAACAAGTCGGATGCCGAGCTCCGCATGGCCGTCGAGAACGGCGTCGGCCGGATCGTCGCCGACTCGATCGAGGAGCTCGAGCGCATCGACGCGACCGCCGGCGCGCTGAGCACGCGCCAGCGCGTGCTGCTGCGCGTCACCCCCGGCGTCGAGGCCCATACGCACGAGTACGTGCAGACCGGCCAGGAGGACTCCAAGTTCGGCATGTCGATCGAAGGCGGCGTCGCGCTCGAAGCCGTCAAACGCGCCAAGGACCTCGACCGCATCCATGTCGGAGGCTTCCACTGCCACATCGGCTCCAACATCACCGGCGTCGAGGCGTTCCTCAAGACCGTCGAGATCATGGGCGAGTTCCTGGGCGAGGTGCGCGACGAGACCGGCATCGAAGCCGAAGAGCTCAACCTCGGCGGCGGGCTGGGCATCGCCTATACCCGCGAGGACCCGCCCGCGCGCGTGGAGCTGTTCGCCCGCGAGGTTGCCGCGGCCGTCGAGCGGGAAGCGCTCAAGCACTCGCTGCCGCAGCCCAAGCTGTCGGTCGAGCCCGGCCGCTGGCTGGTCGCGAACGCGATGGTCACCATCTACTCGGTCGGCACCGTCAAGGAGATTCCCGGCGTTCGCACCTACGTCGCGGTAGACGGCGGCATGAGCGATAACATCCGGCCCGCGCTTTACGGCGCCCGCTACGAAGCGTTCCTTGCCAACAAGGCCAACGAGCAGGCCGGCCGCGTCGTGACGATCGCGGGCGCGCACTGCGAGCAGGGTGATCTGTTGATCCGCGACATTGCGCTCCCCGAGTCGGTGCAGCGCGGCGATCTGCTGGCGATCCCGGCCACGGGCGCGTACGGGTACTCGATGGCCAGCAACTACAACAAGTTTCTGCGCCCCCCGGTCGTTGCCGTCATGAACGGCGCGGCGCGCGTGATCGTGCGCCGCGAGACCTACGAAGACCTGGTTCGCCTGGACGCCTAACCGGCCGCCAGCGTCCAGTCCAGCAGTTCGGGAAGCAGGTTGTCGAAGTCGCGCGGGAAGTCGTGCGCGACGGCGGGATCGACATGCAGCCGCGACGCGATGCCGGCCTGCTCCATCATCGCGTGCATCCGCCGGATCGGCTCGCTGCGATCGCTGTCCCGTCCGCCCGCCACGATCGCCACGCGCAGGCCGCGTTTGGCCGCACCCTCCAGGTGCGGGTCGAACGCCTCGACGCGCGAGACCGCCGGGACGACGACGACGACGCCGCGCGCCGCGATCGTGCCGGTGAGCGCCAGGCGCAGCGAGGTCGCGCCGCCCGCCGACGATCCGCCCAGCACCAGCCGGTCCGGATCGGTCGTGCCCAGCCGCGCGAGCGTTTCGGTGTGCGACAGGATCTCGTCGGCGACGCGCGCTTCGGCGGACGCGTCGTGCGCCTCCCAGGTGTAGCGACCCAGCGATGACGGCCGCGACGACTGCGGCAGCGCCAGCAGCCATCCGGCGCGCCGCGCCGCGATCCATCGGGGCAGCGCGCCGCTGGCGGTGCCGCTGCCGCCGTGCAGCGCCAGCACGACCGGCCAGGGTGGCTTCGGCCCGTCGGGCGAGACGGTCATCAGCGCGGGCGCGGTGTGACGCGCGGCTTCGGTCTGGCGTTCGGCGTTGATCGTCACCAGCCGTTCGAAGGTGGCGTCGCCCTGAAGCGATTCGAAGTCTCGTTCCGTGCGAAGTTTCTCGACCCCGAACCAGATGCCGGTGGACATGGCTTCTTCCAGGATCCAGGTCGCCAGCGACGGCTGGCCGGTCCGCGCCGCCAGGCAGACGCGGTAGTAGACCAGCGCGTTGCGTTCGGTCGGGAAATGGCTTTGCGCGGCGGTTGCGACTTCCAGGGCTTCCTCGAAGTTGCCCTCGTTGTACAGGTCGAAGATGCGCGCTTGGGCGTCCGCGAAGCTGTCCATTCATCAAGCCTACCCAACGGAACCGGCTCCGGGCCCGCCCGGTATAGTTCTGCGCCATGAGCGAACGAGTGGTCCGCATCGGCCAGCTGGGCTGCGGCATCGTCGGTTCGGGCGTGCTGCGCATGCTCCACGCCAACGGCGCCGACATCGAGGAGCGCATCGGCGCGCGGCTCGAGGTCGCGGCGGTCGCGGTTCGGTCGGCCTCGAAGAAGCGCGACATTCCCGAGGCGATGCAGCCCCTGCTGGGTGCCGACGCACAGGCGATCGTGGACGATCCGTCCATCGACGTCGTCGTCGAGGTCATGGGCGGTATCGAGCCGGCCCGCTCGCTTATCCTGGCGGCCCTGCGAAACGGCAAACGCGTCGTGACCGCCAACAAGGAGCTCGTCGCCTCGCTCGGCAAGGAGCTGTTCGACGCCGCCGACGCGGCCGGCATGGACCTGCGCTTCGAAGGCGCGGTCGGCGGCGGCATTCCGCTGATCCGGCCGATCAAGGAAGGCCTGGCCGGCGACAAGGTCCGCAAGGTCATGGGCATCGTCAACGGCACGACCAACTTCATCCTGACGCGGATGAGCGAGGAGGGCCTCGAGTTCGGCGAGGCACTCGCCGAGGCCGAGCGGCTCGGCTACACCGAGCTCGACCCGAGCGCCGACATCGAAGGCTTCGACCCGGCGGCCAAGTGCGCGATCCTCGCCTCGATCGCGTTCAACTCGCGCGTGGTTGCCGGCGACGTGTTTCGCGAAGGCATCGCCAACGTCACCGCGACCGACATCGCCTTCGCGAAACACGTCGCCGGCAACCACGCGCGAGT
>DATLFO010000031.1:0-2226 GCA_035541035.1 Actinomycetota bacterium
GCCGCGCTCATCGGTTAGTCTGGCGCCGCAATGGGTCTCGTCCTCGCCACGACCTTCGGTCTCGTCGTATGGATCGTCCTGTGGGCGATCGGCTGGAAGTCGATCGACGCATTCATCGTCACGACCGTGATCATCACGCTCGGCGCCACCGCGAAGCTCCTCTTCCCGTACCTGCCCAACCGGCACTAGCCGCGCCGGTGTCCCGCGGTCTTCGCGCGGCTGCCGTCGCCCTGAGCGCGTTCGTGCTCGCATCCGGGCCGGCGGCCTGCGGCAGCGAGAACAAGAGCGCCGTGCCCGCGGGCAGCGACACGCTGACGATCTACTCCAGCCTGCCGCTACACGGCCGCGACCGCGAGCGGTCGCGCGACATGGTCAACGCGATCAAGCTCGCGCTCCAGGAGGCGGGCGGCAAGGTCGGCCCGTTCACGATCACGTACGTGCCGCTGGACGCGGCTACGCCGGAGGCCGGCACATGGACCGCCGAGAAGGTGCTCGACAACGCTCGCAAGGCCATCCGCGACATCAACGCGATCGCCTACATAGGCGAGCGCGACTCGGCGGCCACCGCCCTCTCGCTGCCGCTGACGAACGAAGGCCACATCCTCCAGGTCAGCCCGTCGAGCACCTACGACGGCCTCACCCGTGCCAGCCGCCGCCAGGGCGAGCCCGAGCGCTTCTACCCCTCCGGCGAGCGGACGTTCGCCCGCGTCGTGCCCGCCGACCACGTCCAGGCATCGGCGCTGGTCGGCTACATGAAGGAGTCGGGCGTGCGCAGCCTCGCGATGCTCGCCGACCGCGAGATCTACGGCGGCGGCCTCGCCGACCAGGTCGCGAAGGCCGCCGAGCGCCAGGGGATCGAGGTCTTCGATCGCGGCCGGATCAACGCCAGCCGCCGCGATGTCGCGGGCGCGGCGCAGAACGTCGCCGAGACGGCCGCCGATGCGTTCCTCTTCGCCGGGACCACCGACACGGGCGCCGCGCGGATCTTCACCGCCGTCGCCGAGGCCGCGCCCTCGATGCTCCTGTTCGGGCCGGCGGCCGTGGCCGACCGCTCGTTCCTCCAGGAGCTGCCGGTGGCGGTGCGGCGCCGGATGCGCGTCACGACGCCGTCGCTGCCCCCGCGCCTGCTGCCGCCCAGCGCCGCGGCGTTCCGCGACTCCTTCCGCAGGACGTTCGGCCGCCCGCCCGCGCCCGAGGCGCTGCAGGCATACGAGGCGGCGAAAGCCGTGCTGCACGCGATCGGCTCCGCCGGGACGCGGGGCAACAGCCGGCAGGCCGTCACCGACGCCTTCTTCGCGATCCGCGACCGCGAGTCGGTGCTGGGCAGGTATTCGATCGACGCCAACGGCGACACGAGCCTGTCGACCTATGCCGGAAATCGCGTGCGGAACGCGCAGTTCGTCCTCGACAAGGTGCTCGAGGTCCGTCGCTGAGGCACTGCATCTCCTTGCACGCCGTCATCCACTGCATACCGGTGCGGGTGAACGCGTGTACGATCGCGCACAAGTTCGCTTTCCAGTCCCCAGGAGGATCCTTTGAAACTGCACCGGGTTGTCGCTGTCAGCTCTGTACTGGTCCTATCGGCCTTCGGCGTCGCGGCCTGTGGGGACGATGACGACGATGACGCCGGCGCCGGCGCCGGCGCCACGACGCAGGCCGCCGGCGGTTCCCTGACGATCTACTCGAGCCTGCCGCTGCAGGGGGCCTCGCGCACGCAGACGACGGCGATGGTGAGCGGCATCCGCCTTGCGCTGAAGGAAGTCAACAACAAGGCCGGCAACTTCACCATCAGGTACCAGTCGCTCGACGACTCGACCGCGCAGCAGGGCGGCTGGACGCCGGAGGCCGTCTCCCAGAACGCGCGCAAGGCCGCCCAGGACGACAAGACCGCGGTCTACATCGGTGAGTTCAACTCCGGTGCCAGCGCCGTCTCGATCCCGATCCTCAGCGACGCGAAGGTCCCGCAGATCTCGCCCGCGAACACCGCGGTCGGCCTGACCTCCGACGAGCCGGGCGCGGACAAGGGCGAGCCCGATAAGTACTACCCGTCGGGCTTCCGCAACTACGTCCGCATCGTGCCGAAGGACACGATCCAGGGCGCGGCACTGGCGACGATCATGAAGGAGGACGGCTGCACGAAGGTCGCCATGGCCAACGACAAGGAGGTCTACGGCGCCGGCCTGGCACGCAACATCGCCATGTCCGCCAAGGAGCAGGACCTCCAGA
>DATLFO010000032.1:0-7208 GCA_035541035.1 Actinomycetota bacterium
GCGCAAGCACCGCTCGCCCGGATCGCAAGGCGCGGGTACCACGCCGGGTCGCGTGTTCAAGGGCAAGAAGCTGGCCGGACGTCTGGGTCACGAGCGCGTCACGATCATGTCGCTGGAGGTCGTGGAGACCGACACCGACAAGGGTCTGCTGCTGATCAAGGGCGCGATCCCGGGTCCGAAGGGCTCGGTCGTGATGATCCGCTCGGCCGTCAAGGCGAAGGCGAAGGTGGAGCAGTGAGCGAGGTACGGGTCTATTCGCAGAGCGGCGAGGCCTCGGGCTCGGTGACGCTGGACGAAAGCGTTTTCGGCTCCCAGGTCAACGTTCCGGTCATGCATCAGGTCGTGGTGGCGCAACTCGCGGCCGCGCGCGCCGGCACGCACTCGACCAAGCACCGCGGCGAGGTGTCCGGCGGCGGCAAGAAGCCGTGGCGCCAGAAGGGCACCGGCCGTGCGCGTCAGGGCTCGACCCGCGCGCCGCACTGGACGGGCGGTGGCGTGGTTTTCGGGCCGCGTCCGCGCGACCACTCGGTGAAGGTGCCCAAGAAGATGAAGGCGCTCGCGCTGCGCTCGGCGCTGTCGGACCGCGCCGCGGCCGGCACCATCGCCGTGATCGACAAGTGGGAGTTCTCCGAGCCGAGCACGAAGGCGGCAAAGGCGCTGCTGGACAAGGTCGGCGTGAAGGGCTCCGCCCTGCTCGTGTTCGACGCGGTGGACGAGGCGGCCGTGAAATCCTTCCGCAACATGAAGGATTGCCACCTGATCCTGGCGTCGCAGCTCAACACCTACGACGTGCTCGCCGCCGACTGGATCGTGTTCACCAAGAGGGCGCTCGAGCAGGTCACCGAAGCCCGCAAGGCCGAACCGTCGCGGCGCGAGAAGGCCGCTGCGGCCAAGGGAGGCGAGAAGGCGTGAAGGACCCGCGTGACGTGATCCTTTCCCCGGTCGTCTCCGAGAAGTCTTATTCGTCGATCGACCAGAACGTGTACACGTTCATCGTCGATCACCGCGCCAGCAAGACCGAGATCAAGATCGCGCTGGAGAAGATCTTTGGCGTGAAGGTCACGAAGGTGAACACGATGTGGCGGCGCGGCAAGAAGAAGCGCACCGGAATGGTGACGGGCACCCGCTCGTCGCACAAGCGCGCCCTGGTCACGTTGGCCGAGGGCGACAAGATCGAGATCTTCCAGCCGAGGTAATCATGGGCGTTCGCAGATACAAGCCGACGACACCGGGCCGCCGCGGGGCCTCGGTCTCCGACTACTCGGAGATCACCCGCAGCAAGCCCGAGAAGAGCCTGACCGAGAAGCTGTCCTCCACCGGAGGCCGCAACTCGAACGGGCGCATCACGTCGCGTCACCGCGGCGGCGGCAACAAGCGCCGCTACCGCATCGTGGACTTCCGTCGCAACAAGGACGGCGTGCCCGCGAAGGTCTTCTCGATCGAGTACGACCCGAACCGAAACTGCCGCATCGCGCTGCTGCACTACGCGGACGGCGAGAAGCGCTACATCCTCGCGCCCGACAAGCTCGAGGTCGGCGACAAGGTCGGCTCGGGTGAAGGCGTGGACATCAAGCCGGGCAACGCGCTGATGCTGCGCAACATCCCGGTCGGTACCGTCGTGCACGCGGTCGAGCTTCGCCCGGGAGGCGGCGCGAAGATCGCGCGCAGCGCGGGAACCTCGGTGCAGCTTCTGGCCAAGGAAGGCACCATGGCGCACTTGCGCATGCCGTCCGGCGAGGTCCGGCTGGTGTCGTCGCAGTGCCGCGCCACGGTCGGCGAGGTCGGCAACTCCGAATGGGAGCTGATCAACTGGGGCAAGGCCGGACGGACGCGTTACAAGGGCTTCCGCCCGAAGGTACGCGGCGTGGCCATGAACCCGGTGGATCACCCGCTGGGTGGTGGCGAAGGCAAGACGTCCGGCGGACGTCACCCGGTCAGCCCCTGGGGCAAGCCGGAGGGGCGGACTCGCAAGCAGAAGGCGAGCGACAAGCTGATCGTGCGCCGCCGCAAGACGAAGAAGAGGGGCTAACGGGATGGCTCGTTCGCTGAAAAAGGGTCCGTTCGTCGACGATCATCTGCTCGAGAAGGTCGAGGAGGCGTCGCGGCGCAAGGACAAGCGCGTGATCAAGACCTGGTCGCGACGCTCGACGATCATTCCCGACATGGTCGGGCTGACGATCGCCGTGCACGACGGGCGCAAGCACATCCCGGTGTACGTGAGCGAATCGATGGTCGGACACAAGCTCGGTGAGTTCGCGCCGACGCGTACGTTCCGTACGCACGGCGGAAGCACCAAGGAAAAGGGCACCGGGGCGAGGTAGGTATGGCGACCAAGACGCAATCCGTGACCGCGCGCGTCAAGTATGTGCGCATGACTCCGAACAAGGTTCGCTTCGTGCTGAACCTGATCCGGGGCAAGCACGTGGACGAGGCACGCCGCGTCCTGCAGTTCACGCCGAAGGCTGCCTGCCACGAGATCCTGAAAGTCTTGAACGCCGCGGTTGCCAACGCGGAGAACACCTACAACCTCGATCCCGACACGCTCGTCGTCGCGGCATGCTGGGCCGATGAGGGACCGACGCTGAAGCGGTGGCAGCCGCGCGCGCTCGGTCGCGCCTACAAGGTCCTCAAGCGCACGTCGCACATCACCGTCGTGGTCGAGCCGAGGGAGGTTTAGTCGCGTGGGTCAGAAGATCAATCCCTACGGCTTCCGGCTCGGCGCCAACCCGGCCTTCAAGTGGCGGTCGCGCTGGTACGCCGACAAGCAGTATCTGCCGTGGCTCCAGGAGGACCTGCGCGTCCGCAAGTACGTGATGAAGTCGCTCGCGCACGCCGGAATCGCCAACATCGACATCGAGCGCAAGGGTGACCGACTGCAGGTCGACATCTGGACCGCGCGGCCCGGCATCGTGATCGGCCGCCGCGGCGCCGAGGTCGATCGCATTCGCGACGACCTGCGCAAGCTCACGGGCAAAGAGAACGTGCAGCTGAACGTGAACGAGATCAAGCAGCCGGAGCTGGTGGCCAAGCTGGTCGCACAGGGCATCGGCGAACAGCTCACCTCGCGCGTGTCGTTCCGTCGCGCCATGCGTCGCGGCGTGCAGTCGACGATGCGCGCCGGCGCGAAGGGTATTCGCGTGCAGGTCGGCGGCCGTCTGGGCGGCGCCGAGATGAGCCGCAGCGAGTGGTATCGCGAAGGCCGTGTTCCGCTGCACACGATTCGCGCCGACGTGGACTACGGCCTCTACGAGGCGCACACCACCTTCGGCCGCATCGGCGTGAAGGTTTGGATCTATCGCGGCGACATCACCGCGCAGCAACAGGAGAAGGAAGCGCAGATCGCTCGCGAACGCGCTCGCGCGGCCGCGGCCGGCGAGATCGTCGCGCCGGCGCGTCGCAAGGCGGGTGGCCGTTCGGCTCCGCGCGGCGTCGCGCAGGACCTGACGGCGCAGCGTTCGGCCAAGCCGAAGGACGCTCCGAAGGACGCGCCCGCCGGCGAAGGCAATCCCAAGGCCGAGGACAAACCCAAGGCCGGGAACAAGCCGAAGGCCGAGGCGCAGCCCGCGGAGGCCCAGGCCGAGGACAAGCCGAAGGCCGAGGACAAGCCGAAGGCCGAGGCGCAGCCCGCGGAGGCCAAGGCCGAGACCGCGCCTGCCGCCCAGGAGTCGAAGTCGGAGGCCGCACCGGCCGTCGAGACCTCAGCGCCCGATCCGGCGCCCGGCGACGCGGCCGCACCGAACACGTCCGCGACCGAAGGGACGGAGGCGTAAGTCATGCTCGCCCCGAAAAGAGTCAAGCACCGCAAGCAGCACCGCGGCCGCATGCGCGGTCAGGCGAAGGGCGCCACCACGGTGCACTTCGGCGACTTCGGCCTGCAGGCGCTCGAGCCGGCGTGGATCACCAATCGCCAGATCGAGGCGGCGCGTGTCGCCATGACGCGAAGCATCAAGCGAGGCGGCAAGGTCTGGGTCAACATCTTCCCGGACAAGCCCTTCACGAAGAAGCCGGCCGAGACGCGCATGGGCTCGGGCAAAGGCAACCCGGAGTACTGGGTCGCCGTGGTCAAGCCCGGCCGGATCATGTTCGAGCTGGCCGGCGTCGACGAGTCGGCGGCCCGTGAGGCCCTTCGCCTCGCCGCACACAAGCTCCCGATCAAGACGCGCTTCGTCGCGCGGCAAGAGGGTTAGATCATGAAGGCGTCCGAACTCAAGGACATGGCCGACGACGAGCTCGCCACCAAGCTCGGCGAGGCCAAGGAAGAGCTGTTCAACCTCCGGTTCCAGCTGGTGACCGGACAGCTCGACAACCCGATGCGGCTGGGTCAGGTGCGCAAGGACATCGCGCGCATCATGACCACCATCCGCGAGCGGGAGATCGCCGCGGCCGAAGCCGCCGGCGTCGGTGCCGAAGCAGGGGAGGCTCGATGAACGAGCGAGGGAGCCGCAAGACCCGCGTCGGCGTGGTCGTCAGCGACAAGATGGACAAGACCGTGGTGGTCGCCGTCCGGTCCACCATTCGTCACCCGTTGTACGGCAAGATCATCCGCCGCGTGTCGAAGGTGCAGGCGCACGATCAGGACAACTCGTGCGGCGTCGGTGACCGCGTGTTGCTTGCCGAGACGCGTCCGCTTTCGAAGACGAAGCGCTGGCGCGTCGCAGAGATCCTGGAGAAGGCCAAGTGATTCAGCAAGAGTCTCGCCTCAAGGTGGCCGACAACTCCGGCGCGAAGGAGATCCTATGCATTCGCGTCCTAGGTGGGTCGGGGCGCCGCTATGCCGGCATCGGCGACATCATCGTCGCCTCGGTCAAGGACGCCATCCCCGGCGCCGGCGTGAAGAAGGGTGAGGTCGTGAAGGCCGTTATCGTGCGCACCGCCAAGGAGCGCCGCCGGCCGGACGGGTCCTCGATCCGCTTCGACGACAACGCCGCCGTCATCATCAACGAGCAGCAGAACCCGCGCGGAACCCGCATCTTCGGTCCCGTCGCGCGCGAGCTGCGCGACAAGAAGTTCATGAAGATCATCTCGCTGGCTCCGGAGGTGCTGTAGAGATGCCGGGCCTGAAAATTCGCAAGGACGACAACGTCGAGGTCATCACCGGCAAGGACAAGGGAAAGCGCGGCCGGGTCGTGCGCGTGTTCCCGGACCGCGGCCGCGTGCTGGTCGAGCACGTCAACGTCGTGAAGCGTCACGAGCGCCTGCGGGTCGGCAAGGGCCGCGGCGGCACCGAGGGCGGCATCATCACCAAGGAGATGCCGGTGGACATCTCCAACGTGCTGGTCGTGTGCCCGGCGTGCGACCGTGGGACGCGGACCGGATACCTGATCGAGGACACCGGTGCGAAGCGCCGCGTCTGCAAAAAGTGCGGAGGTGACGTCTGATGGCAACCAAGACGATGCCCCGCCTCAAGGAGCGGTATCGCAGCGAGATCGTGCCGCATCTGATGCAGGAGCGCGGGTACGCGAACATCATGATGGTGCCGCGGCTCGAGAAGATCGTGGTCAACATGGGCCTCGGCGAGGCGCTCAAGGACGCCAAGATCCTGGAAGGTGCCGTCGCCGACCTGACCGTGATCACCGGGCAGAAGCCGCTGGTGACCAAGGCACGCAAGTCCATCGCGAACTTCAAGCTTCGCGAAGGACAGGCGATCGGCGCGAAGGTCACGCTGCGCGGTGACCGCATGTGGGAGTTCGCGGACCGTCTTCTGACGGTGGCGCTGCCCCGCATTCGCGACTTCCGCGGCCTGCCCAAGAAGCTCGACCGCCGCGGCAACTACACCTTCGGCGTGACCGAGCAGCTGATCTTCCCCGAGGTCGACTACGACAAGATCTACCGGACCCGGGGCATGGACATTACGTTCGTCACCACGGCGAACGACGACGACGAGGCCCGTGCGCTGCTGAAGGCGCTCGGCGTCCCCTTCAGGGAGTAGCGCATGGCGAAGAAGTGCCTTATCGAGAAGCAGCGGCGCGAGCCGAAGTTCGCCTCGCGCAAGTACAGCCGTTGCCAGCGTTGCGGCCGGCCGCGGGCGTACTACCGCAAGTTCGGCCTGTGCCGGATCTGCTTGCGCCAGCTGGCGCACGCGGGCGAGGTTCCGGGCGTGACCAAGTCGAGTTGGTGATGAAGCGATGACTATGACCGATCCGATCGCCGACATGCTCTCGCGGATTCGCAACGCCTCGAGCGCGCACCACGACTCGGTCTCGATCCCGTCGTCCAAAATCAAGGTCGGGATCGCCGACATCCTCAAGCGTGAGGGCTATATCGAGGACTTCCGCATCGAGCGCGGCGACAAGGGGCCGCTGCTGATGGTGGAGCTCAAGTACGGCCCGAACCGTGAGCGGACGATCCTGGGCATCAAGCGAATCTCGAAGCCGGGCCTGCGTGTGTTTGCGCAGCGTGACGGCATCCCGCGTGTTCTCGGCGGGCTCGGGATCGCGATCATTTCGACGTCGAAGGGTCTCCTCACCGACAAGCAGGCCGCCAAGGCCGGCGTCGGTGGCGAGGTCGTCTGCTACGTGTGGTGATGGTGAGATGAGTCGAATCGGACGCAAGCCGATCGAGATCCCCTCGGGGGTCGAGATCAAGCTGAACGGCAGGCACATCGTGGTGAAGGGCCCGAAGGGCACGCTGGAGCGTGACCTGCCGCACGACATCGTCGTGAAGAAGGAGGACGCGACGCTGGTCGTCGAGCGCCCGACGGATCAGCGCGATCATCGTGCGCTGCACGGCCTGACGCGCTCGCTCGTGGCGAACATGGTTACCGGCGTGACCGAGGGCTTCAAGAAGGATCTCGAGATCCAGGGCGTCGGGTATCGTGCCGCGGCCAAAGGCAAGGACCTGGAGTTTGCGCTCGGGTTCTCGCACCCGGTGACGGTCACCGCGCCCGAAGGGATCAGCTTCGAAGTCCCGGCTCCGACCAAGATCACGGTCTCGGGCGCCGACAAGCAGGTCGTCGGTCAGGTCGCCGCGGAGATCCGCGCGTTGCGGCCGCCGGACGCCTACAAAGGCAAGGGAATCCGGTACGCCGGCGAATACGTTCGCAAGAAGGCCGGAAAGGCGGCGAAGTAGACGTGGACGCGAAGACGAAGCAGGTTGCGCGGCTGCGGCGGCACCACCGCGTGCGCAAGCGCGTGACGGGGACGCAAGAGCGCCCGCGTCTGGCGGTGTTCCGCTCGAACCGGCACATCTATGCGCAGGTGATCGACGAC
>DATLFO010000033.1:0-5841 GCA_035541035.1 Actinomycetota bacterium
GGTCTGCAGGCTCGACGCGCAGAAGCGGTTGACCGTCGTGCCGGGAACGCTGTCGGGCAGGCCCGCGAGCAACGCCACGCGGCGGCCGAGGTTCATGCCCTGCTCGCCCTCGGGGAAGCCGCAGCCGACCATCACGTCTACGATTTCGCTCGGATTGAGCTGGGGGACCTTCTCGACGGCCTTGCGGACGGCGAACGCCGCGAGATCGTCCGGCCGTGCGTCCTTGAGCGATCCCTTGCCGGCGCGCCCGATCGGCGTGCGCGCCGCGGCGACGATGACTGCCTCTGCCATGACGGTCCTCCCTGAAGATGTCGAGGACATCATTCAATGACATGCGGGCGGTCCAAGCAACGTGAGGCTTGGGTCACTCGTTGTCCGGTATGGGACCCGCCTGAAGTAAGTTTTTCCCAGGGAGGGCTTCCCAAGGGTGTTCGGCCGTCGTATACCGGATATGAGGGAGAAGAAAAGGAGGCTCGATATGGAGCCCAAGCGAATCGTGATTCTGGCTCACCGCACGGCCGCGGGCCCGCATCTGCAGCGCGTCGTCAAGTCGCGGATGTCAGAGGGTCGCTGCCACTTCACGCTCATCGTCCCGGCCCAAGCACCGGAAGGCTTCGTGTGGACCGAGCATCAGGCCGCCGCCGAGACGCAGGTCGTGCTCGACGAGGCGCTCGAGATCTTCCGAGGCCTGGGGGCCGACATCGAGGGCATCGTGGGAGACCGGCGGCCGCTGCTCGCACTCGACGACCATCTGCGCCACGACGATGCCGACGAGATCATCGTCTCGACGTTCTCGTCGGGCGCGTCTCGGTGGCTGCGGCAAGACCTCCCGCATCGCGTGGCGCGCACCTTCGACGTGAAGATGACGCACGTTGTGGACGAGCGAATGCCGGCCGATCAGGGACGCCGCGCGAGCGCGTAGACGACCTCGGGTCGCCACACGAGCAGCTCGGGCCGCTCGTCGAGCGAGGCGCGGAACGCGGCGAGAGTGCTGCGGCGCGCCTCGTCCCCCAAGGACAGCCACCGCTGATTGCGGCGGCCGTAGCGCGTGTGAAGCGTGCACAGCTCATCCGGGTCGTAGCGATGCTCGGGCCGGCCCACCCAGGTTTCTTCGGGCGCGAGACCGTTCGCGCTCATCAGCGCCGCGACCTTCTCGGCGTCGTCCATCAGCGCCCGCCAGTCGTCAGCCTCGGCCGGCTGCGTCGCGCCGGCGTCATCGAGCATGCGGTCCCAGTGCGAGCCGGCCTCGTGCTCGACGAGATGGCCGCATCCGCGGACGAGGCCGCCAGCGGCATTCGCGTGGCATCGCCGCAGACCACGGTTCCGCGCGTGTGCCGAAGCATCGCCTCGGTCGCATCGACGCCCACGATGCGCGCACGCGGAGCAGCAGCGCCGAGGTCGGCGAAGAGCGCGCCGGTCCCGCATCCCACGTCGAGCACGAGCGAAGCGCCCGAGGGGAGCCGCTCGATCGCCGGCCGGGCCATCGGCCGGATGACCGGCGACCACATCGCATCGTAGGTGCCGGCGATCCCGGTGTAGCGCGCCGCGACCTCGCTCATCCGCCGATTCCCAGCGCCGCGAGCGCATCGAAGAGCGCGTCGATGTCGTCTTCGCTGTTGAAGAAGTGCGGGCAGATGCGGAGCGCGCCGTGGCGCTCGTCCACGATGATGCCGCGATCCAGCAGCGAATCGAGCACGCGCTTCGAGTCCGGCACCTCCACCGCGACGAGCCCGCCGCGTCGCGCGGGCTCGCGAGGCGTGCGGACGGCCAGCCCGCACTCGTCGGCGCGCTCGATCAGGTAGCCGGTGAGCTCCAGCGAGCGTTCTCGAATGCGCGCGACGCCGACGTCGAGCACGATCGACATGCCGGCGGCCGAGGCGAAGATCGACAGCGCCGCGGGCGTGCCCAGCGCGAAGCGCTGCGCGCTGTGGGGCCAGTCGATCCGCGAGCCGTCGAAGGCGAAGAAGTCGCGTTGCGCGAACCAGCCGGTGATCGTCGGGCGCAGCCGCTTCGCGACGTCGGGCCGGACGTAGAGGATGCCGACGTTGCTGGTCCCGAACAGATACTTGTACGGGCCGAACACCAGCGCGTCGCAGCCGAGCTCGCCCACGTCCACGGGCACGATGCCGGCGCCGTGGAAGTCGTCGATGACCGACAGCGCACCCGCCTCGCGAGCCGCCGCGCAGATCGCGGCGGCGTCGGTGACGGCGCCGTCCAGGTACGACACGCGGCTCGCGGTCACGGCCGCGGTGCGGTCCGAGATCGCGGCCGTATAGTCGCCCGCCTCGGAGCCGTCCACCCACACGACCGCCGCGCCGCGGCCCTCGTGCGCGAGCCATGCGAGCGAGTCGGTCGGGAACTCGCGCCGGGAGAGCACGATCTCGTTCTTCGGCTCGTCGAAGGAAAGCGCGGAGGCGAGCGAGGCGATCGCGGTGGTCACCGACGGCGAGAGCGCGACGTCGGGGGGGTCGGCGCCGATGATCGAGGCGGCCATCGACTCGAGCCGGCGCATCTCCGGGATGACGTCGTCGAACCAGACTCGCTCGGCGCTCGCCTTGGACTCCCACGCATCCATGAAGCGGTCGATCGCCGCGCGCGTCCGTCGCGACGCGGGTGCGAGCGTGTGCGAGCCCAGGAAGACCGTGCGCTCGACCGCGGGAAACTCGCTGCGCCACGCCAGCAGATCGGACGGACCCCTCATGCGATCTCCTCCCCGTCGATCCAGATCATCGACGGCCGGTTCAGGTGTGCGAAGCCGAGGCCGTCGCACACAATGATGTTGGCAGGCTCACCAACGCGGACGCGAGCCGGCGCGAGGCCGGCGAGCGCCGCGGCGCCGGCGGTTGCCGCGCGAAGCGCCGCCTCGGCGCCTCCGCACGCTTCGGCCACGATCGAAAGCTCCTCGGCGTTCGCGCCCGGCTCGATGCCGTCGTTACCGAGGTCGGTGCCGTAGGCGATCGTGCATCCCGCGGCCGCGAGCGCCATCAGGTTCACCCGCGTCGCCTCGGCCCCGCCGAAGGCGAGCACCGTCGAGATCACGGTCGTGCCGCGCGAGGCGAAGGCCGCGATCGTGTCGTCGCCGAGCGGCTCGACCGGCGTGTGTGCCAGGACGTCGACGCCGCCGGCGAGCGCGACGCGCGCATCGGCCTGGCGGAGCGCGTGGGCCGCGACCCGCAGCCCGCGCGCCGCGGCGGCCTCGACGATCACCGCCACGGCGGCGGCGTCGAGCGACGGCTCCTGCGTGATGGCGACCTTGATCATGGCGGCGCCGCGGCCGGCGAGCATCGCGACCGCCTCGCGCGCTTCGTGCTCGCCGGCGACCTCGAGGCCGTAGCCGTTCGCGCCCCAGGTGCGGGTCGGATAGCCGCCCGGCGCGGTCAGCAGCGGCCCGGCCGCGCGAACCCGCAGCGGCGGGTGGGGCGCGAACGCGGCCTCGATCGGCTCTCCGAGATCCAGCGCCCCCGTGACCCCGCCGCGAACGATCGCCTCCGCGGTCGAAAACGACACGTGCACGTGCGCATCCACCAGCCCCGGAAGGACCGCTCCGCCCTCGGTCACCCTGGCCCCCGCCGGTGGCTCGACCGATCCGGCGGCCTCCACGGCTGCGATCCGCCCGTTGCGGACCAGCAGGTCGCGGCGGCCCGGCACCAGGCGAGAGCCGTCGAAGAGCTCGACGGAGCGAAGCAGGACAACCCGGCTCACGGACGAAGCGTACCGCCGGCGGCGGAGCCCCTCCGGCCGCGAGGCCCTCGATTGACTCCCTCCGGAGCAAGTCGCTACTATGCCGCTTAGCACTCGCCACCCCTGAGTGCTAACCACGAGGACTTGCAGGATCATTCGGTTTCTAGGGAGGGTGTATATGGCGTTTAGTCTCGAGCCGCTCGAGGATCGGGTCGTTGTCCGACCGCTCGAGGAAGAGGTTCAGAAGACCCCGACCGGCATCATCATTCCCGACACGGCGAAGGAGAAGCCGCAAGAGGGAGAGGTCGTGGCCGTCGGCCCGGGGCGTTTCGAGGACGGCAAGCGCGTCCCGATGGACGTCGGCGTGGGCGACCGCGTGATCTACTCGAAGTACGGCGGCACCGAGGTCAAGGTCGAGGGATCCGAGTACCTGGTCCTGTCGGCCCGCGACCTGCTCGCGGTCGTCAAGACCGGCAAGAAGAAGTAGCCGGCATTCCGCACACCGACGGGCGGCTTCGTGCCGCCCGTCGCGTATTCTTTCCCGCATGAATCTCCGACGCGTCGCGCCCTTGATCGCGCTCGCTCTGCTCGTCGGCGTGGCTCCGCCCGCGGCCGCGCAGCGGCCGATCACCGACCGTCTCGGGATCGACATCGGTCTGGTCGAGATCTCCGGAAAGCCGGGCGGCCAGTCCGGTGACCGCTTCAAGCTGATCAACAAGACCGACACGCCGGTCGAGGTCACCGCGATCGTCGAGGACCTCGGCACCGACGCCAGAGGCGAGCTCGTCGCCGTTCCGCGCGGCAGCACGGATCTTCCGTCCGCCGCATCGTGGGTGAGCGTAGCCGGCTCCGACATCACCGTACCCGCCAATGGGACCGCGGCCGTCGACGCCACGATCAAGGTTCCGGCCGGCGCGAAGGCGGGCGGCTACTACGCGACCATCACCTTCGACGTCGACGACGGCGGCCCGCCAGAGTCGCGTCTGGCGCACGTGATCCTGGCGCGGATCAACGGGGCCGGGTTCGCGCCCGCGGGACGCCTGGTCTCGGTCGAGATGGCGACCCCGTCGCTGTCGGGCCGCGTCCCGATCGAGGTTACGGTCGAAAACAGCGGCAACCTGCACGCGGTCGGCGGTGGTTTCGTGGACATCGCCGACACCTTCGGCTCGCAGATCGCGCGCATCCCGATCCCGACCGTGGTCGTGCTGCCGCAGCGCCAGCGCGTCGTGAAGGTCGTCTACGACTCGCCGCCGGTCGCGGGACGGCTCAAGGCAACTGCGACCATCTCGTTCCGAAGCGGCGAGAGCTCCGCGAGCGATGCGGGCTACGTCCTGATCTGGTGGCTCGCCGTGATGCTCGCGGCGGTGCTGGCGCTGTTCGCCGTGTCGCTCATCCGTATCGCGGGGCTTGCGGGCCCGAAGGCCAAGGCCCGCCGCGCCGCCCGCGCGCCCGTTCCGGCTCCGGCCCCCGTTCCCGTGCCGGCCGGCAAGGCCGACAAGAAACGGCTCGGCCGCAAGAAGCGTGAGGAAACCGCGTCCGCGGCCGCCGCCCCCGCGGCCGCCGCCCCCGAGGCCGCCGCCACGGCGGCCTCGCCTCCGCTCGCCGCTCCGCCGCCGCCGGACACGGCTCCACCGGTCTCGTCGCCGGGCGAGATGCCGAAGCCGCCGTCCGTGCCGCAACGTGACGAGTCCTTCTGGGGACCCGGCGACGATGACATGCCGGCCCCGCGGGTCCGCGACGAGCCCGACGTCGAGCCGGTCGAGGACCAGGAGCCTCGTCCGTCGCCGTTCGCGTCATGGGCGTTGGAGGACGATGAGGATTCGGACGCGGACGAAGACGAGGACGGCGGAGAGGACGAAGAGCAGTACTTCGGGGACGAGGACGAAGACGAAGGCCCGGCTGCCGGCGACGAGGACGGTCTCGCTGCGGGCGATGAGGACGCCGCCGGCGGCGATCTCGACGAAGAGGACGATCTCGGCGAAGAGGACGACGAGGACGACGAGGACGACGAGGACGACGAGCGCGAAGACGACGCTGTTGCGCAGGACGAGGCCGTTGCGGCCCACGAAGCCTGGTGGGACGAAGAGGAGGACGCCGAAGGCGACCGCGTCCCCGCAGCCCCGGCACCGATCGCAGCCGACGACGACGATCCCGCGGCCG
>DATLFO010000034.1:0-2434 GCA_035541035.1 Actinomycetota bacterium
TTCGACACGCTCGCGAACGTCCTCTTCATGCTCGGCGTCCGCACCGACCAGGCGGCGATCGCGGTCACCGGCAGCGGCCTCTACCCGATCCTGCCCGCGGTGATGGGGATCGTGCGCCACGGCGAGCGGCTCGCGCCGAACCAGTACGCCGGCATCGTCGTCGTGGTCGCGGGCCTCGTCGCGCTCGGACTGCGCGCCTAGGGCCTTCCGACGCCTCCGGGGGCGGCCGCGATCTTGTCCCGCAGGTGGTTGAGCGCGACCGTCTCGTCCTCGCGCTCGGCCGTGTCCGCCACGTCCTTCGCCTCGACGTCCGGACGCACGCCGCGGCCGTTCCCGTTCAGCTCCTCGCCCGTCTTCACGTCGGTCATGCGCGCGAGCGTGACGAGGAGGAGGCCGTCGTCGGGCATCTGCCGCGGCTGCGCGATGCCCACGCAGCCCGCGCTGCGCACGCCGATGACGGTCGCGATGCCGTTCGCGCGCAGGCCCGCGGCGATGATCTCTGACCCGGAGGCGCTGCGCTCGTTCACCATCACCACGACCGGCGCGCCCTTGGTGTCGACGAACATGCGGTCGTTCGTGCGGACCTGCTCCTTGCGGCCGTCGCGGCCGACCTGGTCCACGAGCGTGATGCTCCGCCCGAAGATGCTCGCGATGTCCACGGCGGCCGACAGGTCGCCGCCGGGGTTGTTGCGCAGATCGAGGATGTAGCCCTTCGCGCCCGCGGCGACGCCGCGCTCCACGCGGTCCTTCGTCTGCCGCGCGACGTCGCCGTTCAGCTGCGAGACGGAGAGCATCAGGATCTTGCCGCTCTCGAACTCGCGCTGGACCACCCGGGGCGGCGTGAGCGTGGCGCGGCGGATCGTGAAGGTCACGTCCTGCGTCCCGCGCACGAGCACGAGCCGCACTTCGGTCCCCTCGGGGCCGCGGATCTTCGCGGCGATCTCCTCCGGCGCGAACCCGGTGACGTCCTCGCCGTTCACGCTCTTGATGCGGTCGCCCGGGCGCACACCCGCCCTCTCCGCGGGGCTCTCCGGGAAGACGCTCGAGATCTCCGACATGCCACCGGACTGGCTCGGCGCCAGGATCGTGGCGCCGATGCCCGAGTACGGCTGCGGCGGCTGGTTGAAGGACTTGGCGCGGTCGGGGTCGAGGTAATAGGTGTGGCACTCGTTCATGCCCTTCGCCATGCCGTCGATCGCCGCGCGCTCGAGGTGCGTACGGTCCGCCGTCTTGCACGAGGCCGCGGCCTTGTCGAGCGCCTCGGACGCCTTCACGAGGTCGGACTCGGTGCTGCCGGTGAACTTCGGGCGGTCGATCTTGAGGTCGACGCAGGCCGCCCCGCGCGCTTGCGGCGGGAGCGGTGCCGGCGTTCCCGACGGCTGCGCCGTCATGAGGTTCGGTTGCACCGACGGCGCGGGCGTGGCCTCGGCGGGCTTGCGCTTGAGGTACGACTCCGCGCCGTCGAGCGCGCTGTTCAGGAGCTGCTCCGGGGATGGCCGGTCGACGTGTCGCTCCAGGAGGACGTGGTACGCGGCCTCGAGCGTCTTGTACTCGGTGCGCTCGGGGATGATCTGCTTCGCGACGTCCGGCGGAACGACGTTGCACGCGGCGAGGACGACGGCGATGAGCGCGATGGAGAGGATGCGCACCCGACCCACGTGAAAAGTGTAGGTGTCTGCGTCGGGGCGATCTAAGAGTTCGTGAAGAGCGCTTTAGACCTGGTCGCGGAGGATCTTGCGCAGGCGGCCGAGCGCTCGGAACTGCAGCGCGCGGATGGCGCCCTCGTTCTTCCCGAGCATGCGCGCGACGTCGCGGCTCGAGAGGTTCTGCTCGAAGCGCAGCGAGAGGACCTGCTGCTGCTCGGCGGTGAGGTGCTGCACCGCGCCGCGCAGCGCGCCGACCTGCTCGCCCAGCACTGCGCGGTCGTGCGCGGTGGGGCCCTCCTCGGCGACGCCGTACGCGGTGTCGAGGTCCACGGTCGGGCGCTCGCGGCGACGGCGGTCGGTGACGGCGTTGCGCGCGATCGTGTACAGCCAGGCGAGGAATGACTTGCCCTGCCAGCGGTAGCGGTGGATGTTCGCGAACGCGCGGGTGAAGACCTCGCTCGTCAGGTCCTCGGCGTCGCTCGGCTCGCGGAGCCGGTAGAGGAGGTACCGGTAGACGCTGTCGACGTACTGGTCGTACAGCTCGGCGAACGCGGCGCGGTCACCGGCGCGGGCGCGCTCGATCACGTCGGGGACCGGCCCCCAGGCGCTGGCGCCATCGGTCGTCGGGATCACAGCGGCGTTCAGCTGCGCGACCTGCACTGCCACCCTTCCAGTTCCCTCCACAAGCCCGTTGGTCCGCGTGGAAGATCATGGCGACCGGACGTGGCCGCGCCAAGCCGTCCGCCGTACCAAACGCGTGGCAGGGGCGTTTCCAGGCGGGCGCGGCC
>DATLFO010000035.1:0-7109 GCA_035541035.1 Actinomycetota bacterium
GCGCGACCGGCGGCGAGCCGAAACGCGACGGCGGTCCGTCCGGGTACGTCTCATTGTTTTCCGGAAGGCTCATCGTTCGGGATCTCGCATCTGGCCGGGCCGGCCGTGGGCGGCCTGGCGATCGCGGGAATCGGCCTGACCGGGACCTATATCTGGATGAGAACGCGCCTCCGCGAACAGGAATGAGCGATTCGGCCGCGAATTGGAGACCATGATCTCGCGTCGCGGAAAACTCGCCTCTGTCCTCGTCGTCGCGCTCCTGTCAGGACCGTTCGCGCCGCCAGGGCAAGGGGCCGCGGCGACCGAGCCTGCATCCTTGGTCGACCCGTTCATCGGGACGCTCGGCGCCGGCTTCGTCTTTCCCGGTCCGGCGGCCCCCTACGGGATGGTCCAGCTCTCGCCCGACACCGAGGGGTACTTCGCGTACACGGGCTATCAATGGTTCGACACGCACATCCGCGGCTTCAGCCACGTGCGGGTGCAGTCCATGGGCGTGCCGGAAGGCGGAGAGGTTCCATTCATGCCGACGACCGGTGCGGTCGTGACCGACGTGAATAGCTATCAGTCGCCGTTTTCGCATGCGACCGAGTCCGCCGAGCCGGGCTACTACCAGGTGACGCTGCCCCGCGAAGGCATCCGCGCCGAGCTGACCGCGGGCACGCGGGTAGGGATGCACCGCTACACGTTCCCGGCCGTGGAGCAGGCGAACGTGCTGCTCGACATCGGCCGGCAGATTCCCGGCGGCGACCTGAACCAGCGGCTGCAACGCGAGGCAGGCACGAATCGAGCGTCCGTGCGCATCGTGGACGACCGCACGGTCGTGGGAACGACCAACGTCGATCGCGCGTCCGCGTTCGGCTACCGCGTGCATTTCGCGGCGGTGTTCGACCGGCCGTTCACGTCCTCGGGCGTGTGGGCCTCTCGCGGCGCGCCGCTCCAGCCCGGGGTGACGCAGATCACGGGCCAAGGAGCAGGCGCTGCGGTGACGTTCGACGCGCGCGGGGATCAGGACGTGATCGTCAAGGTCGGGATCTCGTTCGTCTCCGAGGCGAACGCGATGGCCAACCTTGCCGCCGAGGCGCCCGGCTTCGACTTCGACGGGCTGCGCGAGGCGACGTTCGATGCGTGGAACGACGCTCTGTCGGTGATCGACGTCACCGGCGGCACCCCGGCCGAACAGATCTCGTTCTCTACCGCGCTCTACCACGCGCAGCATCATCCGAACGTCTTCAACGACGTCAACGGCGACTACATAGGCCACGACGATCAGGTGCATCGCATCGGCGACGCCGGCGATCCGATGCCCGCGGGCTCGACCTACTACGCCAACTTCTCGATGTGGGACACCTACCGTGCCGAGATGCCGCTGCTCGCATGGATCGTGCCCGACCGGTATCGCGACATGATGCGCTCGCTCGCGGCCATCGTCCGCTGGGGTGGTCAGATGCCGCGCTGGGCGATGATGAACCGCAACCCGAACTTCATGAACGGCGAGCCGGCGCTGCCGGTGATCGCGGACGGCTTCTGCCGCGGGCTCGTTCCCGATGACGCGCTGGCGACACTGTACGGAGAAGCGCGCCGCGTCGCGCTGGACGCGCGCCGAAACCCCGAGTTCTACTCCCGCGGCTACACCCGCGATGCGTCGAACACGCTCGAATACGCGCTTGCGGACTTCGCGCTGGCGTTGATGGCCGATCGCCTCGGCCATACCGCAGACCGCGACCGGCTGCTCGCGCAGTCCGGATCCTGGCGCAACGTGTTCGATCCCGAAACCCGGTTCGTGCGGCCACGCAACGACAACGGTTCTTGGTACGGCGATCCCTACCGTCCCGAGATGCCGGATCATTTCACCGAAGGGACGGGCTGGCAGTACACCTGGCTGGTGCCGCAGGACGTCGCGGGGCTCTCCGACGCGATCGGCGGCGACGAGGAGGTGCGGCGCCGTCTCGACGTGTTCTTCTCGACCGCGCTCAACGCGACCGTGCCGGTGGCGGGGCCAGAAGCGCAGCAGAAGGCGACGCTGTACGGCATCGCCTACTACGGGAATCAGTACGCGCCGTCGAACGAGCACGACCTGCAGGCGCCGTGGCTCTACAACTGGACGAGCGAGCCGTGGAAGACGCAAGCGATCCAGCGCGCGTATCAGGGGCTCTACCGCGCGACGCCCGACGGCCTGCCCGGCAACGACGATCTCGGCACGATGAGCGCGTGGTTCATCTGGAGCGCGCTGGGTCTCTATCCGGTCACGCCCGGCTCCCCCACCTACACCATCGGCAGTCCGCTCTTCACCCGCGCCGTCGTGCATCCGCCGGGCTCGCCGCCGTTCACGATCGACGCGCTGGGCGCATCGGCGGCGGACAAATACGTGCAGTCGGCGGCGCTGGACGGCGCGCCGCTGCACCGGACGTGGATCACACACGACGCGTTGACCGGCGGCGCGACGCTGCATCTTCCGATGGGACCCGTCCCATCATCGTGGGGGTCGGGCATATCGGCCCGGCCGCCATCATCCTCAACGACACAACTCGCCGACTTCGCCTGTCAGCCGTAGCCGCCCGCCGAAAGATTCATGTTGGAAAGGCGTCTGCGGCGCCGGACCGCATCATGAACGATCACCACGAGCGACGCGATCGAGCCCGCAGCGAACACCACGAAAAGCCATCCGGGCAGGCCGAAGCCCGTCAACGGGTTGAGCGAACACGCCGCATCCGCATCCTTGTGTAGTTCGCGCTCGTCGGTCGGCTCGCCGTATCGCAGCAGGATTCCCGGCTTCAGCTCGGCGATCGTAAACACCACGCCGTCCTCGGAGTCGTCGTCGAACGTCGCGGTCAGCTCGAGCAGCTCAACGGGTGAGGGAAGGTCCAGAGCGACGGTCTCGCGAAAGCCCGCCGGCGTTTCCCCGACGGCAATCCGAGGCAACTGCCGCCCGTCGCCGATCGCCCAGACCTGCCACATGGGCCGGCCGGGAGCGTAGGAGTCCGCATCGAACTCGCGGAGCGTTACGCCCACGACGCGCTCGCCGGGACAATAGGCGACGACGAGCACGGGCAACCCCGTCGAAGGATCGGCCGTCACCGCAGCCAGCGTGATCGGCGAGCACGCCCCCAAGCCTCCCGCCAATAGCACGAGTGCGGGGACGATGCGAATTCGGCCTGCATGCCAACGCAAGGGAGCCATCACCCAACGATACGACCTTAGAGAACCATCCGACGCAGAGCGACGCCCCGGCTTCGTGCCCGGCCGCATCGGCGAAAAGAAAGAGGCCCTCACTGACGGAGGGCCTCTGACCTGCGGTTCTCTTTGTAGCGCCGGCAGGATTTGAACCTGCGACCTCTGGGTTATGAGCCCAGCGAGCTACCGGACTGCTCCACGGCGCGTCGTAGGACCCATCTTACCGGACCCGGGGGCCGAGGCAACCGGAAAGCATCCCGGCCTGCTATCCGCCTGCCGGCCGCCGGGCCCTGGCGTCAGGGTGATGGGGACGGCGACGGGGAAGGAGACGGGGATGGCGACGGCGTGGCACCGGACAGGCGCGCGGCCTCGTTGAGTGCCTCACGCCCGGCCTTCTGCTCGCGGCCGAACCGGGCGAAGTCGCCCGCGCGCAACGCCTCGTCGGCCAGACGGAAATGCTCGGCCGCCTCGGCGATCAGCGCGGCCACATCCTTCCCGGCGGGCCCTTCCGGCTCGCCTTCGGGCTCTTCCCCGAACAGCGCCGCCAGCGCCCCCTCGATCGTCTCGCTGATCCGGATCCGCTCGCCCGCCACGACCACGACGCGCTTGAACTCGGGCAGCGCCGACTCGGACGACTCCAGGAACAGCGGCCGCACGTACAGCACCGCCTCGCCGATCGGCACGACCAGCAAGTTCCCCCAGCGGATGCGCTGCTCGCGCGGATCGAGCGCCGAGATCACGTTTCGCACCCCCTGATCGTTGTTGATCAGCGTCGCGACCT
Source organism: Actinomycetota bacterium (assembly GCA_035541035.1). Classification (GTDB taxonomy): domain Bacteria; phylum Actinomycetota; class AC-67; order AC-67; family AC-67; genus DASWHR01. The sequence continues at coordinate 3,953 of DATLFO010000035.1, forward strand.
GCTCGGGCCCGAACACCAGCGTCTCTTTCGTGTACTGGAACGACTCGAGCTTGCCGTACTTGTCCCCGTCCATCCGCGCCGCGAGCCACGAGGTCATGTTTTGACGCCTCGTCGCCGTCGAACCCGTCTGCGAGAACGGCGCGAACGGCAGCATCAAAACGAACTCGGCTTCCTCTTCCCCCGGCAGCTTCATCAGCACGTAGTAGGGCGGCATCAAGCTGCCGTCGGCGGCGGTCGGATCCTGCGGGATGCGCCACACGTCGTTCTTCGAATAGAAGTCGATCGGATCGGTGATGTGATAAGTGGCGTAGCGGTCGGCCTGCACCCGGAACAGATCCTCGGGATAGCGCACGTGCGTGCGCACGTCCTCGGGCATCTCCGAGACCGGCTTGATCAAGCCCGGGAACACCTTGCTCCACGTGCGAATGATCGGATCGTCGGGATCCCACATGTACAGCGTCACGGTCCCGTTTAACGCGTCGACGGTCGCCTTGATGGAGTTGCGGATGTAGTTGGCGCCGCCGCCCAGATGGCCGCCGGTCAGCTCGGCCAGGTTCACACGCTGCGAGTAGGGATAGTTCGCGGTGGTGGTGTAGGCATCCTGGATCCACACGAACCGCCCGTCGACGATCGCGAGATACGGATCGTGGTCCAGCTGCACGAACGGCGCGACCCTGGCCACGCGCTGCGAGATCTGCCGGTTGAACATGATCCGCGAGTCGGCCCTGATCGCTCCCGAGATCAACAGGTTCGGGTCCCGGAACCGCCACGCGAACGCGGCACGCCGGAGGATGCCCGACAGCTCGATACCGCCGGTCCCTTCGTAGTTCGACGACTTGAAGCTGGTCTGGCCGACCGGATAGTCCAGCTCTTCGTTGGCCGAGCGCACCACGACGAACGCCTGCTCTTCACTTTCGCCGTAGTAGATGCGCGGCTCGGTGATCGCCGGCGCGCCGGGAATCGCCTTCGCCCCGCCCTGCGGCGGAATGTCGCTGACGATGAACGACGGCTGGCCCTGGGCGGTCGCGCGGTCCACGCGCGAGGCGACGATGCCGTAGCCGTGCGTGTAGACCAGATGGTTGTTGACCCAGGTGCGCGCACCCGACGGCAGCCCGGACGGCGCCATCTCGCGCGCGGACAGCATGACCTGGCGCAGCCGCCCGTCGATCGTGTAGCGATCGACGTCGATGTCGAGGAACTCGTAGTAGTTGGTGATGCGCTGCAGCTGCGTGTAGGCGCGCTGCAGAACCTGCGGGTCCCACAGGCGAAGGTTTTCGACGGTCGGCTGGTTCTCGCGCAGCATCGCCTGCGTCAGCTGCGCGCCGGCGGGCAGCGACTTCACCGTGACATCTTCGTCACCGAGCCCGAACGCCTCGCGGGTCGCCGCGATATTTCGCTCGATGTAGGGCGCCTCGCGGTCGCGCTCCTGAGGGTTGACCCGCAGCCGCTGCACGGTCGCGGGATAGATGCCGCCGGCGATGATCGAGGTGATCAAAAGGATGCCGAGCCCCGCGGCAGGCAGCACCCAGCCGCGGAAGCGGATGTTGACCAGGAACAGGACCGCGCACACGACCGCGATCACCACCAGCAGCCGCAGCGCCGGCAGCTGCGCGTTGACGTCGGTATAGGACGCGCCGGTGACCTGACCGCCGCGCGGCGAGTAGAGCAGGTTGAACTGGTCCAGGCGGTACGCCCACGCCTTCGACGCGACCAGCAGGCCTAGCAGGACCGACAGATGCGCCTTGACGTGCGGGGCGACCCGCGGCGGCGCGCCTTCGGTCCGGATGCCGCCGAGCAGGTAGTGCGTTCCCGCCACGATCATCGTGATCAGCAGCAGCGTCGAGAAGCCCCAGGTGAACAGGAACTGGTGGAACGGCAGCTTGAACACGTAGAAGCCGAGGTCCTTGCCGAACACCGGATCGGTCTGGCCGAACGACTCGGCGTTGGAGAACAGCAGCCAGTTGCGCCACTGCCCGGAGGCGCTCGACCCGGCGAAGAGCCCGAACAGGATCGAGCCACCGATCACGAGCCGGCGCACGTAGGGCCGCAGCATCAGCCGGTAGCGCTCGATCACCTGATCCCGCATCGAGAACACGTGCGAGGGCTTGGTGATCTTCTGGGCGACCCAGAGGTTGGCCAGCAGCACGGCGGCGAATACGACGCCGAATACGGCCGCGAGCCCGACCTTGGTCCAGATCTGGGTCCAGAACACCTCGTTGAAGCCGGCCTCGGTGAACCAAAGCAAGTCCGTATAGACGGTCGCGGCCGAGCCGAGCACGATCAGCGCGACCACGATGCCGGCGGCGATGAAGGCGAGCAGGCGCCGGCTGATGCGCGGCGCCGTCGTTCCGGTGGAGACCCTCACGGACGCGAGGCTAACAGACCGGCGGGCCCGGTGCCGGGCGCTCGGTTCCCTACGGGCGCTCGGTTCCCTACGGGATGATCGGCGGCGGCGTGCAGCCGCCCATGAGCTGATCGACGATCTCGCACGTGGGCGACGGAGACGGTGACGGCGAGGGCGAGCCCGACGGTGACGGGCTGGGCGACGGCGAGGACGTCGGACGCGGCGATGAGGTCGGCCGGCTCGGGCCGCTCGGCGACGGCGACGGGGTCGGATCCGAGCCGCCGGAGGCGCCCGGACGCGGCGTGGGCGTGCCTTCGATCGGCGTGATCTTCTGCGGCGGCTCGGCGGGATTGAGCGCGAGCAGCAGGCGCCGCAGCAGCGGCCCCGGCTCGACCGACAGCGCCTGGGCGACGATGCCGAAGCTCGCCCCTTGGTCGCGAAGGTCGAGCACGTCCCCGAACGCCGCGGGAAGCGCTGTGTTGACGACGTTGGCGTGCTCGATCGCGACCAGCAGCGATACGAGCGCGTCGAACGGCCCGGTGCGCGCGAGCCGCGTGTCCAGCAGCGGCCCGAGGAAGCCGATCGCACTCGGATCGACGAACGTGCCGATGAACTCGAGCGTGGGCCGCTTCACGCCCGCGTTGACGTCGAAGCTGCGCTCGTAGGGACCGAGCGCCTGGTCGATCTGGATCGCGTCGGCCAGGTACCGGCGATCCCAACGGTCCCCTTCGTCGACCACGACCAGCCGCACGTCCGGCACGGTCAGCCCGATCGTGTACTCGCGCAGCGCGGGCAAGTCGATCGTGCCCGCGG
>DATLFO010000036.1:0-5072 GCA_035541035.1 Actinomycetota bacterium
ATCTGGGCCCGGGGCCGGTGTCAGGCCGGTGTCAGGCCGGTGTCAGGCCGGGGCCCGGCTCGCGGGAGCAAGGACCCTGGATCCCGAGAGGGGGTCCCCATACCCTGTGCAACCAAGTTGCAGAGGGTGTGGTTGCAACTTGGTTGCACAGGGTCCGGGAGGGGTCACCCGGTGGCGGGCGGAGGCCGGCTATGAGGCGGCGCGATAGACGCGGGCGAGGGGGAGGCCGGCGACGCGGATCTCGTGGAGCGGCTCCGCGTCCCGGTAGCGGGCCCAGATCGTGTCGTAGCGGCCGGTCTGCAGGCTCGAGAGGTAGAACAGCACCAGATCGGGCTGCGGGCCGTCTGGCGTCATCAGAGCGCTTTCCTCGATCCGGATGACGTCGCCCTCGTAAAAGTCCACGAACGGGTGCATGCGGGTGGTGGCGACGGTGGCGCCGGAGAGCTCGGGCATGCGATGCAGGTCGCGGGCGGCCTCGTCCAGGCCGTCGCCCCAGCCGACGGTCAGCACATGCTTGGCGGTGGCGGGACCGCCGACGGCCCAGTTGTAGGACTCCTGCTCGTAGGGATGCAGGGCCAGGCCGGGCGCAGCGTGCAGCGCGGCCAGGGCGATCGCGGCGGCGGCGATGACGGCGCGGGAGCGGCCGCGCAGCTGATGGGCGATGAAGATGCCGGCGGCCAGATACGCCAAGCCGTAGCCGGGCAGGCCGTAGCGATCGCCCTTCTTGGCTCCGACGGTCATCATCACGACGAAGCCCAGGCCGAGCGCCAGCAGGCGCAGCGCATCGCGGGCGGCGGGCTCGGTGGCGCGGCGGCGGGCCGCCCAGACCGTGGCGGCGATCACGGCCGGCAGCGTCACGATGGTGGCGCGCCAGATGAAGGCGACCGGATAGAACAGCGGGCCCGGATCACGGACGTGACGGCCCAGGAAGAACGCGTCACCCGCGTCGGTCGCCCCTTTTCCGGTGCTGGAGATCAGCAGCGAAAGCGGCTTCCACGGCCACACCCAGATCACCGGCCACGCGACCACGAAGACTGCGACGGCGGGCCACAGCCAATGCAGGAAGCGCTGCTTGATGCCGCTGCCGTCGCGCCACAGCAGGATCAGCGTCGCCGGAACCAGGAACGCGCTCGGCTGCTTGGTGAGGAACGCGACCCCCGCAAGCACACCGCTCCACCGCAGCCAGCCTCGATCGTTCAGCCGAAGCGCGCGCATCAGCGCGAGCAGCGATGCCGCCATCGCGACCGTCAGCAGGCCGTCCAGATGCAGCACGCGCTGGTTCGCGATCAGAAACGGATCGAATGCCAGCAACATCGCGCCGGCCGAACCCGCGAACAACCCGAACAGCGAGGCCGCGAGCCACCAGACCAACACCAGCAAGCCCACGTCCGCCACCGCCATCGCGATGCGGGCGCGCGCGTAGCGGTCGCGCAAGGGTGCGTTCTCGGGCAGCGTCTTCTGCGCCAGGCCGCCGATCCACATCGTGGTCACGCCCGGATGGCCGCTCGCCCACGCATCGTCCAAGCGTCCGTCGAAAACCGCCTCGATGAAGTTCGCGCTGCGATCGATCCACAGCGTCTCGTCGATCGTAATCGCCTCGGATGGGTTCGCCACCCGCGGAACGAGCGCCGCAAACGCGACCAGCAGAACCAACGGCCAGCGCATCGCGCGGGTCGTCTTGGTCTGAATCGTGGGTGTCGCCATCGCCGGTCGGCCGGATCATAGATAATGCCGGTCATGGACTCCGCATCCACGGCCGCCGGGCCGCTCGATCTGCTTGCCGACCTGAATCCGCCGCAACGGGACGCGGTCGCGCACGGCGACGGGCCGCTGCTGGTCGTGGCCGGCGCGGGAAGCGGCAAGACCAAGGTCATCACCAACCGGATCGCGTACCTGATCCGCGAACGGCACGAATCGCCGTTCTCGATCCTGGCGATCACCTTCACCAACAAGGCCGCGGCCGAGATGAAAGAGCGCGTCGGCCGGCTGGTCGGGGACCGGCTGGGAAACGCGATGTGGGTGATGACGTTCCACTCGGCGTGTGCGCGGCTGCTGCGCCGCGAAGCCGCACGGCTGGGCTACACGTCCAGCTTCACGATCTACGACGCCTCCGACAGCGAGCGGCTGGTCCGCTTCTGCATGGACGACCTCGAGATCGACACGCGCCGGTTCACGCCCCGTCAGATCCACAACGCGATCGGCAAGCTGAAAGACGATCTGGTGGACGAAGACACCTTCGCCGAGCGCGCCTCGTCGTACGTCGAGCGCGCGATCAGCGACGTCTATCGCGCGTACCAAGCCCGGCTGCGCAAGGCGAACGCGATGGACTTCGACGACCTGATCTTCAACACCGTGCATCTGTTCCGGCTGTTCCCGGACGTGCTGACCGGCTATCAGGACCGCTTCAAACACATCCTGGTGGATGAGTTCCAGGACACCAATCCGGCGCAGTTCCGACTGGTGGCGATGCTGGCCGGCCGCGACCGCAATGTCTGCGCGGTCGGCGACCTGGACCAGTCGATCTACAAGTTCCGCGGTGCCGACTTTCGCAACGTCATGAAGTTCGAAGAAGAGTTTCCGGACACGCGCGTGATCACGCTCGAGCAGAACTATCGCTCGACGCAGACGATCCTGGCCGCCGCGAACGCGGTCATCGAAAACAACCGGATGCGCAAGCCGAAGAACCTGTGGACCGACTCGGGCGGCGGCGACAAGATCGTCCGGTATCTGGGCGACGACGAGCGCGACGAGTCGATCTGGATCACCCGCGAGATCCAGCGCCTGCACGACGACGAAGGCTACGCCTTCCGGGACATCGCGATCTTCTACCGGACCAACGCGCAGTCGCGCGTCCTGGAAGAGATCTTTATGCGCTACGGCATGCCCTACAAGGTCATCGGCTCGCTCAAGTTCTACGACCGCAAAGAGATCAAGGACGCGATCGCGTATCTGCGCGTGCTGATCAACCCGGCCGACGAGGTCTCGCTCAAGCGCATCATCAACGTGCCCAAGCGCGGCATCGGCGAGCAGACCGTCGCCGCCCTGGAACGATTCGCGGGCGCGCAAGAGATTCCGCTGGGCGTCGCGATCGACCGCGTGGACGAGATCGAAGACTTGCAGAACCGTGCGCGCGGCGGCGTCGCCGAGGTCGCCGGGCTGCTGACGCTGCTGCGCGAACGGGTCGAACGGAACGACGGCGTCGCCGAGATTCTGGAGGCGACGCTGGAGCGCAGCGGCTACGTCGCCGAGCTGGAGTCCGAGCGCTCGATCGAAGCGCTCGGCCGCGTCGAGAACCTCAAAGAGCTGATCGGCGTCGCCCGCGAATTCGACGAAGCAAACGCCGAGCTGGGCCTGCGCGAGTTCCTCGAGCAGATCTCGCTGGTATCCGACACCGACGAGCTGGAAGACGAGTCCGGCGCCGTCACGATGATGACCGTGCACATCGCCAAAGGCCTTGAGTTTCCGGCCGTGTTCATCGTCGGCCTGGAAGACGGCGTGTTTCCGCACGCCCGCTCGATGGCCGACCCGGACGAGCTGGAAGAGGAACGCCGCCTGATCTACGTCGGCATCACTCGCGCGAAGAAGCGCCTGTATCTGACGCACGCGTTCAGCCGCAGCCTGTGGGGCGGCAGCAACTACAACCCGCCGTCACGCTTTCTGCATGAGATCCCGACCGAGCTGATCGAGCCCGCGGGCCGTGACGCGGGCGGCGGTTCGTCGGGCGGTGGCTCGCGGATCGCCGCGCGGCCCACCCCCGAACCAAAGGGCGGAACGCTAAACGCAGTCGCCGTGGGCGACGAGGTGTACCACGACGTGTTCGGCAAGGGAATCGTCAGCGCGGTCAGCGGCATGGGCGGCAACGCCGAGGCCACCATCGAATTCGCCGGCGGCCCCAAGCGCCTCCTGCTCGCGTACGCCCCGCTGCAGAAGACATAGCAGCAGCGAGCCCCGTGGCGACGCGGGGCGGCCTTCGAAGTGGCTCCGCAGGCGACCGACACCGAACGGCCTCGCCGTGCATCTAGGATGCGATGGAGGTGGCGGAGAGCTCTTTGGAGACCGGCGAGTCGCTGCGGCGGCTCGAGCGGCTCTACGTGCGGCACGCCGGTCCCGCGATCAGGCTGGCGTACTTGCTTTGCGGTGACCGGCATCTGGCCGAAGATCTGGTGCAGGACGCGTTCGTGCGGCTGGCGGGCCGCTTCGCGGACCTGCGTGACGCCGATGCATTCCAAGCGTACCTGCGGCGCACCGTCATCAACCAAGCGAAGATGCACGGCCGGCGCCGAAACCTGGAGCGCCGGCGTCTCGAAGAGCTCTCGACCCGTCCGGCGCCGCATGCCACCGACACCGACTCGGTGGCCGACCGCGCCACGCTGCGCGCGGCGTTGCTGGCGCTGCCCTATCGGCAGCGCGCCGCGATCGTCCTTCGCTATTACGCCGACCTGTCCGAGGCGCAGGCCGCCGAGGCGCTCGGCTGCGGGCCGGCCGCGCTGCGATCGCTCGTCGCGCGCGGCATGCAAACGTTGCGTGAGAAAGTCTCGAGGTGATTGTCGTGGAATCCGAAATCCGAGAGCTGCTTCGGTCGATGGGCACCGAGGTGCCCGAGCCGGCGGCGCCGCCACCCGGCTTGCGGTCGCGCGCCCGGAGGCGTCGCGCCCGCAACGCGCTTGCCGCCGGTCTGGCATCGGCGGTGCTCGTCTATGGCGCGGCCGCGCTTGCCTCGGGCGTATTCGATCGTCGCGACGTGGCTGTGCCGGCCGCGTGCGACCAGGATTGGACGTCGGAGACGATTGCGGTGAACGCGACTCCGCTCGTCGCTGTCGAGGTGATCGCCTCCGACGATGTGTGGATCGCGGGTCAACGGCCGGGCGGTGGCAACGGCTCTCTGGGATCGGCCGGACTGGTCATGAGGCATTGGGATGGAACCTCGTGGGAAACCGCCTCCGTGTCGATCGACGGAGCATCGGACTTCTCGGTGTTTTCGATCAGCGCCGCCGCCTCGGACGACGTGTGGGCAGCCGGTTCGATCACCCACGGCGAGTCCTACGAGTCCCGGCGGGTCGAAGGGTTGCTGC
>DATLFO010000037.1:0-22017 GCA_035541035.1 Actinomycetota bacterium
CGTGGCGCACGACCGCTGCGGGCGTCACACCCAGCGCATATCCGGCTTTCCGAACCCGCAGCGAGTACTCGACGTCCTCCCAGACCAGGAAGTAGCGCTCGTCGAGCAGCCCGGCCCGCTCGAGCACCTCGCGCCGCACGAGCATCGCGCTGCCGGTGACGTAGCCGGTCTGGGCCGGCTCGCGGAACCGTTCGCCGCGCGGCTCGTCGCGCCCGGGAGCCCGCAGCGCGGCGTGGTCGAGCAGCACCTCGCCGGTGAAGAAGTCCACGACGTCTCCCGGACCGGACAGCAGCGAAAGCGGCGCCGCGACGCCCCAGGACGGGTTCGCGGTGAGCGCGCCGCGGAGCGCGTCCACGCATCCCGGCTCGAGCGTCAGGTCGTTGTTGAGGATCAGCACCGCACCGGCGTCACCGGCGAGCGTGCGACGGATGCCCAAGTTGTTGCCGGCGGCGTACCCGCGGTTCGCCTCGCTCGCAATCAGATGAATCCCCGGCAGCGCGCCGGCGATGTGCTCGGCGGAGCCGTCGCCGGAGGCGTTATCCACGACGGTCACCGCGACGTCGCCGGCATCGCGGTGGATCGACTCGACGCAGGCGATCGTGTCGCCGGGCCGGCGAAAGTTCAGCACAACGGCGGCGATCTTCACGAACGCTTCTTGCGCGGCGCGGCCGGCTTGCGAACGGCGGCGCGCACCCGTTCCCATTCGCCGGAGGCGGGATCCATGCGGCGGATCACCTTGGCCGGCACGCCGGCCACGATCGAGTACGCCGGGACGTCCTCGGTCACGACCGCGTTCGCGCCGACCCACGAGTTTGCGCCCACGGTGACGCCGGGCAGGATCACCGCGTGCTCGCCGATCATGCAGCCCTGCTCGAGCGTGACCGGTGCGACGCGAAACGGCTGCTTCTTGAGCGGCCGCTCGGTGCTGGCCTGCTCGAACAGGTAGTGGTGGTCCTCGATACACACGCCGCTCGCGATGCCGACGTCATCGCCGAGCGTGATGCGCTGCATCGCGCCGAAGTGGGTGAACGAGTTGATGACGACGCGGTCGCCGATCACGATGCGCGCGTCCACCGGCGGCAGCGGCGGGCCGTCCAGGTGCGGGTTGGCCGTGATGATCTCGATGCGGCAGTACGGATGGATGTAGGAGTCGCGGCCGAGATGGAGCCGCTCGGGATTGAGCAGCATCGAGGGCATCTTCACCACGCTGCCGGGCCCCTTCGCGCCGAACGCGGGGGCGTCCTCGCGCTCTTCGAACGCGTGGAGCTTGCGGTGCAGGCGCGACAGGGCTCGCGCGAAGGATCGCTTCACGGCCGGATCATAAACCGCTCGTGCGGCCGGGCTTGACCGCGCCGACCGACAGCGCGTCGCCCAGGCCGAGCGTCTGGGCGACGGCGAAGGCCTTCTTGCGGAGCCGCTCCTTCTTGCCGCGGCCGAAGTCGCGGTGCAGATTGTAGGTGCGGACGTAGACGGGCTTGAGGCCGCAGCGGCGCACCACGTCCTTGAGTGTCTTGGGCGTGAACTGCCAGACGTGCCCGGTGGGCTGGATCCCGTACCACAGGTCCTTTTCGTACCAGGCGCCGAAGGAGCGGTAGTTCGGCGAGTTCGACAGGTGCAGCAGGCCGCCCGGCTTGAGCAGGCGGCGGTACAGCCCGAGCTCCTCGCCGAAGTCGGGAATGTGCTCGGCGGTCGCGCTGAGGCTGATCACGTCGAAAGACTCGTCGGCCAGGCCCGCGTCCTCGCAGGCCGCGTTGATCACGTTCAGGCCTTGGCCCTGGGCGTACTCGCACGCGGCGGTGTTCAGCTCGACGCCGACGGCGTCGTAGCCGAGCTCGCCGGCGATGCGCAGCTGCGTGCCGATGTTGGCGCCGACGTCGAGGAAACGTCCCGGCGCGGGCTTGACCTTGGCGATCTCGCCGACGGTGACGCGCAGGTAGTGCTCGTAGAGCTCGGGGTTTTGCAGGTACGAGTCCAGGAACGAGTCGTCACGGAAGATGTGATGCTCCTCGTGCGGCGGCTCGGGCCAGGTGCGGACCAGCCGGCAGCGAGTGCACTTCCACAGCTCGTAGTCCATCGGCTGAACGTTCCATCCGTAGACGCAGTAGCGATCGGCCGTCAGGACCGTCTTGTAGCTCGTCGAGCCGCACGGACACACGGGCGTGTCCGTATGCGTGTGCTCGTCCGTCTTCATCGAGTCGCCTCCGCTTCCGCCTTCGCGTAGGTCTGCTCCATCGGTTCGGCGCGGGTCTGCTCCCACAGCTTCGCCAGCACCAGCGTCCGGTTGAACGCCAGCAGCGCGGCTTCGATCGCGCCCACCGTGTCTTCCTTGCCGAGCCCGCTGCGCCAGTATCTCACGAAGGCCTTGGGGAACGAGGCGGCGATGGCCCGCCGGGTCGGGGCGCGCGCGCCCTTGGCGGCGAGCTCGGCGGCCTCGATGCTCGAGTAGCGGTTGATCTTGTCCACCAGATCGGTGACGGAGCGGTGGGTCAGGTGCACGAGCTTGTTCGTCAAGGCACCGACGCTGCCGTCCACCTCGATCACCTCGTGCACGCCCTGCGGCTGCAGCCGCGCGACCGCGCGGCGCACCAGCCGCACGGGCGCGTCCTCACCGCCGAAGTGCCAGTCGAGCCAGCGGCCGAGCACCATGTTGCGCCGCGGCAGCTTGTAGCCCGCGTGCGAGGAGCCGGCGACCGCCGCCAGGATCTCGCGTGCGAGCGCGGGCGTGACGCGCTCGTCGGCGTCGACGAACAGCACCCACTCCCCCGCCGCCTCGGACAGGGCGAAGCTTCGCTGGCGCGCGAAATCGTCGAAGGGGCGCTCAACGACTCGCGCGCCAGCAGTTCTGGCGATGTCTTGGGTTCCGTCGATGGATCCGCCGTCCACGACCAGGATCTCGTCGGCGAAGCGGCACGAGGCGATCGCGGCGGCGATCATGTCGCGCTCGTTCATCGCGATCACGACGGCCGAGACGGTCACGGCGCCCTCCGGGCGTAGAGGCGGATCAGCCCGCCGTAGCCGAGACGGCACCAGGCCTTCTCGGCCGGGACGAGCAGCTTGTCGGTGACGCGGCGCACCGCCTTGGCGCCGAGGCGCGGCCGCCGCTTGTAGAGCTTGAGGTCCTGCACGAACGCCTCGGGCGGCTCCCAGGTGTAGGAGCGCTCGACGGCGAAGCCGCGCGTCTGCACGGTTGCGCGCATCGCGGCCGGCGTGAACTGCCAGACGTGATGCGGCAGCAGCAGCCACGACCAGTCCGCGCCGGCCTGCCGCGCCATGACGCTGGCGATGTTCGGCGAGTTGATCGCGAGCAGGCCGCCGGGCCTGAGCACGCGGCGGATCTCGGCGAGGAACGTATCGATCTGCGGCACGTGCTCGAGCACATCCCACAGGCACACCACGTCGAAGGACGCCTCGTCGTAGCCGGCGGCCTCGATCGTGCCGGTGCGCACGTCCAGCCCGGCCTGGCGGGCCTCGCGTGCGGTCGCGTCGGTCGCTTCGATGCCGGCCGTGGTCCAGCCGCGTTCGGCGGCGACCTGCAGAAACCAGCCGTAGCTGCAGCCGACGTCCAGGATCGCGCCGCGCGACGGATGCAGCCGCTCGATCTCGTCGAGGTCGCCCCGGTAGCGTGCGGTCAGCACGTCGCGCATGGTGCGGTACCACGCGTTGTACTCCTCGGCGCCGTACATGTTCTCGTTGTCGTGCAGCGCCGCGCCGGCGTCGGGGGCGCGGTCGAGCGCGCGCAGGCCGCAGCGGCAACGCACCAGCGCATGCGCGCCGGCGGCCAGGTCCGGCTTCCAGTCGTCGCGGCCGCACGCCGGGCAGGCGAGACGCAGGGTGACGCTCACGCGTCCTCCCATCGCAGTGCGACCGCCTCGACGATCGAGCCGCGGCCGAACGCGTCGGCGAGCGCCCCGACCGCGCTGCCGGTGGCGCGCCGCATACGCCCCGGCAGCCTGCGGCCGAGCTTCGTCGAAGCCACCACGTCGATCCCGTCGTGCAGCACCGGGGTGCGCGCGCTCCAGGTCGAGACCTTGACCGGCGTGTAGCCGGCGGCGGCGAGCACGCGGCCCAGCGCATCCGGTGTGTACCAGACGCAATGCACGGGCGGGATCCAATAGTTGAAGCCCTCGCGCTTGACCGCCGCGAGCAGCGAGGCGGGGTTGGGTGTTTCAACCAGCAGCGCGCCGCCGGGCTTGAGCAGGCGGCGGCACTCGGCGAGCAGCGCGCGCGCGTCGATCAGGTGCTCGACGACCTGCAGCAGCGAGATCGCGTCGAAGGACGCGGCCGGAAGGCCGAGCTCGTGCAGAAGGCCGCGGTGTGCCTCGAAGCCCTTCTCGCGTGCACGGCGAACCGAGAACGGCGACGGATCGACGCCGACCGCTTCCCATCCGCGCGCGCGAGCGGACTCCAGCAGATAGCCCAGGCCGCACCCGACGTCGAGCAGGCGGCCCGGCCCAACGAACTTCTCGACGTCGTAGAGCGAGCGGTGGTTCTGCTCGAGCACGTGGACGCGCAACGACTCGGCCTCGGAATAAATGGTGCCGTCGTCGAAGACCTCGACGAGCGTCTCCTCGGCCGGCTCGGGCGACAGCGTGCGCAGCCCGCACGGGCAGCGGTGAATCTCGTAGTCGCCCAGTCGCAGCTCGACGGAGCGCTCCGTCGAGGCACACACGATGCACGGCCGGATCAGGCCGGCAACGGGAGGCATCTCCTTGGTGTTACGCACGCTGCAGCGATCCTTTCACCAGGCGCCGGGCCTCACGGATCTCGCCCGTGAGCGCCATCAAGCCGATGTAGGAAAGGCCGCCGAACGCGCCGAGCCCGAGCAGCGACGGGATGCCGTGCACGACCTGATACGACATGACCCAGACCGCGAAGGCCGGCAGGCCCGCGATCAGCGCAATCTTGAGCTGGTCGCGCACGAAGGTGACCTTGACGATCTTGTTCATCTCGATGACCGACAGGACCGACAGCAGCGACACGAACGCCATGCCGAGCGCGAAGCCGTTGTAGCCGATCCACAGGGTGAGCGGCACCGAGATCGCCCACCCCGCGACCGCCCAGATCGTGCTCAGCTTGAGCACGGTCTTGGCCCGGCCGACGCCGTGCAGCGCGCTGACCAGCACGGTCGAGTACGACGAGGCGATCATCGGGATGCACAGCAGGTAGAACGAGATCAGGCCCGGCGCCCACTTCGGCCCGTAGAGGAACCGCACGATCTGATGCGCGAGCGCCGCGAGCATGAACACCGCCGGGAAGACCGTGGCTGAGATCCACTTGATCGACTTCTCGATCGAGTCCTTCAGCGCCGGCAGGTCGTGTTGGAGCCGCGCGTAGGCGGGAAAGGTCACGCGCGAGACGATGGTGAGCAGGAACAGTGCGTTGGTCGCCAGCCCCACCGCCCAGTTGATGTAGCCCACCGCCTGCGCGCCGGAGACGATCGCGATGAAGGTCGGCACGAAGTTGTCCTTGAGCTGCAGGACGAGCCCGTTGAGCTGGTACGGAACCCCGAAGGCGAGCATCGCGCGCAGCCGCGCCCGCACGACGCCCAGCACCGGCTTCCACGGCGAGATGATATTGACGATCACCGTGTGAAGGGTGCGAGAGGCGAGCGACGCGATGACGAAAGCCGACACGTGCAGCCCGCTCGCCGCGAGACCGACTGCGGTGAACACGTACACGATCTGGGAGACCAGATCGGCGTTGGCCATCTCCTTGAAGCGCAGGTTTCGCTCCATCTGGATGGCCGGGACGATGGCGAAGGTCGAGACCATGATGGTCAGCGCCATCACCCGGACCGCGTTCGCGTACTGCGGCTCGAGGTTGTAGGCGGCCACCAGCACGGGCGCGAGCAGCATCAGCAACGCCGTGATCGCGGCGTCCACGATGAAGCCCAGCGTGAACGCGGTGCGCAGGTCTTCCTCGGTCAGACGCTCCTTGCGCTGGACCAGCGCCGCGCCGATGCCCATGTCGGCCAGGAACGCCGAGATCAGCACCACGAAGTTCACGATGGCGAACAGCCCGAAGGTCTCGGGCGCCAGGATGCGGGCCAGGATGATGTTGCCCGCGAAGGTCATCGCGCGGAGCGAAAAGGTGCGGACCAGAACCGCACCGATGCCGCGCACGGCGAGGCGGCGAACCTCACCCGCGCTCATCGTGTCCTCCTCGACGAGCGTGCGCGTGATGCCCGCCTCGTCGGCGGCCTGCTCGAGCGCAGCGGCGCCGGCCGCGGTCAGACCGGCTTCGGCGTCGGGCGTGAGCCCGAGCGGGCCGACGATGCCCGGCGCTTCGTCGCCGTGGCTCGCGGCGTCGATCGGATCGGGCCTACCCAGCCATCCGCACACGCGGCGACTCCTTCCCGGCGGCGGCGGCGGCGTAGGCGGCTTCGATGCGATCGACGACGCGCTCCCAGTCGTAGCGCGCAACCGCGACCTCGCGGTTGTGCGCGCCGATGCGCTCGGCTTCGCGGCGCACCAGCGTCGAGGTGAGCGCATCCGCCAGCAGCCGCTCGTCGCCGGGCTGCACCAGACGGCCGTGCTCGCCGTCACGCACGAAGCCGGGCACGCCGCCCGCGGCGGTCGCCACGACCGGCCGTCCCGACGCCATCGCCTCGAGGATGGTCATGCCGAACGGCTCGCCGAAGGACGGCTGGCAGAACACGCGCGCCTCGCGGAACAGCATCGGCGCGTCCGCGGGCTTGACCGGGCCGCGCAGCGTCACGGCGTCGGCGATTCCCAGACGCTCGGCCTCTTCAAGGATCTGGCCCGCCAGACCGCGCGGGTCGTCACCGGCCATGATCAGCCGCGCGCGAGGGATCCGCTCGCGAACCATCGGGAACGCGCGCAACAGCGTGCGGTAGCCCTTGCGGGGCAGCAGCACGGAGTAGAACAGAACGACCGGATCGCCGGGCAGCGGCGAGGGCGTGAAGCGAGTGGTGTCCACGCCGTAGGGAACCTCGACGCAGCGGCCACGCAGGTCGTGGTCGATCGCGGCGAGCGCGGGACGGCAGGTGACCATCAGCGAGGACGCGCGGCGCATCGTGCGCGCGTGCAGATGCTGCTCGTAGCGCGGCAGCGTCAACCGCGCGACGCCCGAGATCAAGCGGTTGCGCGGCTTGGCCCCCCCGTCGCCCGCGGGCCACGGAAGCATCAGCGGCCCGACGACGAGCGGCGCGCCGGACGCGGTGGTGTAGCCCTCGTCGGTGGTGAGCGGCAGCAGCAGGTGATGGACGTCGGCCTGCTCGCTCCGGGCGGCGCGGGCCGCTCGCCGCGCGAACGCGAGCCTCGACAGCGCGGCGCCGGGCGCGTGCGCGGAGATGGTCTTGAAGGTCACACCGGGGATCTCGTCGTCGTATTCGGTGACGTAGGCCGTGACCTCGTGGCCGCGGCGCGCCAGCCGCGACAGGATGTTGAATGCGATCAGCGCCTCGCCGTGGGGACGGCGGTCCGAGACGATGCCGGCGCTGACGACGAGAATCTTCACGCCTGGATCAGCTCCCGCGCCCACGCGACGGTGGCGGCGATGCCGTCCTCCAGCGAGGTCGCCGGCTCGTAGCCGATCGAACGCAGGCGCTCGATCGAGGCGAGCCACTTGTCCGGGTCGCCGGGGCGGACGCTGCCGGACCACACGACCTCGGGCTCGGCGTTCATCGTCGCGGCGACCATGGCGAGCAGCTCTCCGGTCGAGATGCCGCGTCCGGTGGCGACGTTGTAGACCTCACCGCGCAGCGGCCCGCCGGAGGCGATGCGCAGCAGCGCGCGCACCACGTCCCCGACGTAGACGAAGTCGCGGACCTGGGTGCCGTCGCCGAACGCCTCGATGCGCGACGGGCTCGCCGCGATCTTGCGCGCGAAGTCGAAGATGACCTGCTTGCGCTGACGCGGCCCGTAGACGCTGAACAGACGCGCGCTCGCGGTGCGAAGACCGTAGAGCTCGGCATGCAGGCGTACCGACTGCTCGGCGGTGTACTTGTGCAGCCCGTACGGCGAGACCGGTGCGACCCGGTGATCTTCGGTGATCGGCAGCGACTCGGGATCGCCGTAGACCGCGGCCGAGGAGGTGTAGACGAGCGTGGAGGACGGGCTGTGGCGGCGCAGGGCGTCGCAGACTTTGAGCGTTCCTTCCGCGACGAGCCGGAAGTCGTAGACGGGATCCTCGACGCTGGGTGGCACGTAGGCGGTGCCGGCGAGGTGGAAGACGGTGTCGAAGCCGCCGCCCGCCAGCAGCGCCGGCAGGTCGGCCCCCAGCAGGTCGCCCTCTTCGAAGTGCACGTCGCCGGCCACCGCGTCGAGGTTGGCGATGGTTCCGCCGCGCAGGTCGTCGAGCACGGTGACGGTGTCGCCGCGCGCGACGAGCGCCTCGACGAGATGGCTTCCGATGAAACCGGCTCCGCCGGTCACGAGCACGTTCATGCGGACCTCTTTCGGCAGATGACCTGGATGTTGGCGCCGTCCTTGACGAGCCAGCGCACCGACTCGACCTGCATGCCCGAAGCCCGCGCGGCACGGCGGATCTCGCCGATCAGCACGCGCGAGCCGTGCCAGGCGGCCGAATCCAGATCGGCGGGCGGCGGACGGCGCCGGCGGCGTGCCGCCTCGACCGTGTTGCGCGCGATGCGCTCGAGCCGCGCCAGCGGGCCGGCGCTCAGACGGCAGGTGCGAAGCTGGAAGCCGATCGCGCCGCCGGGGCGCAGCACCCGGCCGGCCTCACGGATGTAGCGCAGCGTGATCGTGCGATCCGGGATGTGGTGGAAGACCTGCATCGAGAGCACGAAGTCGATGCTCGCGTCGGGAAGCGGCAGCGTTCCGTCGCCGCTGGTCGCGCTCGCGGCAACGCCGGGATAGGACATGAGATTGCGCTTGGCGTGAGCGACCATCTCCGGCGAGACGTCGAAGGCATGGACGTGGCAGAACCGCTTGGCGAGCGGACGGGTCAGTCGTCCCACGCCGCAGCCGATCTCGGCCGCGGCTTCGCCGCCGTCGCACTTCGCGTCCGCAAGGACGCGCGCGACCTCATCTTCTCCGGTCTGCCAGAACTGCTCCTCGTCGGGTTTCGCGTAGTCGAGGATCGTCGTGACGTACCACAGCGGATTTTTTTGCGCCTTGGTGTCCCAAAACGCACGCATGTTGTCGAGCTTGCTCACCGTTCGGGCGCCCCTTCCCGCTCGGTCCGATGTTCGATTGGCGTTTCGCGGAGGGACTCACACGAGCGACGCGTACAGACCGGCGTGTTGCGCCACGACCGTTTCCGGCTCGTAGTGCCGCTGCACCTTCGCCGCTCCGGCCCGGCCCATCCGCTCGGCGGCGGCCGGGTCCTTCAGCACGGTCTCGACCGCCTGGGCGATCGGTCCCGGCTCGCCGGCGCAGACGATTCCGTCTTCACCGTCGTCGACGAGGTCTCGCGTGAACCTTCCTTCCGATACAACGACCGGAGTGCCGGTTCGCCACGCTTCCAGAACGGAAACCGGCAGGATCTCCGATACCGAAGGCAGACATAGGACATTCGCGGCGCGCAGCCAACCCCATTTTTCCGCCTCGTCCACTTTTCCGCGGCGCAGGATTCGGGGGTCGGTGGCGGCCGCGAAGTCGGCCTCGGATTCGGGCGTCTCGGGGCCGACGAACACGACCCGGACATCGCGGGTGGCGATGTGCGGCAGGGCGTGGAGCAGGGCCCGGTACTTGTAGGGGCGCTTGACCCCCAGGCACAGCACGATCGGCGTGTCGATGCCGTGGACGGCGCGGGGATCGAACGAGGATTCGGGGGCGGGCGGCGCGGCGACCGGGATCACGTGCACCCGCTCGGGCGCGACGCCGAGGGTGACGTAGACGTCCGCCTCGCCGGGAAGCAAGGCCACGACCGCGTCGGCGTTGCGATACAGCCCGGCGTTGAGCTCGTCGTCACCCCAGTGGCCGGGATGCGCGAACGGAGTGACGACCAGCGGAAGCAGCCGCTGCCGCGCGGCGCGCATGGCGGCATGCATGAGCGGCTCGCCGCCCCAACAGTGCACCAGGCGCGCCGCGAAGAACGCGCGCTTGAAACCGGGCGCGAGCGCGGTGACCACCAGCGGCAGCGTCGCCCGGCGGATGCGGTCGTAGCCGATGCGGTCGGCGCCGGGCAGCTTCGACACCGCCGACGGCAGCATCGTGGCGCGCGCGCGGCGGCCCGCCGGCACCGGCCAAATCTCGACCTCGCCGTCCAGGAACGGCTCGAACCGCTGCGTGGCGAGCGTGGTGTTGAGCCGCGTGAACGGCTCGTCGTCGATCCGGGCCGCGAAGATCCGGAGGCGATGCCCCCCCGCCGCCAGACCGGTGGCGACGCGGCGCATGTGCGCCTCGATCCCGCCCGAGCGCGGCGGCGCGCTCCGCGACACGTAGGCCAGGTTCAGCGGCGGCGGGTGAGGGGTTTCCGGGGATTTCGGCATCTTCGCAAGCAGAATACGCGGCGGCGGCGATACAGTGACGGAACCTATGAGCACGAACAACGCCTGGAATCCGAGCACGTGGCGCGATCTGCCTGCGCTGCAGCAGCCCGAGTGGCCGGACGCGGCGGCCGTGGACGCGGTCGCCAAGGAGCTGCACACCTGGCCGCCCCTGGTCTTCGCGGGCGAGGCCCGAAACCTGCAGGCGCAGCTCGCGAAGGTGCACGCCGGCGAGGCCTTCCTGCTGCAAGCCGGTGACTGTGCCGAGTCGTTCTTCGATCACTCGGCCGACAGCGTGCGGGACCGGCTCAAGGTCCTGCTGCAGATGGCCGCCGTGCTGACCTACGCGGGCGGCACGCCGATCGTCAAGGTCAGCCGCATGGCCGGCCAGTTCGCCAAGCCGCGTTCCTCACCGATGGAGAAGATCGGCGACGCCGAGATCCCGTCCTTCCGCGGCCACATCGTCAACAGCGACGAGCCAAGCCCCGGCGCCCGCATTCCGGATCCGCGACGGATGCTCGAGGCCTATCACCACGCGGCCGCCACGCTGAATTTGCTGCGCGCCTTTACCGACGGCGGCTTCGCCGACCTCGGCAAGGTGCACCAGTGGAACAACGAGTTCGTCGCCGCCTCGCCGCAGGGCCGCCGCTACGAGCAGATCGCCACCCAGATCGACCGCGCGCTCGCGTTCATGCGCGCGGTCGGAATCGACACCGACAACCCGGCGCTGCACCAGGTGGACGTGTGGACCTCGCACGAGGCGCTGCTGCTGGAATACGAGGAGGCGCTGACGCGGCAAGACTCGCTGACCGGCGACTGGTACGACTGCTCCGGCCACTTCCTGTGGATCGGCGAGCGCACCCGCGACCCCGGCGGCGCGCACGTCACGTTCCTCGCCGGCGTAGGCAACCCGATCGGGTGCAAGATCGGCCCGGCCGCCGATCCCGCCGAGGTGATCGAGCTGTGCCGCCGGCTCAACCCGGATCGCATCCCGGGACGGCTCACGCTGATCACCCGCATGGGCGCGGCGAAGGTGCGCGAGGCGCTGCCGCCGATCCTGGAGGCCGTGCGCGACGCGGGCGAGCCGGTGATCTGGTCGTGCGACCCGATGCACGGCAACACCTTCACGAGCGGTACCGGGCTCAAGACCCGCCACCTCGACGACATCGTCGCCGAGATCGACGGATTCTTCGCCGCGCACCGCGAGACGGGAACGCGCGCAGGCGGCATCCATCTGGAGATCACCGGCGCGGCCGTGACCGAGTGCCTCGGCGGCGGCGACAACCTCACCGAGGCGGACCTCGATCGCGAGTACACGACGCTGTGCGATCCGCGCCTGAACGCCAAGCAGTCGCTGGACCTGGCGTTCCACCTCGCCGACCTGATGACGCAGAACGGCGCCTGACGGGCGACGAAGGCGGCGAACACGATGCCGCCCGGCCGGCTTCGATGCGCGAAGCGCCGGACCCTTCGCGATCAGGGTCCGGCGCTTCGAACGAAACCGATCAGCGGGTGATCGTGATGTCCGACTCCGCGAGCGCCAGCGATTCCGCGAGCGTCATCGGCATCGGCTTGTAGCGCCACTGCACGTACAGGTCGAACTGGTCACGCGAGTGACGCGCCTCCTGACCGAGCAGGTTGATGAAGCCGCTCTGGCCGGGCGAGATCACGCTGCCGTGCTCGGCCCGCGACTCGCCCAGGATGCCCGAGCCGCTCGGCGGGTCGAGGTAGAGCACCAGATGGTTGTAGGTACCGCGGTTCATCCGGATGTGGTTCGGCACGTTGCCGGGCGGCACGTTGACCGCCCCCGGCTGGAGCGCCCCCACCGTGACGCCGGTGTTGGAGCGAACCGTGTTGCGTCCGGTGTCGCGCGCGACGCTGGTGAGCAGGTCGGCGTTGAGGCGCGTGTAGTTCTGCTCGGGCTGGTCCGACAGCCAGGTGCGCGGCTCGCTGTTGCCGAACTGCGCGGCCAGCGCGGTGACCGCAGACGACAGCGCGCGTGCGGCGACCTGCTGGCGCGTCTCGCTCCCGAGCCAGTTGCGCTGCGGCTGCAGCGCGGCGGCCGGGTTCATCACGTGCACGAGCGTGCTGGTGCTGGTGCGGTTCGGCACGCCGACGAGGTCGTCGTTGAAGACCGCGGCGCGCAGGTCGGACACGAACCGGCCGAGGATCGTGTAGCCGGCCGAGTCCACCTTCTTGTCGCCGTTCGCGTCGTAGATGAAGCCGTTGTAGCTGCGGAGCACCTCGAGCGCCTTCTGCTCGACGGCATTCGGCGAGGATGCCGGCACGTACTGCGTGAAGTAGTCGGCGTTGAAGTCGCGGAAGGCGGCATAGCGAATGTTGGCGTTGAGGTCCTGCCAGTCCACCTGGCGGTCCGGGTTGACCGAACCGCCCCACGGGTCGGGACGGGCCGGGCCGGCGGCGTCGAGGTTGTCCAGGAACGTCTGCACCCCGTGAACCGCTCCCCAGCCGTTCTCGCGGTCCCAGTCCACCGACGGCTTGTTGTTCCAGTTCGCGATCCAGCCGCGCGGCAGGTTGATCGCGTGCGGCACCTCGTTCGCGGTCAGCAGCCCCTGCCATTCCTGCGTTCCTGTGCCGACGAACGGCAGACGAAGGTCGCCGGCGGCGCGGCGCGGGAAGTTGCCCGGATGCCAGTAGCCGATGTTGCCCTGATCGTCGGCGTAGAACATGTTGTGGTTCGACGCCAGCATGTTCGCGTAGGTGGCGAAGTCCTCGAGCGAGCGCACCTGGTTGTAGCGGAAGAACCCTTCGATCGTGCCGCCCTCGCGGTTGAACCACGAGTAGCGGACGGCATAGGCGACGTTGTTGGCGGTGTCGAACGACAGCACCGGTCCGTGCCGCGTGCGGCAGATCTCCTGCTGGTCGAACGGAACGCCCTTCTGCGCGTAGACCTCGGTGCGGCACTCCATGTTCTCCCACACCGCGGGCTGCGGGCCGGCGCCGTCCACGTCGAACAGGTACTGCTTGGCGTTGCTCGGGTTGAGCTGAACCACGAAGGTGTCGGTGATGTCGCTCGCGCCGGTCGTGGTCGTCCAGTTGTAGCCGGTGCCGCGTCCGATCAGCACTGCCGGACCGACCCCGGCGAAGGTCATGCCGGTCGCGTCGATCTGGCCGTCCGCGGAGTGCATGCCGAAGTCGCTGAGCGCCTGCGGCAGGAAGTAGCCGACCTGCGGGCCGGCCTGCAGCGCGGTGTTGCCGCTCGTGGTGCGGTGCGGCGCCACGATCTGCGCGTTGGAGCCGAACTTGAAAAAGATCTTCTCGAGCGTCTGACGGCCGTCTTCGAGCACGTCGACGTCGGCGAGCACCGAGCCGGCCACCGGGATGCGCAGCAGGTCTGCCTGGGACAGGATCGGCGTGACGCCTTGCGCCGGTCCGGCCACCCGCATGGCTTGCGGCAGGCTGATGCGCGCGTCGCCTTCGAGCGTCTTGAGGTCGGCCTCGGGGCGCGCGCGCGACGGCGTGGATTTCCAGTCGTAGTCGGCCGGGATCGACAGCGGCGCGTCGGGGTCGTTGATCCAGATGAGGTCGTCCCAGATCTTGCGTCCCTCGGCCTGGCCGAATTTGGCGATGTAGGCCTGGAGGTCGGCGAGGTTGCGGACCTCGCTTCCCCCGCCCGAGCCGAACGTGTAGATCAGGTAGTCGGCCATCGCCATCGAGTCGTCGATGGTCCACTCGTCGAGCGGCTCGCCGAACTCGGCGAACTCGAACGGCATCTTGGCGGCGGGCTCGGCCTTGGCCTCGGCGATCCACTTGTTGATGCCGTCCACCCACGCGAGCCACCAGCGCTTGATGTCCGGCGGGTAGGTCGCGAACCGGGCGGCGCGCTCGCTCGCGGTGTAGGTCCAGAAGCGCACCGTCTTGTCGGCGCCGACGATCAGCGACCCCAGCAGGTGAGACAGGTTGCCTTTCGAGACGAGGCGGAAGATGTGCATCTGCCACAGCCGGTCCTGCGCGAGCGCGTAGCCGGCACCGAACGCCACGTCCTCGGCGGTCGCGCCGTAGACGTGCGGCACGCCGAACTGGTCGCGAACGATCCGGATCTGGCTCGCGGCCTTCGCCGGGAAGCCGACGGCCGACAGCGCGAGCAGCAGCGCCGCAACGATGAATGGTCTGATGCGAGCCCTCATCCTGTCCCCCCTGGATGCGATGGAGCCGGACGACACCGGCTTAGGGATTTGTCCTGATTGTCCCCGATGCGCGGGCGAGGGTCAAGGTCGCTGCTCGGGCGCCGTACGCCCGCGGAAGGGTGTGCGAACGGTCATCGCCGGCGGCCGGTCCACACGAACGGCAGGAACAGGATAAAGACCGGCACGAACGTGCGCAGGACGAGCGAAACGACGACGCTGATCGCGATGCCGGCCAGCAGCATCACCAGCGGTCCGGTCCGGCGGGACCGATCGCGAACCGGCGGAGGCGTTTGCATCGCCCCATTACCTGCCCCGTCGGCGCGGGAGCCATGCTAGATGCGCGGGTCCAAGGCGCGGAAGCGGATCATGCCGGCCACAACCCAGCCGGTCTGCACCAGCGGCACGACCGCCGCGCGGATCAGCGCGCCGGGCGTGCGCGCCCGCAGAACGTGCGCGACGCGGCGCAGCGTCCAGGCGGCCAGCACGCCCGTCGGGACGGCAACCCACCAGGCACCGGTCGCGAGCGCCACGACGAACGCGGCGAGCGCGAGCACGTAGTCCACGTACGGCGCGGGGAAGGCCGGCACGACCGGCTTGAGCAGCCGCCGGTACGACGCTGGATGCTTCTTGTGCAGCAGCGGGTTGTAGAAGCGCTTGCGCGCCTCGCGCCAGAACTTGACGGTGCCTTCCTGGAGCACCAGGTGGTGCGCGAGCACGTCGGCCACGAACTCGATCCGGCCGCCCCGTTCCAGCACGCCGAAGGCGACGTCGGAGTCTTCGAGGAACGCCATGCGGAAGCGCTCGTCGAAGCCGCCGGCGATCGCGTCGCGGCGGTAGATCATGTTGCAGGTCATGTAGAGCTGGCCGCGCTCGTTCTCCATCTGGTGCGTGTAGGTTCCCTTCACGCCTTTCGGCAGCGTGCGCCCTTCGACGCCGGCAAGGGCCGCATCACGCTCCAGGCGGGCGAGCGCGCGCTCGAGCCAGTCGGACGCGACCTCGACGTCGGCGTCGGTGAAGGCGACGTAGGTCGAATCGGTCGCGGCCAGGCCCGCGTTGCGTGCCGCGGCCGGGCCGGCGTGCTCCCGCTCGATCAGCGTGACCGAGGCGCGCAGGTTCGCGGCCAGGTGCGCCACGACGCGCTGCGTGCCGTCGGTCGAGCCGTCGTCGACCACGACGATCCGGAACTCGCGCCGGTCGAGCGTCTGCGCGGCGAGCGCGCGCAGACACCCTTCGATCAGGTGCGCGCCGTTGTAGACGGGCACGATCACCGCGACGCGGCTGAACGCCGGAGCGGAAGGGGCAGCGGACGAAGCACCGAGTGGGCGCTCGGTAAAAGTGCTTCGGCTCACGCCGCCTCCTTCCAGCTCCGGCGAGTTCGCTCGTAGATCTCAACGACCCGCGCCACGTGCGCGTCGAGGGCGAAATCCGCTTCGATGCGGCGCTTTGCGGCCGCGCCCATGCGCTCGCGCAGCGTCGCGTCGGCCAGCAGCCGCGCGATCGCACGGCCGAACGCGGTCGCGTCGCGCGGCGGCACGGCCAGGCCGGTCGCTCCGTCGTCGAGCCACTCGCGGATGCCGCCGATGTCGCTCGCCACCACGGGCACACCCACGCTCATGGCCTCGAGCCCGGCGATGCCGAATGGCTCCGGCCACGCGCTCGGCACGGCGGCGACGGTCGCGGCGCGCAGCCAGCCCGCGAGCGCATCGCGCTGCGTCCAGCCGAGAAAGGTGACGCGGTGACGCGGCGGCACGGCCGCGGCGGCACGCCGCAGCGCGGGCAGATGATGGCCGTCCCCGGCGATGACCAGGTGCGCCGGCATCTCGACGGCGTGCATCGCTTCGAGCAGGAGATCGAAGCCTTTCTCTTTGGTGGCCCGGCCGTGTGCGAGCACGACCGGGCGCGCGTCGCCCGGCTCGGCGGGTGGGGCGGCAGGCAGCGCGGTCGCCGGATACGGGGTGACCTCTACGGGCGCCTCGATGCCGACGCGGCCGAGCGCGTCGCGCATCGCGCCGCTGAACACCTGGATGCGCGGCCCGCGCCGCGCGGCGGCGTGCAGACGCTTCCAGCGCAGGTACGGCTCGAGGGTCGCGTTGGCGCGCAGGCTGCCGCAGTGCGCGGCGACGTTGTATCCAAGGCACGTCGCGCCCGGCGTGACGTCGCACGCGCGGTTCCACGCCGCCCAGTAGCGCGTGCCGGTAGGACAGTCGAGCCGGTGGTCGTGCACGGCGCTCAACACGGGAGCGATCTCGTCGCACAGGCCGGCGAGCCAGGCTGCTTCGGCGTTGTGGACGTGGATGACGTCGGGCGCGAAGGCCTCGACGGCACGCCGCACCTCGGCGGCCTCGACCGGAGCCGGGCTCGCGTTGCGTGATGTGATCGCGGCGATCTGCGTTCCCGCGCGCACCTCGAGCCGCGTATCGTCGGGATCGAACCGGTACGCGAGTGCGACCTCATGGCCGGCGTTGCGAAGCCCGGCGCACAGCTCGCGCACGTAGGACTCGGCGCCGCCCTTGACGGAGCCGTACCGGCCGATCTGAAGGACTCTCACGGCTTGCGCGCGGTCACCAGGAGCTCGTGTCCGATGTGCACGCCGGTTGTGGCGAGCACCGCGCGCGCGACCGTGACGTAGGCGCGCTTGAAACGATCCATGCGAGCGGTGTACTGCCGCTCCGGGATCATGCAGCCGACCTCGACCTTGCCGAAGCCGATCCCGCGCAGCAGGCCGCGCACCGACGACTGTGAGAAGTGGTTGACGTGACCCAGACCGCCGATCACGACGCCCGGTCCCTTCTTCAGCCGCCGCTTGAGATTCTCCTTCGGGATCTGGATGCTGCCGTTCGGCACCGTCATGACGAGCATGCCGCCCGGCTTGAGGATGCGAAAGATCTCTTCGAAGGTCTCTTTGGGGTCGATGACGTGCTCGGCGACGTCGGTCATGGTGACGGCGTCGAAGAAGTCCGGCTCGAACCCGGCCTTGCGCAGCTCGGTGGTAAAGACGCTGTAGCCGAGGTCTTCGCGAGCGTATCCGGAGGCGACTTTGTTGATCTCGACACCCCACGGCTCCCAGCCGCGCTTGGCCGCGACCTCGAGCAGCGTGCCGGTGAAGCAGCCGACGTCGAGGATCTTGCCGCGCCGCGGGTGCTTGGCCTGAAGCCGGTCGATCAGATGCTCGAACATGCGCACCCGCGCCTGCTGCCCGTTGAGGTTGAAGTCGATGTCGCTCATGTGCTGGTAGCGCTCGTCGAGCACATCCTGGGTCGGACGCGGGTTCGCGTACAGGAAGCCGCAGTGCTTGCAGCGCACGATCCTCATCTCGAGATCTTCGGGGAAGCGGCCGGTGAGCGGCGACGACAGCTCGCCCATCGGCTCGGTGTGAACCACCTTGCCGCCGGTCTTGGCGCAGATCGGGCACGGCGCCCAGTACAGGCCCTCGGGGAGCGTGCCTCTGGTCTTTGTCGTCATCGGTCCTCCAGTCGAGCGAAGAATTCGTGCAAATCCTTGGCGACGGCCTCCGGCGTGAAGCGCGCGCGCACCGCAGCGCGCCCGGCGTCGCCGAGGCGCCGGCGCCGCTGGTCGTCGTGGGCGAGGGCCGCCACGGCGGCCGCAAGGCCCTGCGGGTCGCCACCGGCGAGGACGATGCCCCCGCCGGTGGCACGCACGGTGTCGCCGAGCGCGCCGCATTCGGTGGCAACAACCGGAACGCCGGCGGCGTTGGCCTCGATCACCACGCGGCCGAACTGCTCCTTCCATCCGCGCGTCGTCCGCGACGGGATCACGAGCACGTCGACGGCGGCGAAGACCTGTGCGACCGCGTCGTGAGCAACGCTTCCGAGGAAGCGGGCGTCGAGCCCGAGGCGCGTCGCCTCCGCTTCCGCGCGTGCCCGCAGCGGCCCGTCGCCGGCGACGACCACACAGCCTGCTTTCGCGGCGGCCGCAGCGCGGAGGAAGACCATGACGCCCTTCTCCTCCACGAGCCGGCCGACGAAGCCGGCGACCGGGCGCGGGAGCCCCGGCAGCATCGGCGATGCGGCATCGAAGCGCGACGGATCGATGACGTTCGGGATCGAAAGCATCGGGCCGGTGAAGCCGGACGCGCGCAGCACGCGTGCCGCACCCTCGAGACGGACCGTCGCACCGGCCGCCTCGCGCAGCACCCGGCGGCGGATCGACTCGAAGGGCGGCGGAAGACGCTTGGCCACGTTCTGGGACTGGTGGAAGGCGAACGGCACACCGAGCTCGCGCGCGATGCGGTCGACCTGCATCGCGGTGAAGCTCCACGGCTCCTCCTCGACGTAGATCAGCGTCGGCTCCTGGCCGCGGATCGCCTCGCGCAAGCCCGCGTACAGGATCATGTGCACGCCGGCCTGCCGGACGCCGCGACGGAATCCGCCGATGCGCACGGGAAGCGCCGTCGCGTCGACGCCGTCGAGCGCGCGGAACGGGATGGTGCCTCGAATGTCGGTGCGCAGCGCCTTCGGCGCGATGACGTGCACACGCACGCCGCGTCCGGCGAGCGCGCGGAACGGCTCCTGGTTGACGTCCACGACGCAGGCGTGGCTGACCACCACGACGGACGACTGCTTGACGCCGGCGCGGCTCATACGCGCGCCCCCTCGCCGGCGAGCGCGGCCTCGACCGCGCGGACGGTGTCCTGCCAGCGGTAGCGCCGCTCGACCAGCGCACGCCCGTTTGCGCCCAGCCGGGCGCGCAGCGTCGCGTCGCCGAGCACGCGGCGCACCGCGTCGGCGAAGGCGCGGGGATCGTCGGCGAGCAGCAGGTCGCGGTCGTGCTGGACCTCGAGCCCTTCGGCGCCGATACGCGTCGAGATCACGGCCTTGCCCATCGCGAGCGCCTCGAGAATTTTCAGGCGCGTGCCGCTCCCGGACCGAAGCGGCACGACCACGGCGCCGGCGCGGGCCATCATGTGACGCACGTCGGTGACGCGGCCGGCGAGGCCGACGCCTTGCGGCGCGGCGAAGCCGGCGGGCTCGCCGGCGACGGTGAGCGTGACCCCGCCCAGGTGCGGCAGGATCTCGTGCGCGAACCAGTTGATCGCGTCGCGGTTCGGCGGGAACGACAGCGGACCGACGAACAGCAGCTGGCGGTCGTTGATCGCGCCGCCGCGTGGAGCGAACAGGGCGGTATCCACGCCATTGGGCGCGAGCACGAACGGGCGGCCCGTCAGCGCCTCCAGCGCGGCCCGGTCGCCGGACGAGACGCAGGTTCGGGCGTCCACGCTCTGCGCCACGCGCCGCTCCAGCCGGACCATGCGCGCGAACTCGCGTCGCGCGTGCAGCCGGTGCGGCAGACCGCGGTCGCGCTCGGTCTGGCGGCGGATGTTGGTGGACACGACATCGATCCAACCCATCATCGTGCGCGCCGACGGTACGGCCTCGGCGCAGGCGCGCAGGCAGGGCTCCATCTCGATCGGCTCGGCGTAGATCGCGTCGGGCCGCACCTCGCGCGCGAACGCGGCGGCGGCGGCGAGCGTGTCGCCGTCGAAGGCTTGCCGCACGGCCTTGGGAAGAGGATCGGTGAGCAGCTGCGTCCAGAACCGGATGCGGCCACGCTCGGGAAGGCCCGGGTACGGCACGGTTCGGACGACGGCGAGCGGCGCGTCGGCCGTCGCCTCGGCGGAGCCGCCTTCGCCGTGGAGGGCGAACAGCGAGATCTCGTGGGAGGCCGCGAGGCCCTCCAAAATCGCGGCGATGCGGCGCGTGCCGCCGGTATGCGGCGGCCAGGGCAGCGCGGGCGTGAGCGCGAGGATCCTCATCGCGTTCCCACCGCCTCGCGCCGCGCGATCACGTCGCCGAGGATCTTTTCGACCCGGTCGAGGATGCGCTCCCACGACAGGTGGGCCACGCTCGCGCGGCACTCGTCCCGCGAAGCCGGAAGCGCAAGGCCGCGAACGACCGCGCCGGCGAGCGCTGCGGGATCGCGGACGGCGTCGAGCAGGATGCCGGTCTCGCCGTCGCGCACGTGCTCGGCGACGCCGGCGCTGCGGCCGCACACGACCGGCGTGCCGCACGAGAGCGATTCCACCGCCACCAGACCCCACGGGTCGTAGCGCGTCGGGAACGCGAACAGGTCGGCGGCTGCGTAGGCCTCGGACGGCTCGGCGATCCGGCCGACGGTGCGAACGTCCTCGCCGGAAAGTCCGGCCTCGCGCGCGAGCCGCGCGGCTTCGGCGCCGCCCGCAGGCCCGCCGATCACCAGCAGCGCACCGGGGACCGCGGCTTGAACGCGCGGGAACGCGGCGATGAGCGTGTCGATGCCCTTGCGCGCGATCTCGTTGGCAAGCGTGAGCACGACGGGCCGCTCGCCCGCTCCCCATTCGGCACGAACACGCTCGCGCACCGCGGGATCGAATCGGAACTCGTCCATGTTGACGCCGTTGGCGAGCACACCGACGCGGCCGTCGGGAACGCCGTACAGGCGTGCGTAGTCGTCGGCGCTGCGTTGCGAGGTCGCGTAGAGCATCTCGAAGCGGCCACCGCCGACGATGCGCTTCTCGACGGCCATCACCACGCGATGGTGGGGGTTCAAGCGGCGGCGCAGCCCTTCGCGCGTCCAGGGCGGCGCTTCGGCTCTGCCTTGCTCGAACCAGGCGCGATGCGGCCCGGCGGTGCCCATGACGGTCGGCGCGTCCACGGCGGCGCCGAACGAGCAGGCGACGTCCACCGGATGGGCGCGAAGCGCGGCGGCCGCGGCGCGCGGGAAGGTCGCGGCGCGTCGCCAGTTCGGCGAGCGCGCTCCCCCGACCGGCACGTAGGTCAGGCCGGGATCGCGCTCGATCACCTCCTGCGCGAAGACGACGACGTCGTGGCCGCGGCGATGAAGGCCGCGCGCCCACTCGACGGCGACGCGCTCGAGCCCGCCGGTGCGGCGGTAGACGGAGATGCAGATGCCGACCTTCATACGCGCTCCCGGACCCGGCGCGGGGCGTAGCGTTCCAGGACGGCGGTGAACTGTTCGACCATGCGCCCGGCGGTGAACGCGGCGCGGGCGCGAGCCCGGCCGGCGTTCGAGAGCCGCACGGTGAGCGCGGGGTCGGCGAGGATCTCGGCGACGCGGCCCGCGATCTGCTCGTCGTCGCCGCATTCGACGAGGAAGCCGTCCTCGCCGTCGGTGACGATCTCGGCGACGCCACCGCCGCGGGTGGCGACGACCGGAACGCCGGCGGCGAGCGCCTCGACGATGACGATGCCGAACGGCTCGGCGACCGAGGCGTGCACGAACACGTCGAGCGCGGCGAGCACGGCCGGCACGTCGTCGCATGCGCCGGTGAAGATCACGCGTCCGGCGATGCCCAGCTCGTCGGCGAGCGCGCGCAGGCCGGCCGGGTAGCCGGCGGAGAACCCGCCGAGCGCGTCCCCGGCGACGACGAAGCGTGCATCCGGATGCGCGGCGGTGAGCCGGGCGGCCGCGCGCAGGAACACATGCTGTCCCTTCCAC
>DATLFO010000038.1:0-5825 GCA_035541035.1 Actinomycetota bacterium
CTTCCGCGTCGGGGGAGAGTAGATGGCGGCGCGCGGCCCGTACCGGCGCGTATTGCTCAAGCTTTCCGGTGAGTCGTTCGCCGAGTCGGACTCCAAGCTCGGCATCGACCCGCGGATCGTGAACTCGGTCGCCGACCAGCTCAAAGACGTCGTCAACGATCTCGGGATCCAGGTTGCGGTCGTCGTCGGCGGTGGCAACATCTTTCGCGGGACCTCGACCAAGGCCGAAGGCATGGACCGCTCGCGCGCGGACTACATGGGGATGCTCGGCACGGTGATCAACTCCCTGGCCCTGCAGGACGCGCTCGAAAAGCGCGGCGTGCAGACCCGCGTCCAGTCGGCGATCCAGATGACCCAGGTCGCGGAGCCGTACGTGCCGCGCCGCGCCGTGCGCCACCTCGAGAAGGGGCGGATCGTGATCTTCGCGGCCGGCATGGGCACGCCGTACTTTTCGACCGACACCACCGCCGCGCAGCGGGCCCTGGAGGTCGGGGGCGAGGCGATCCTCAAGGGAACCCGCGTGGACGGCGTCTACGATTCCGATCCCGAGAAGAACCCTGAGGCGAAACGGTTCGACTCGCTCACCTACCAAGAGGTTCTGCAGCGCGGATTGGGTGTGATGGACGCGACGGCGATCGCGCTGGCCATGGACAACAAGCTGCCCATCGTGGTCTTCAATCACGAGGTCGCGGGGAATATTCGGCGCGTGCTGTCCGGCGAGCCGATCGGCACGCTCGTCCACGGCTGACACGCGCGGCCCGTGCGGCCCTCGCGCGGGCTCGGATAGAGTTCCGGCATCGCAACGGACCCAGGAGAGGCGAATGATCGACCAGGCCATGAAGCAGGCGGACGAGAAGATGGCCAAGGCCGTCGAGGTCACCCGGGAAGAGTTCGCAGCCGTGCGGACCGGCCGCGCCTCGCCCGCCCTCGTGCAGCGCATCACCGTGGACTACTACGGCTCGCCCACGCCGCTGCAGCAGCTCGCGTCGGTGAGCGTTCCCGAGTCGAAGTCTCTGTTGATCCACCCCTACGACAGGAACGCTGTCTCCTCGATCGAGAAGGCGATCATGGCGTCCGACCTGGGGATCACGCCCTCCAACGACGGAGCCAACATTCGCCTGAACTTCCCGGCGCTCACCGAGGAGCGGCGCAAGGAGCTCATCAAGGTGGTGCGGGACCGGGCCGAGCACGGCCGCGTCGCGATCCGCAACATCCGTCGCCACACCAAGGACGAGATCGACAAGGACGCCAAGGAGGGCAAGGTCTCCGAGGACGACGCCCGTCGCGCCGAGAAGGACTTGCAGAAGCTCACCGACAAGCACGTCGGCGAGATCGACTCGATGCTCCAGCGCAAGGAGCAAGAGCTGATGGAGGTCTAGCCGCACGGCGGCGACGACCCGATGAGCGCGCAACCCGCGGCGGCCGGCGAACCCGAGCCGGCGCCGTCCGCGAAGGGACGCAACCTGCCCATCGCCATCGTGACCGGCCTGAGCCTGGCCGGCCTGATCTTCGGCACGCTGTTCACCAGCCGGATCGCATGGGAGATCGTGGTGATCGTCGTGGTCACCTACGGGCTCTCCGAGTTCTACGCCGCAGTGCAAAGCCGCGGCTACCGTCCGGCGACCTGGCTCGGCCTCGCCGCCTCGGTGGCGATGATGGCCGGTGCGTCGTGGCGCGGCCCGCGGGCCGTAACGTTCGTGCTGGCGATGTTCCTCGTCGTTGCGTTCCTGTGGTATCTCGCCGACCCGGAACGGCGCAACGTGCTCGCGAACATCTCGGTATCGGTATTCGGGCTCGTCTATACGGGCGTGATGGGCGCGCACGTGATCCTGATGCGCGAGCTTCCGCACGGCCCCGGCATCACCATCGCATTCATCGGGCTCGTCGCCTTCTACGACATCGGCGCGTTCGCGTCCGGGTCGCTGCTGGGCAAGCGCAAGCTGGCGCCCTCGATCTCGCCCGGAAAGACGTGGGAGGGCGCGATCGGCGCGTCGGTGCTGATCCTGGCGCTGGGAGCGGGGCTCGGCCCGCTCATCGAACCGTGGAGCCTGTGGAGCGGCCTGGCGCTGGCCGGGGCGACGGCGGTGGTCGCGCCGCTAGGTGATCTGGCCGAATCGGTTCTCAAGCGTGACCTGCAGATCAAGGACTTCGGCCAGCTCCTCCCCGGGCACGGCGGCATGCTCGATCGCATCGACGCGCTGCTGCTGATGGCGCCGGTCGCCTATTGGCTGGCCCGTTGGCTCACCATTTGACCGATCTTCGCCGCCAGCGAAGGCCCTCGGGCGCTGGCAGAATGGGCCCCGTGAAGCGAATCGCGATCCTCGGATCGACCGGCTCCGTCGGAACCCAGGCCCTCGACGTGGTGCGCAAGCACCCTGATCGGTTCCGGGTCGTGGCGCTGGTCGCCGGCCGCAACGCCGAGCTTCTGTCCCAGCAGGTGGACGAGTTCCGCCCGCGTCTGGCGGCCCTTGCCGCGGCCGAGGGTGGCAACGGCGCCTTCGCTCGCGGACCCGAAGCGGTGCTCGAGGCCGCATCGCTCGCCGAGGCCGACGTCGTGGTCAACGCGCTCGTCGGCTCGCGCGGGCTCGTCCCGACGATCACCGCGCTCGAGCACGGCAAGACCGTCGCGCTGGCCAACAAGGAGTCGCTCGTCGCCGGAGGCGAGATCGTCATGCGGCTCGTACGCGACCATCCCGAGCGGCTGCTGCCGGTGGACTCGGAGCATTCCGCGATCTTCCAATGCCTTGCGGGCAACCGGCTCGGCGACGTGCGGCGCGTGATCCTGACCGCCAGCGGCGGCCCGTTCCGCGGCCGCGACGCGACATCGCTGCGCGGCGTTACCCCGGACGAGGCGCTCAATCACCCGACCTGGTCGATGGGCAAGCGCATCACGATCGACTCGGCCACCATGGTCAACAAGGGCCTGGAGGCGATCGAAGCGCATCACCTGTTTCGCATTCCGATCGACCGGATCGAGATCGTCGTGCACCCGCAGTCGATCGTGCACGGCATCGTGGAGTACGCGGACGGCTCGTCGATCGTTCAGGCGTCGGTGCCCGACATGCGGCTGCCGCTGCAGGTCGCGCTGGCGTGGCCCGAGCGGCTCGAGGGCGGCGCCGAGCCGCTGGCGTGGCCGACGCTCGGCTCGCTGCAGTTCGAGCCGCTCGATGCCGAGGTGTTTCCGGCGCCGCGGCTGGCGATGGAAGCCGCGCGACGCGGTGCGACCTACCCCTGCGTGTTCAATGCTGCCGACGAAGAAGCGGTCGCCGCGTTTCTGGACGGCCGCCTGGACTTCCCCGGCATCGTCCGGGTCATCGAACAGGTTCTGTCTCGTCACGATGCCGCCGGGCCCGTGACGCTGGAGTCGGTGCTCGACGCCGAAGAATGGGCCCGGTCCGAAGCGAGGTCGATCATCGAGTGAAGGCACTGCTGTTCGTATTCCTGATCCTGGTCGCGATCGGCCTGCACGAGTTCGGCCACTTCATCACGGCCAAGAAGTTCGGGATGAAGGTGGATCGCTTCTTCATCGGGTTCGGACCCCCGATATGGTCGGTCAAGCGCGGCGAGACCGAATATGGCCTGGCGTGGATCCCCGCGGGCGGTTACGTGCGCATCGCCGGCATGAACCCGTTCGAGGAGGTTCCCGAGGAAGACCGGGGCCGGATCTTCAAGGCGAAGAAGGCATGGCAGCGGGCGATCGTGCTCGTGGCGGGCTCGACGATGCACTTCATCATCGCCTTCGTGATGCTCGCGGCGATGCTGATGACGGCGGGAGTGCCGGACGGGGATGCCACGCGCACGATCCACGAGGTCGAGCCGGAAACGCCGGCGGCGGCCGCGGGCTTCGAACCCGGCGATACGATCGTCGCCGTCGAAGGAACGCGCGTGCAGACCTGGGACGAGGCCCGCGAGATCATTCGGTCCAAGCCGGGCGAGACCGTCGAGTTCACGGTGGCCCGCGACGACGGCGAGACCACGCTGCGCGCGACGCTGCAGTCGTCGAACTCGCGCGGGGAGCAGGTCGGCTTCCTCGGCGTGGCTCCCGATCTGGAGACGGTGACGCGTCCCCCTGCCACCGCGGTGGTCGAGAGCGCGAAGTTCATTCCCTACGCGTCGTGGGAGAGCCTCAAGGCGCTCGGTAAGATCGTTTCTCCGTCCTCGTTCGCGCACATGTTCGACGTGCTGCGGGGCAAGGAGCAGCGCACACTCGAGGACCCGGCGTCCATCGTCGGCGTGACGCGGGCCGCCGGCCAGTCCGACATGATCAACCTGCTCTACCTGTTCATCGGGTTCAACATCTTCATCGGTGTGGCGAACCTGCTCCCGCTGCCGCCGCTCGACGGCGGCCATCTCGCGGTGCTCGCCTACGAGAAGATCCGCAAGCGCGAAGTGGACATGCGCAAGCTGATCCCGGTGAGCGCAACCGTGATCGCGCTCTTCGTCGGGTTGTTCGTGCTATCGCTCGCCATGGATATCGTCGCGCCGCTGCCGGCACTGCCCAACTGATGTCCATCCCCCGGAGGCAATCGCGCGCGATCCGCGTCGGCTCGGTTCCGGTCGGCGGGGGAGCGCCGGTCAGCGTGCAGTCGATGACGATCACCAAGACGGCCGACTACAACTCGACGCTGCAGCAGATCGCCGAGCTCGCGGCCGCCGGC
Organism: Actinomycetota bacterium; assembly: GCA_035541035.1. GTDB lineage: Bacteria > Actinomycetota > AC-67 > AC-67 > AC-67 > DASWHR01. Next base: position 4,659 of record DATLFO010000038.1, read on the forward strand.
TGCGACATCGTGCGCGTCGCGGTGCCTGATCGCGACGACGCCGGGGCGCTCGACAAGATCGCGTCGCATTCCACGATCCCGGTGATCGCCGACATCCACTTCCAATGGAAGTACGCGATCATGGCGCTGGAGGCCGGCTGCCACGGAATTCGCATCAATCCCGGCAACGTCAAGAAGCATGACAAGGTGGCGCTGATCGGCCGGGAGGCGGCCGCGCGGGGGGCGCCGATCCGCATCGGCGTCAACGCGGGCTCGCTGGAGGCGCCGGTGCTCGAGCGATTCGGCGGCCCGACGCCGGAGGCGATGGTGTTCTCGGCGCTCGAGGAAGTGAAGCTGCTCGAGGACGTCGACTTCCGCGACATCAAGATCTCGGTCAAGCACAACGACCCGTGGACGATGATCCAGGCGTACCGCATGCTCGCGTCGCAGTGCGACTACCCGCTGCATCTGGGCGTCACCGAAGCGGGCACGCCCGCGCGCGGTGTGTACAAGAGCGCGATCGGCATCGGCACGCTGCTGGCCGAAGGGATCGGCGACACGATCCGCGTTTCGCTGACGGCGCCGCCGGTTGAGGAGGTCAAGGCCGGCATCGCGATCCTGGAGACGCTGAACCTGCGCGAACGCGGCGTGGACCTGGTCGCCTGCCCGTCGTGCGGCCGCGCCGAGGTTGATGTGTACGCGCTGGCGGGCGCGGTCGAGAAGCGCATGAGCGAGATCGACGTGCCGATGCGCATCGCGGTCATGGGCTGCGTCGTCAACGGCCCCGGCGAGGCGCGCGAAGCCGACGTCGGCGTCGCCGCCGGCAAAGGCAAGGGGCAGATCTTCGTCCGCGGCGAGGTGCTGCGCACCGTGCCCGAGGACGACATCGTCGACGAGCTGTTCAAAGAGGCCCACCGTCTGGCCGACGAGCTGCGCGCCGAGCGCGGCGACGGCACGCCTGCCGTCGTCAGTGTCGCCCCGCAGCTTCAGTCCCTCATGCAGATCGGCAAGGGCCCGTCGAAGCTCGAGCGCACCCAAGGCTGACGTACGTCCGTCGAACCCATCTGCTGCAAACACCTCTCGCGACACAGACGGCACGACGCTGCCTGTCGCCGTCTGTGTCGCGAGAGGTGTTTGCAGCAGATGGGTTCGACGGACGTACGTCAGCCTTGGGTGCGCTCGAGCTTC
>DATLFO010000039.1:0-2052 GCA_035541035.1 Actinomycetota bacterium
GCCGTGCGGCAGCGTCAGCGGGTGATCGTCCTGCGCCACCAACGCCCGCTCGACGAATAGCCCGAGCTGGCCGAGCGTGAACGACCACGCGTCGCCTTCGTTGTCGACGTACTCGGTCAGGATCGCGACCGTGGACGGCTCGGCGCGGCCGCGGCGGTACTCGATCGCACCCGACACGCGCGGCAGCCGGTCGAACGGCGTCTGCTCGCTCAAGTAGCGGCCGACCTCCAGGTCGGGATTCACGCCATCGGTCAGGTGCCGGATGAGCTTCATCACGATCCGGTCGCCGAACACCACCGAGGTGTTGGATTGCTCCGCGCCGATCCATTCGACCTCGAGCTCGTCGGCGCTCGAGCCGCGGGTGGCGCGGAACGCGCGTGTCGGCGTCCCGGTCAGCTCGCCGTGCGCGCCGCGCAGCGTCCGGCGGCTCGCGACGGCGCTCAGCAGCGCCTTGCACAGCTCCGGATCGCTCAGCCCGTCGAAGAGCAGGCCCTCGCCGTCGCGGCACTTGACGCGCGCGATAACGGTCGGCGGCTCGTGGCCGTCCTCGAAGTGCCGCCACACCAGCGGCAGCGCGTAGGTCTCGGGCTCGCCTTCGGTGTATTCGACCGTCAGGACCGCCATGACTCCCGAAGCGGCCCCGCGCGTGCGTGACAGCGGCACGGTGTCGTCGATGTCCACCGCCTTGATCTTGCGCCCCTTCGCGCCGAACCAGCGGCGCGTGCGCAGCCAGCCGGGCAGCGTGCGCTCGAGCGGACCGCGGCCGCCGCGCTTGGCGAGCACGTCCGTCCACGAGCCGCTCACCTCGAGCACCGGGTAGCCGTCGCCGTGTCCGGCGGCGGCCTCGCCGTCGCGGTCCTCCAGCGCGAGCCAGTAGAACGCGTGCGGGCCGAGCGTGACCAGGTACGGCAACTCGCCGATCGGTGGGAACTCCGTGCCGCCGAACATCTCGACCGGCACCATGCCGGCGTAGTCGCGCAGACCCAGCTCGACGTACTGCGCGTGGCGCGACAGGTTCGCCACCACCAGCACCCGTTCGCCGTCGTGCTCGCGAAGATAAGCGAGCACCTTCGGGTTCTCCGGATACAGAAACTCCAGCGTTCCGCGCGACAACGCCTTCGACTGCTTGCGCAGCGCGATCAGCCGTTTAGTCCACCACAGCAGCGAATGCGGGTTCGCGCGCTGGGCCTCGACGTTGAGCGCCTCGGCGTGGTACTCGGGATCGATGATGACCGGCAGGAACAGCTTCTGCGGATTCGCGCGGGAAAAGCCCGCGTTGCGGTCGGCCGACCATTGCATCGGCGTGCGCACGCCGTTGCGGTCACCCAGGTAGATGTTGTCGCCCATGCCGATCTCGTCGCCGTAGTACATGACCGGCGTGCCGGGCAGGCTGAACAGCAGCCCGTTCATCATCTCGATCATGCGACGGTTGTTGCCCAGCAGCGGCGCGAGCCGGCGGCGAATGCCCAGGTTGATGCGCGCCTGCGGGTCGGCGGCGTAGACGCGGTACATGTAGTCGCGCTCTTCGTCGGTGACCATCTCGAGCGTGAGCTCGTCGTGGTTGCGAAGGAACAGCGCCCACTGCGCGTTATCGGGGACCGCGGGCGTCTGCTCCAAGATGTCAATGATCGGGAAGCGGTCTTCCAAACGCGTGGCCATGAACATGCGCGGCATCAGCGGAAAGTGGAAGGCCATGTGACACTCGTCACCGTCGCCGAAGTAGGCGGCCGCGTCCTCGGGCCACTGGTTCGCTTCGGCGAGCAGCATCTTCTCGCCGCCGTAGCGCTCCTCGACGTGGCCGCGAAGCTCCTTGAGGAACTCGTGAGTCTCTTTCAGGTTCTCGCCGTTGGTGCCTTCCCGCTCGAACAGGTAGGGCACCGCGTCCAGGCGCAGGCCGTCCACGCCCATGTCGAACCAGAAGTCCAGCACCTCCATCATCGCCTTGCGGACCGCCGGGTTGTCGAAGTTCAAGTCCGGCTGATGCGAGTAGAAGCGATGCCAGTAGTAGGCGTTCGCGACCGGATCCCACGCCCAGTTCGAGGTCTCGAAGTC
>DATLFO010000040.1:0-2391 GCA_035541035.1 Actinomycetota bacterium
ACCTGCGCCTCGGGCAGCGGGTAGGTGCCCTCGGACTCGATCGGGTTCTGGGTCGCCATCACGAGGAACGGGTCGGGCACCGTGTGCGTCGTGCGGCCGATCGTCACCTGGCGCTCCTGCATGACCTCGAGCAGCGCGGACTGCACCTTGGCGGGCGCGCGGTTGATCTCGTCGGCGAGCAGGAAGTTGGTGAACACCGGTCCGAGCTCGACACGGAACGAGCCGGATTTCGAATCCAGCACGCGCGTTCCGACCAGATCCGAAGGAACCAGGTCGGGCGTGAACTGGATGCGGCGGAACTCGCCGCCGAAGACCGCGGCGACGGTCCGGATGGTCATCGTCTTGGCCAGGCCGGGAACGCCTTCGAGCAGCACGTGCCCGCCGGCGAGCAGCGCGGCCACGACGCGTTCGAGCATCGCGTCCTGTCCCACGATCCAACGCTTGACTTCGAAACGGGCGCGCTCGAGAAGCTCGGCGGCTTCGGCGGCGGTCATCGCGGGCTCTGCGTGTTTGCTCACGGATGCGCTCCTTGATCCCGGGGTCGAGCGGGGGCTCGCGCGAATGTCACCACGACAGCGTGAACGCCCGCTGAGAGGAACGCAAGAGCAGGCTGTGAGCAGGCGCTATCCGCCGGATTCGCAGACGCGCTTGAGCTTGTGAAGGCTTTCGGCGAGCACCCGCTCGATCGGCGTGCGCAGGATCGCGCCGCCGAGCTCGCCCAGCTTGCCGAGCGGCGGACGCAGGTCCTCACCCCATTCGAACCGGGTTCCGCGTCCCGCGGGCGCCAGCGCGAACCAGGCAGGCCCGATGATCGGGAACTTTTCGTGACGGACCTGGAGCAGCCGCTCGGGAACCCAGTCGGTCACGACCATCTCGTCGGTGAGCGGCATCCCCGCGATCTTGGTCACCGCGCGAACCCTCGTTCCCGCGCCTTCACGCTGCTCGCCGATCACCTCGACGGTGGTCGCGTCCACCATCCACTCGGCCGAGCCCTCCCAGTCGCGAAGCACGTCCCACACGCGGGCGGGCGACGCGTCGATGTGCGCGATGACGCGGAACAGGCTCATGCCGAATCCGCGGCCTGCGGCTCGCGCGCCGCTGCGCCGGCGATCGCAGGAGCGGTCTCGCGCACCGGCAGCATGGCGAAGAATGCGAGCAGCACCACGACGCCGGCGGCCACGAACGCGGTGCCGTGGCTCGCGTGCTCACCGACCGCCCCGAGCAGCGCCGGCCCGAGGAAGGCGCCGACGTCGGTGGCGATGCGAAAGCCGCCAACCGCCATCGCGCGATCGGTGTCGGTGGACACGTCTCCGACGATCGCACTCGGTCCGGAACGCTGATAGCCCCACGACAACCCGACGACGGTGAACATCATGGCGAAGGCGACCGGCGAGTCGAACAGCCCGAGCATCGACAGCGCGATCGCCGACACCAGCAGCGCCGGAACCGTCGCGTACTTGCGGCCCTTCAGGTCGCCGAGCTTTCCGGCATGCCAGGCCGGGCCGAGCGTGGCGAGGCCGGCGAGCATGAACGGGATGCCGACCGAGGACGCGGACATGCCGAAGCCGTCGGTCCACGTCTTGGCCACGAGCGGATCGACGCCGCCCATCACGAAGAACGATGCGGCGCCCACGGCGAGCGCGGCGCGATAGGCGCGGTCGCGAAGCAGCCGCTTGAGCGCCTGCCAGCCGGGGACCGCCGGGATGGGCGCGGGCTCTTCGGCGACCGGCGAGTTCCCGCCGATCGCGGTCGCGCCGCGCGGCCCCGGGCCGAGCACCATGTAGCACAGCGGCGCGGCCGCCATGCAGATGCCGCCGTAGAAGAACAGCGGAGCGCGCAGGCTGATCACGGCAGCCAGCCCGCCGAAGACCGGCCCGACGATGAAGCCGACGCCCACAACCGCCCAGAAAAGCGCCATCGCGCGAGAGCGCTCCTCGGGCTTGACCGCGCCCAGCAGGCTCGTCATCAGCGCGGCGAGGAAGAACGCCGATCCGATGCCGCCGAAGCCGCGCAGCAGCACGAGCGAGGAGAAGTTCGGCGAGAAGCCGGCCGCGGCCGATGACAGCCCCACGATGAACGCACCGATCGCGGCCATACGCCGCTCCCCGAATCGTCCGATCGCCGATCCCGCCACGATCGAGGCGGCCAGACGCGCGCCCGCGAAGGCAGTGAACACCAGCCCGATCCCCGTCTCGGCGACACCGAGCGTCGAGGCGAACAGCGGCAGCGTCGGCACGATCATGCCGTAGCCGAACATGATGAAAAAGGTGACGGCCATGACCGCCTTGAAGCGGAAGCCGGATGCGATCGTCATGGAGCGGCCATGATAGTCCGGGCCGCCAGGCCCGGCTTTCGGATCCCCGCGACTAGGCTTCGACGACGCCGCCGAAC
>DATLFO010000041.1:0-5897 GCA_035541035.1 Actinomycetota bacterium
CCCGCCAGTTATTGCAAGCTCGCGCTTCTGAGCGTTGCTTGACCAGCGCGAACAACGGTAACGAACAGTTCCAACGTCCTACTTTCACCTCCACCAAGAGCTTCTTGTTCGAACGGTGAAAGTTCGGCCCGAACCAAGACCCGTCGAGGGATTGGCCGGTCGACGACGCTCTTGTTCTTGTGTCAATACGGCGTTGCTCGGCACGCCCGATTGACACAAGGTCGACCGGCTGACTTCGCCGATCGCCACGCGTGGAGCCATCCAGCTCGGGATCGAGTCTCGGCCGCAAAAGCGATCGCCAATGTCCGATTCATGCCCGGGCCGGTGCGGTCTTCGTCACCGCGGCCCGACGGTCTCGTTATCGATCTGACGACCTACACCTTCAATGCGACCATTTCGGCGAATCATCCCCCTCGCGCTGATCGGGATCTCGATCCTGACCGGCCCTGCCGCGCGTGCCGACAACGACGCTCCGCGTGTCGTCTCGCTGTCGCGCGTCACCACCGCGCCCGCCGCCGGGCAGCCGGTGCGGCTGGACGTCGAGGTCTCCGACGGCGGCACGTCCACCGTCACGCACGTGCAGGCCGTCTACCGCGGGCCCCGCGGTCACTTCTTCGTTCCCAGCGTCCACTTCGGGCAGTCGAGCGGACGGGGTGTCGCCTCGGCGACCTTGAACGCGTGGGCGGCGACGGGAGGATGGTCGTTGACCGAGGTCATCGTCTACGACCGCGCCGACAACCGAACCCATTATCGCCGGGACGGCTCGACTCAGACCACGCCGTCGGGCGCGCGCCCGGCCGAGCCCACGAGCATCGACTTCGCCGCCGCCGACTTCGAGCTGACGAACGCGAACGAGGACGTGACCGCGCCTTCGATCGATTCGATCCGTGCCGTGTTCGGCACCGTCATAGCCGGGACGGCGCAAGCGGCGATCTACGAGGCGTCGGATGACCGGTCCGGGATCGCGTCGGTGAGCGTCCAATACTTCCTGCCCGGCAGAGCCGTCATGTTCCTGTCCAGCCCGCCGGCCGACTTGATCGGCGTCGGCCCGGTCGCCGGCGTCGTCCCGCTGTTCACCGAAGGCGGACACGCGACCCTCGCTCATGTGGCCGTCATCGACCGCGCGGACAACCGGACGATCTTCTCGGTGAACAACGGCGTCCTGTACTCGCCCGGCGGCATCGAGCCGGCCGCGACCGTCAACGTCGATCGGGCGAAGGTCGAGTTCGACGTGCAGGCCGTCGCTCCCGACGGCGACTACCCGTCGGTCGAATCGTTCGAGATGCGCTCATCGCGTGTGCTGCGCGCCGGCGAGCGTGTCACGATCGCCTTCTCGGTCTCGGATCCGACGACGTTGGTCTCGCAGGTCGGCGTCGGATGGAGAGATCAGTACGGGCATCAGATCAACGAGTGGTACCAGTGCGTCGGGCTTCGCGAAGGGACGATCTCGGCGACCATTCCGAGCTTCGTCGAGCCGGGAACGCGATGGGCTCTCCACCAGATCTCGGTGATGGATCGAGCGAAGCACGGGACCGGCTACCGCAGCGACGGCGTCACCACTCGTGAGGCCGGCAACGTGGTAACGCCCCACGCCACGCACACGTTCGACCTGTCCGCCGGCGATTTCGAGATCGAGGCCGGCGCGCCGCGGCAAGAGAACCTTCCGGCGCCGAAGGTGTGCGACCGGCCTACGCTCCTGGATGTCGTCGCCGACCCGTCCGAGGTTGCTTCCGGGGAGACGTCCAGCCTTCGCGGAAGCGTCCGAGCCGGTGGCGCGCCCGTCGGCGACCCGGTGGCGGCGCTCTACGAGTACGAGGCCGGGCGACCGAAGCTGCTCAACGTCGTCCGCGGCGCGTCGGGCGGAACGTTCGCTCGCACGATCGCGCCGGAGAACGGCAAGACGTATCGTGCTCGCTTCCTCGGCTCCGACGGCCACAACCCGGCGGATCCCGCGTTCTCGCCGCCGGTTCAGGTGCGTGTCGTCGGCGCCGGCAAGCACCGCAGCGCGCTGCACGGCTCGGCGCCGGATTGGATCCGCGCCGGAGCTCCGGCGACGGTCGCCGCTCTGCTGACCGACGCGGACACCTCGGTCGCGCTGGCCGGGCGGACCGTCGTCTTGGAAGCGCGTCCCGCCGGCGCGGCCGCGTTCCGGCGCGTCGCGACCGCGGCCACCGGCAGCGACGGGCGCGTCCGGTGGACGGTCCGGCCGGACTCCACCACCGACTATCGCGTGAGCTTCGCCGGCGACGCGGGAGCCGAGCCCGTCGTCTCCGCGCCGCGGCGTGTGCAGGTCGCTCCGCGGACCTGGCTGCTCGCCGACCGCACACGGCTTCCGCGCGGAGCGACCGCCTCGCTCACGACCGGCGTGGCGCCGTCGCACGCGGGGCACACGGTCGTCCTGCTGCGACGTGCTCAGGATCGCTGGGTGCGAGTCGCGACGGCGCGGCTCGACGGTTCCAGCCGAGCCGTCTTCCGGTTCCAGCCGCCGGCGGGATCCTGGACGTACTCGGTTGCCACGTCCTCCCACGCCGATCACCGCTGGTCGCAGTCGCCCTCCGTGACACTGTCCGTAGGCTAAGGCCCGATCGTAGAGAACACGCTCGCCCGCCCTCGCCAGCTGCACCGCGCGTCGCCGGAGCTCCTGCGGATGTGGTCGTGGCATCCAGACTCCCCTGCGTTTCCGCAGGTCAGGGCGGTTCGAATAGCGACCGTTCACCTCCACAGCCCAGTTCTCCAGGTGTTACGTGCCCAACAGAGTTCGAAGCTCGAACGCCCCGACTTGAGCTAACCGGAGCTCTCGCTGATCGAACCGTTCACTTTCTCGCCGCCGCGTGGGCGTCGTACAGTTCTGTCGGGATGATCGACGGCAGGGAGTGTGATGCGAGGGGGCTCGTGACTGCAGCGGCTACTGGGGGGGCTCCGGCGGATACAGCGACGCAATCATCCGGCGAGCCACGCCCGATCGTTCAGGTGCGTCTGCTCGGACCATTCGAGATCCGCCTGCCGTCCGGGCGCGCGGCCGGTCCCTGGGCCCGCCCGACGGCACGCCGTCTGGTCCAACTGCTCTTGCTGAGTCGCGACCACCGCATCGGGCGCGAGGAGGTCATCGAGCTGCTGTTTCCGGGGTTGGGTCCCGAGCGCGCGGCGAATGCCGTTTCGAAGGCACTCTCGATGGCGCGCCGCTCCATGGCCGACGCCTTCACAGAGATCATCCTCGCCGACCGATCCACGATATGGATCGACGTCAACGTGGATCTGCGGATCGACCTGGAGCTCCATGAACAAGAGTTACATGGCGCGATCGGTATGCCGCCTGGGATCGAACGCGACGACGCGCTGGAGCAGGCCCTGTTGCGTGGCGGGCGCCTGCTCGACGAGGAACTGTATGCGGACTGGGCGATACCAAGACGGGATCATGTCGACCAGCTCCGACGTGACGCGCGGCTAGCGCTGGCGCGGGATCGCTCCGCCGGACACGGACGAGCCGATCCAGTCGCCGTCCTGGACGCGTGGAGCGGTGTCTTCTCGTCGGACCCGACATGTGAGGAAGCGGCGATCTCCCTGATGCAGGCATTCGCGCGGCAGGGTCGCCGAGACGAGGCGGTGCGGACGTATCACCGTTGCCGCGCGGCGCTTCGCCGTCTATTGGACACGGAGCCGTCGCGGGCCCTCGAGGTGGCACTCGATGAAGCGCAACGGGCACCCATCCTCGTGCGGCCGCCCACCTCCCTCGAGGTGGTTTCGTTTGGGCGGGAAGGAGTGCTCGATGAGATGCTCTCTCATCTCGATCGAACGCCCGTTGGCGGCGGGCCGTCCCTGGCCGTCCTCGGCCCGGCGGGGATAGGGAAGACCCACGTGCTCTTGGTTGTCCGTTCGCGGCTGATCGGGCAAGGGTGGCGGGTTCTTCACGCTACGTCGATCCCCGCCGACGCGGTCGTTCCCTACGCGGCGATCCGTACCGCGCTTGCCCCGCTGGCGGACAGGGTCCGCGAAGGGAGCCTGCTCGCGCGCGTCATGGGGAAGGGATCTCAGCGCGAGCGGGCAGGGAGCGTGGAAGCCTCGGAGCAGCAGATGGTGCTGGCCGGCGAGATCGCCGACCTCCTCGACGACGCGAGCAGCGACGGCCCGTTGGCCTTGGTGCTCGACGACTCGCAGTGGATGGAACCGGCGCTGGCAGCGGTGACGGCTCGGCTGGTGAGTCGGCCCGCGCCTCGAGGATGGGCGATCCTGATCGCAGCGCGCACGGACGAGCCCCATGCGCCCGTGCCGCCCCTCGCGTCGGGCGTCATCCGGATCGATCTCGAGCCGATGCCGGCTGAGCCGCTGGCGCAGGTCATCCGCGACCGGCTCGGCTTGCGGGTCGAGCTCTGGAGCGATGAGCTGAGGCAGGTCGTGGCCCGCAGCGGAGGTAACCCCTTGTTCGCGGTAGAACTCGGCCGCGCGCACCTCCTTACGCCGGGCGCTGCCGAGGCGAGCGTCCCAGAGACGATCAGTGGTCTGTTCAAGAGCCACCTGGCGGCCGCGACCCGCGAAGGCCGATCCCTCGTTCCTGTCGTGGCTCTCGCGGGTGACGCAGCGCCATTCGAGCTCGTCCTCCACGTCGGGGCCCAACTGCTCGGATCCGAGCCGGCGGCCATAGAAGCGATCGACGACCTGCTCGACCAAGGCCTGCTGACGGAGGATCCGGCGGGGGTGCGCCTGATCCATCCGCTCCTGCGCGACACCGCGCTCGCCTCACTGAATCCCGTTCGGAGGGCGGCCCTGCACGAAGCGTTGGCAACCTCGATCGAGCAGATCGGTGGTGACGAGGCAGGCGTCCGCTCCGCGCATCATCGGATCGCTGCGTTCATGGCGGCGCGCTTGCGGAGACACGCGGAGGCTGCCGTACGGGAGGGGTCGGCGGCCGCGGACGCCGCCTTCGAGGTGTATGCCGAAGGACCTGCGCTGGAGCTGTACCGCGGAGTCCTCGCCGCGTTCAACGCGCTGCCGGCAGCGGATCGCGCGCCCTGGCGCGCGCACGCTGTCGCGGCATGGCTCCGCGTGGCTTCGATCCTTACGCGGCGCTACGAGGTCGATGAGGCGCAGCGCGCGCTGAAGGAGGCGCTGGCGATGGCGGAGACCGACCAGGAGCGGAGTTCGGCGTGGAGCGGTCTGGCGAGTATCCCGTACCGGAGGGGGGACTTCGCCGCGGTTATCAGCCTGCTCGAGACGGGCCTGGCATCCCTCAGGGATGGCTCGGACCTGATCAGCGCCCAGATGCAGGTCGCGATCGCGTGGTCGAAGCTGCGGGACGGCCGGACCGGTGAGGCAACCGACGGGCTGCAAGCCGCCCTGCCTGTGCTCGAGGAGGCCGGAGCGGTGAGAGCGGTGTTCCTATGCCTCGATTACCTGGCGCTCGCGCTCGAGGCGGCGGGTGCTCATGACGAGGCGGCCGATGCCTGGAGCAGAGCAGAGTCGACGTTGAACCTGGCCGCGGAGATGGAAGGCGAGGCATCGAGCCGGTGGGCGCGGCACTCGCGGGCCATGTTCGTCCTGCACCGGGCGCTGAGACCTCTGCTGATGGGAGACGCGACAACTGCGGTGCGCGACCTCGAGCAAGCCTTGCAGGCGTACCTCCCGCTGGGCGACCGATACGAGATGTCGGTGGCGCACGGCCTCCTCGCGTCGGCGTACCAGATGAACGGCGACCTCGCGGCTGCCCTCGAGCGATGGGAAACGGCCGCGACCTGCCTCGAAGAGTCGGGTCACTGGTACCACCTCGCGGGGATCCATGCATCGCGAGCAGGGGTCCTCGAAGCCCTTCGCCGCACCGACGAGGCCGCGGCCGCAGCCGATCTCGCCCGTCGGATAGCCCGCGACGACGCCAGTCCGCAGACGATCGACGAGATCGAAGAGAT
>DATLFO010000042.1:0-6374 GCA_035541035.1 Actinomycetota bacterium
GGCCGGGTTCGCTCGCATCCCGGCGACTACGAGTCGTACCTGTGGAAGCGCGAGAAGGAGGAGGCCGAAGCGGCCGCGACGGCCGAGCGAGCCGCGGCGGCGTCGCAGCCGAAGCGGTCGGCCTCGTCGGACAAGGAGCGCCGCCGGATCGAGGCGCAGCAGCGCAGCGGGCAGCGAAAGGTTCGCGACCGGATCGCCACGATCGAGCGCGAGATCGAGACACGCACCGCCGAGATGAAAGAGCTCGAGGCCCGCCTGGCCGACCCTGCCTTCTACGCCACCGGCGACGGCGTGCCCGAGGCCATCCAGGCCTACGACGCCGCGAAGAAGCGCGTCGAAGAGCTCGAAGCCGAATGGGACCGCGCGACTGAAGAAGCGAGCCGGTCCTGAAAGGTCCCGGGCGGCGCGCGGTAGCGACTCCGCGCCATGCCGCACCCTGCCGGGGCCCGGTCGCGCAGAACTGCACCAAGCACCGGATGACCGGGCTCAGGACAGCCCGCGGATGATACCCCCGAGAAGCCGGAAGGCGGTCCCGCGGTGGCTGATCGAGTCCTTCTCGGCCGGGTCCAGCTCGGCCATCGTCACGTCGTAACCGCGCGGGACGAAGATCGGGTCGTAGCCGAACCCGTTCGTTCCGCGCGGTTCGGTGATCAGCGTGCCGTCGACGGTTCCTTCGGCCGCGTGCTCGGTGCCATCGGGCAGGATCAGCACCGCGAGGCAGCGGTAGCGCGCACCGCGCTCGTCCTCGGCCACGTCGCGAATCGTGTCGATGAGCAGGTTCAGGTTCTGCTCGTCGGTGGCGCTGTCGCCGGCGAAACGTGCGCTGCGGACGCCGGGCGCTCCTTTGAGCAGGTTCACCTCGATGCCTGAGTCGTCGGCGATCGCGGCGGCGCCGGTGTGGTCGCAGAGGGATTGCGCTTTCAGGCGCGCGTTTTCGATGTAGGTGCCGCCGGTCTCTTCGGGCGCGACCCAGTCCGGCGGGGGCGGCACGACCTCGATGTCGCCGCCGAGGATCGCGACGATCTCACGAACCTTGCCCGGATTTCCGGTCGCCAGCCCGACGCGCATGACGGTCAGATGCCCAGCGCGTCGCGCTGCGCCTGGATCAGCTCTTTGATGCCGGCTTCGGCAAGCTCGAGCAGCCGGTCCAGCTCGCTCTTTTCGAACGGGTCGCCCTCTGCGGTGCCTTGCACCTCGACGAAGCGGCCGCTGCCGGTCATCACGACGTTCATGTCGACCGAAGCCGCAACGTCGAGCTCGTAGTCGAGATCGATGCGGGGCACGCCGTCCACGATGCCGACGCTGATCGCCGCGACCTCCTCGCGGATCGGCATGCGCTCGATCTTGCCCGCCTCGAGCATCGCGCGGCAGGCGTCGTAGAGCGCGACGAAGCAGCCGGTGATCGAGGCGCAGCGCGTGCCGCCGTCGGCGAGCAGCACGTCGGCGTCGATGGTGATGGTGTTCTCGCCGAGCGCGGACAGATCGGTGACGGCCCGCAGCGAACGGCCGATCAGGCGCTGGATCTCTTGGGTGCGTCCGCTCGGCCGGCCGGACTTGACCTCGCGCGGCGTCCGGACCACGGTCGCGCGAGGAAGCATGCTGTACTCCGCGGTCACCCAGCCGCCGCCCGTCCCGCGCAGGAACCGGGGGACGGTCTCCTCGAAGGAGGCCGCGCACAGCACACGCGTCGATCCGATCCGGATGAGCGCCGATCCTTCGGCGGTCTCCTGGAAGCCGCGCGTGATCTCGACGGGCCGCAGCTCGTCCGGAGCACGGGTCACGGCTTCACCTGCCATGCGTTTCCTCCATGAGCGATCTCGACGATCCCATCGTATTCCTCGGCCGCTTGATCGACCGAGCGCTCCAGGTCGTAGTGCGGCCAGATGTGGGTCAGCAAAAGACGCTTCGCGCCCGCCTCGGCCGCGTAGCGTCCTGCCTCGCGTGCGGTCAGGTGGATCGGCACGTCGATCTTGTTCTCGCCGTCCTGCCACGACGCTTCGCACAGGAACAGGTCGGCGTTCTGGGCGGCGTGCGCGAGCGATTCGTTGGGACCGGTGTCCCCGCTGTAGCAGAACACCTCTCCCCCGGCCTCGATGCGCATCGTCAGATTGGGGATCGAGTGCGCGGCCGGAAAAGTGCGAAGGCGGAAGGGACCGATGTCGGCCTCCTCCCCCGGCTCCAGACCGGTCCACTCGTAGACTTTGGGGAAGGCCGCGCTGGATTCATCGCGAAGCAGACGGCCGAACACGTCGGGACCCGACGGCGGCGCGTAGACCGGGACGCGCCGCGGCCCGGCCGGCCCGAACTCGACCGCGTAGAGAAACGGGTACAGGTCGGTGAAGTGGTCCGCGTGCATGTGCGAGAGCGCGATCGCGTCGACGTCGTCGATGGAGACGTGCTTTTGCAGGTTGGCGAGCGTGCCCGTGCCCGCGTCGAGCCAGAGGGTGAAGTCGTCGTGCTGCAGCAGGTAGCCCGAGCAGGCGCCGCCCGCGTTCGGGAAGGTGCCGCAGGAGCCGAGCACGGTGAGCCTCATGAGACGGGCCCGAGGGAACGTTCCTCGACCACGGCGATCTCCGGCCCGAGGAACCGCGACCCCAGTGCCTGGAAGGTCACCGCGTCGCCGCTGGACACGAAGCGATGCCGCGGCAGCGTGTCCGCGACCCGGAACTGGTTGCGTTGCGTAAGCTCTGTATAGACGTCCTGGGCGGTCTCCTCGGCGCTGGAGATCAGGACGGCGTCGCGCATCACGAAGTGCAGGACGCCTTGAAGCAGCGGGTAGTGCGTGCATCCCAGGATCAAGGTGTCCACGTCCTCCTGTTGAAGCGGCGCGAGATACTCGCGGGCGAGCTCGATGATCTCCGGCCCGGCCGTCTCGCCGCGCTCGACGAACTCGACGAACCGGGGGCACGCCTGCGAGAAGAGCATGACGTTCTCTTTCGTAGCGTCCAGGGCGCGCTGATACGCGCCCGAGGCGATGGTGAGCTCGGTCCCGATCACACCGATACGCCGGTTGCGGGTTGCCCTGATCGCAGCGCGCACGGCCGGCTCGACCACCTCGACCACGTGCAGGTCCGGGAAGGCGTCGCGCACGTGGTCCAGGCCGGCGCTGGCGGCCGAGTTGCAGGCGGCGACGAGCATCTTGACGTCCTGCTCGGCCAGCCAGGTCGCGATCTCCATCGCGAAGCGGCGAACCTCGTCGCGGGAGCGCGGACCGTACGGGTAGCGGGCGGTGTCGCCGAAGTAGAGGATCTCCTCGTCCGGCATGAGCTCGATCAGGCCCCGGACGATCGTCAGACCGCCGACGCCCGAATCGAATACGCCGATCGGCCGTGAATCCATACGGGACCGGAGTATAGCCGGGCGGCTATGCCCAGATGGTGCCTTCGAGACGCTCGACGGCCTCTTCGAACGAACCGGTGTAGGCGCCGGTGGACAGGTACTTCCATCCGCCGTCGGGCAGCAGGATGACCACGTCGCCGCCCTCCATCTTGGCGGCCGCACGCTTGGCGACGTGCACCGCCGCACCCGAGGAGATCCCCGAGAAGATGCCCTCCTTGTCGAGCAGCTCGCGCGTCGCGGCCAGCGCGTCGCGCGTGCCGACCTTGATGCGGCGCGACAGCACCGACAGGTCCACGATCGGCGGGATGAATCCTTCGTCGAGATTTCGCAAGCCGTAGACGAGCTCGCCGTATTCAGGCTCGCCGGCGATGGTCTGAACGTCGGGGTTGTGCTCGCGGATGCGCCGGCCGCATCCCATCAAGGTCCCGCCGGTCCCGAGTCCCGCGACGAACGCGGTGATCTCGGGAAGGTCGCGCACGATCTCTGCGCCGGTGCCGTCGTAGTGCGCCTTCCAGTTCGCGTCGTTGCCGTACTGGTAGAGCATGAAGTACTTGTTGTCGGCCGCCAGCTCTTTCGCCAGCGCGATCGCGCCGTTGGAGCCCAGCTCGCCGGGCGAGAAGACCATGTCGGCGCCGAACATCTCGAGGATCTGACGCCGCTCGACCGAGACGTTGTCGGGCATGACGCAGGTGAGCCGGTAGCCCTTGCGCTTGCAGATCATCGCGAGCGCGATTCCGGTGTTGCCGCTGGTCGGTTCGAGCACGATCTTGTCGCGCGTGAGCGCGCCGGACGATTCGGCGTCGGTGATCATGCGCAGCGCGATCCGGTCCTTCATCGAGCCGGTCGGGTTCATCCCCTCGAGCTTGGCCCAGAAGCGGACGTCCGGATTCGGGGAGAGCGAGTGGATGCCGACGAGCGGCGTGTTGCCGACCGACGCGAGGATGTCGTCGTAGCGCACGGGCGCTCAGCCGCCGGCGACGGCCGGCAGAATCGAGAGTACGTCGCCGTCGGATACGGGCGTGTCCAGCGCGCCGGTGAAACGGATGTCCTCGTCGTTGAGGTAGATGTTGATGAAGCGGTGGATGTCGCCGCCCTCGGTAACGATCGCCTCGCGAAGACCGGGGTGCTCGGAGTCGAGCGACTCGACGACTTCGCGCACGGTCGAGCCGCTCGCCTGCACCGCCTTGGCGTTGCCCGTGTGCTTGCGCAAGATCGTCGGAACTCTGACTTCGACTGCCATGACCTCTGCTTCCTCCCCGGTATCGCTACAGATTACGCCAGGTGAAATTCGCCCTTACGTTCGAACGACCTTTAGTTCGGTGATTGTTCCCTCAACTATCCGAAAAGCCCGAAGCTCCGGGTTCTGCCTGTCCTGCAGCGTGACCAGCGCATAGACGGCTTCGGGATACAGCGCGCGTTCGACGTCGGTCGGTGACGGGAACGCGGGCGAATGCGTGTGCGAGTGGTAGATGCACACGATCTCCCAGTCGGCGTCGTAGATGTCGTCGGTCGCGCGCTTGAGCTCCTTGGGATCGGCGGCGTAGCGCATGACCGGATCTGGATCGACGTTGCGGAGCCGGAACAGCTTGCGCGGCCCGTCGCCGTCGCCGCCGATCACCCCGCAGCATTCGCTGGGATACTCGGCCTGTGCGTGGGCGACCATGTCGGCCACCATCGCCTCGGGTATCTCGAAAGTCTCCATCGTCTTTTCGCCTCGGTCACGGCGGCCCGGCCGCCCGGCGGGTGAGGATATCAGCCCCCTCGCCCGGTTCGCGCTCGCTTACGCACCACGGGCCGGGCGGAGCGCGATTCGGCCGGGCTCGCCGGCCTCGACCGTGCCGATGACCGCGCCGCGAATGCCTCGATTCGCCAGCCCCGCGATCAGACCGTCCTCGGCGGGGGGCGGGCAGCAGATCAGCAAGCCGCCCGACGTCTGCGCGTCCGACAGCAGCGTGCGCACGGCCTCGGACGCGGCTCCCCAGTCGACGACGCGATCCACCCAGGCCCGGTTGCGCTCCGTCCCGCCCGGCACGAAGCCCCGGCCGGCCAGTTCGCGCGCGCCGTCCAGCAGCGGAACGGCTTCGGGATCGAGCACGGCGGCGACGCCGGAGGACTCGAGCATCCGATGCAGATGGCCGAGCAGCCCGAAGCCGGTGATGTCGGTCGCCGCGACGACGCCGGCCTCAAGCATCGCCTCGGCCCCGCCGCGATTGAGCGTGACCATGGCCTCGACGGCGGCTGCGGCGACCTGCGGCGGGGCTTCCCCGCGCTTGATCGCCGTCGCGATCACGCCGATGCCGATGGGCTTGGTCAGGACCAGGACGTCGCCCGCCTTCGCCCCCTCGTTGGTCACGACGCGATCGGGCGACACGAGACCGACCACGGCCATGCCGTACTTGGGCTCGTTGTCGTCGATCGTGTGGCCGCCGGCGATGAGCGCGCCCGCTTCCGCCGCGACGGCCGATCCTCCGTCGAGCACACGCGAGAGCACCTCGAGCGGCAGCGACTCGCGCGGCCAGCCCACAAGGTTCAGGCACAGGATGGGCGTGCCGCCCATCGCGTACACGTCCGAGAGCGCGTTCGCGGCGGCGATGCGGCCCCAGTCGAACGGATCGTCCACGATGGGCGTGAAGAAGTCGGCGGTGAACACGATCGCGGTCGCATCGTCGAGCTTCCACACGGCGGCGTCGTCGCCGGTTTCGCTGCCGACCAGGAGCCGTTCCCGCTGCGCGGGAGCGGCGGGTGTCAGGCGGCGCAGAACCTGCGCCAGCTCGGCGGGGCCGAGCTTGCACGCTCAGCCGGCGCCGTGGCTGTATGCGGTCAGCCGTACGGACTCCATGTCGGTCACCCCCTTCCGGTCCCGAGGCGGTCATTCTCCCACGGACGATAGGCTGGCGCGCGGAGCCCGCCATGGATGCGATCAGGATCGACGGAGCCGACGCGAGGCGGCGGCTGCTGATCGCCGGCGCGATCGCGGGCGCCGTGTGGGGCTTTCTCGGCTACTTCGTCCTGTGGGGCTACACCTCGATCACGGT
>DATLFO010000043.1:0-7721 GCA_035541035.1 Actinomycetota bacterium
GGCATTCGCAATCCCGACATCGTCGCGCCGGGCCGCTCGGTGCAAAGCCTGCGCTCCGCGGGCTCGTTCATCGACCAAACCTACCCGGGCGGCATTATCGGCGGCCGGTTCTTCCGCGGCAGCGGGACCTCACAGGCCGCCGCGGTGGTGTCGGGCGCGGCGGCGCTGCTTCTGCAGCAGCGTCCCGAGCTGTCGCCCGATCAGCTCAAGCACATCATGAAGTCGACGGCAACCACCTTGCCGGCGGCCGACCCGATCGCCCAGGGCCACGGAATGCTCGACCTGCGGTCCGCCTCGCGGGCGATGACGCCGCTCAGCATCGTGGCCGCTCAGGCGCTTCCGTCGGCGACCGGCACTGGCTCGCTCGACCTCGCACGCGGCAGCGCCCGTGTCTCGATGGACGGCGTGATCCTCAATGGCGAGCGCGACATCTTCGGCCGGGCGTGGAACGGCGCAGCGTGGGCGCCGGCCGCATTGGCCGAGACGTCCTGGAACGGTGGCACCTGGAACGGCGCGACGTGGAGCGGCGCATCGTGGAGCGGCGCATCGTGGAGCGGCGCATCATGGAGCGGCGCATCATGGAGCGGCGCATCATGGAGCGGCGCATCATGGAGCGGCGCATCATGGAGCGGCGCATCATGGAGCGGCGCATCATGGAGCGGCGCGACGTGGAGCGGCGCATCATGGAGCGGCGCGACGTGGAGCGGCGCAACGTGGAGCGGCGCAACGTGGAGCGGCGCATCATGGAGCAGCGCAGGCTGGTCCTGACGCGCCAAAGAAAGCATCGGATCCCGGAGACGGATGGTGTCTCCGGGATCGATGCGTCTACGGAGTTCGGCCGGTGAGCGCGATGAGCTTCGTCTGCGGATCGGCGTCGTCGGGAACCAGGACCGCAGCCGCGAACACACCCGCCTCTCGGGCTCCTTCGATGACCGGCGTGAGATAGCCGGTCGCAAGATCCACCAGCACCGGGTCGAGCCGCTCATCGGCCCCGACCGCCCGCGCGAGGTCCCACGTGTGCACGGTGATGTCGGCCGTGACCTCGGTCACGTAGCCGGCCGTGTCGCGCTCCCCGTAGGAGAGCTGCACCGGGCGCTCCAGCGCTCCGGGCTGCGACAGGATCGACAGAACCCGTTCGGTCGCCGCGTCCCACGCCGCGACCGCGTCGTCGCCCAGCAGGTCGCCGTCAAGCGACGGACCGACCTCCGCGATCGTCTTTCCTTCGACGAGCGGAGGAATCCACATGATCTCGTTGACGACGTGGTTGGACAGCGCCCGGGCATCCCACTCGGTGCACGGCGTGTCGACCGTCCAGTCGGTCACCTTCTCGAGCCGCGAGCGGAACTCGGCGGCCGCCCGTTCCAGCAGCTTGATCGTGTCCATGATCCGACCGTACGCCGCGAGCCGTGGAAAAAGCAAGGGTGCCTGCCCGGCAATCCCCCGCGAAGCTGGATTAGGCTTCCCGCATGAGCGACCTGACGTTGATGGCGGTGCACGCCCACCCGGACGACGAGGCGATCGGGACCGGCGGGCTGCTGGCACGGTGCGCGGCCGAAGGGGTCCGCACGGTGCTGATCACGTGCACCAACGGCGAGCTCGGGGACCTGCCGGGCGGCGTCAAACCCGACCACGAGGAACACGACGTTGCGGCCGTAGTTGCCGCGCGCCGCGAGGAGCTTCGACGCTCCTGCGACATCCTCGGTGTGTCGCACCTCGAGATGCTCGGATACCACGATTCGGGGATGATGGGCTGGCCCCAGAACGAGCATCCGCACGCGTTCTGGCACACGCCGGTGGACGAGGCGGCCGCGAAGATCGCCGCGCTGATGGAGACCTACCGGCCGCAGGTCGTGGTCACCTACGACGAGAACGGCTTCTACGGCCACCCGGACCACATCCAGGCCAATCGCGCGACGCTCGCCGCGGCGGCGATGTGCGGTGTCCCGCGCAAGATCTACTACACCGCGGTCAGCAGGCAGTCCATCGGGCGCCTCGCGCGGCTCGTGCGCGACACGATGCCCGACCGCGCCGGCGACTGGGAGTTCGATCCCGACGATCCCCCGTTCGGGATCGACGAGGCCGAGATCACCACGGTGCTGGACGTGAGCGAGTTCATCCGCCGCAAGCGCGACGCCATGGCCGCCCACGCGAGCCAGTCCGAAAACATCGAGTTCCTGCGCATGCCCGACGAGCTGTTCGGTCAGGTCTTCGGCGCGGAGTCGTTCGTTCGCGTGCGCGACGACACCGGCGCTCCGCTCCCCGAGACCGACCTTTTCGCCGGCCTTCGCTAGAGCCGGCGCACCAGGTCCCGACGGCCCGGACCCCCGATCCTTGGGGGGTTCATTGTCGACCAACGTCACTGGCCTCGTGCCGGCCCGGTTCCGATACTCCGGGGGTGAGGCATCCCGTCCGCCGTCCGGAGGTCGCCATGAAGATCACGCTCGGGGTCAGCTGGAACGACATAAAGGCGTGTACCGCCGCTCTCCTCGCGCTCGTCGTGCCGCTCGCGCTTCGGCGGCCTGCGAGGGCCGGCACCTGACCGTCATGAACACGACGCCGGCCACCGAGTCGCCGGGGCGCGGGCCGGGGGCGCCGGGGGCTCGCTTCACCGGTGCGCAGCGCGTCTGGATCCTCACCGGCATCATCGCGGTCATCTCGCTCGCGATGTACGTGGGACTGGTGCTCGGACACGAGCCGATCAAGCCCTCGTACGAGATTCCCTGGTGGGTGCTCGCGGCCGGGTTCTTCGCCGCGGAGATCTTCGTCGTGCACATCCAGCTCCGCCGGGACGACTACTCGTTCTCGCTGAGCGAGATCCCGCTCGTGCTCGGCCTGTTCTTCGCCAGCGCGGAGGCGGTGATCTTCGCGCACGTCGTGGGTGCGGGCGCCGCGCTGATCGTGCATCGCCGCCAGTCGCTGCTCAAGCTCGCCTTCAACGTCTCGCACTTCTTGCTGGAGGTCAGCCTCGCGGTCGCGGCCTTCCGGCTGTTCGCCGGGGTTCAGGTGACCGTCGGCGTGATGGACTCGATCGCCGCGATGCTCGTCACGCTGATCGCGACCTGGGCCGCGCTGTTCATGATCTTCACCGCGGTCGCCATGTCGCAGGGCTCGCGTAACCTGACCGGCCTGTCGCGCGCGCTGGTGCTGGGGTCGGTCACGACGCTGACGAACTCGAGCATCGGGCTCGTCGGCGTCACGATCCTGGGCAGCTCGCCCGCATCCATCTGGCTTCTGGCCGTGCCGTCGATCACGCTGTTCATCGCCTACCGCGCATACACCTCCGAGCAGACGAAGCACGAGAGCATCGAGTTCCTCTACCAGTCCACGAGCATCCTGCACAAGGCGCAGGAGATGGAGTCGGCGATGCTGTCGCTGCTCGAGCAGACGCGGCAGATGTTCCGCGCCGAGATCGCACAGATCGTGCTGCTGTCGAGCGACGGGCAAAAGCCGCTGCGAACGACGCTCGGCCCGGGAGAGACGGCCGAGATCATGCGTCCCGACGGTCAGCCGGCCGGGGTGTTCCGGATGGTGGTCGACGAGCGCCGCGGCGTGCGCCTGAGCCGCCCGATCCGCAGCGACGACTTCCGCGCGCGCTTCGCACCGACCCAGGTCAAGGACGCGATGATCGCCCCGCTCCGCGGAGAGACCCACGTCCTGGGGCAGCTGATCGTCGTCAATCGCCTCGGGGACGTCACCAGCTTCGACGACGAAGACCTCAAGCTGTTCGAGACGCTCGCCAACCACGCGAGCATCGCGCTGGAGAACGGCCGGCTCGAGAAGTCGCTCGCCGAGGTGACACGGCTCAAGGAGGAGCTGCGCCACCAGGCCTACCACGATCCTCTCACCAGCCTTGCGAACCGGTCGCTGTTCCTGGACCGGCTGCGGCACGCGCTCGCGCGCCGGCGCACCGCGCATCGCGAGGTCGCCGTGATCTTCGTAGATCTCGACGACTTCAAGACGGTCAACGACAGCTTGGGGCACGCGGCCGGGGATCAGCTGCTGTGCGGTGTGGCCGATCGGCTGCGCGGCATCTGCCGCCCGGCCGACACGGTCGCACGGCTCGGCGGTGACGAGTTCGCGATCCTGCTCGAGGAGTCCACACCGGTCGAGACGATCGCGGTGGCCGAGCGGCTGATCGACGAGCTCGAGACGCCGTTTGAGCTCGCGCACAAGGAGATCTACGTGCGCGCCAGCGTGGGCATCGCCTCGCATGGCCACGCCGGCGACGCCGAGTCGCTGATGCGCAACGCCGACGCCGCGATGTATCAGGCCAAGAGCCATGGCAAGGGCCGCTTCGAGCTCTACGACCCGAGCATGCAAAAGGCGGCGCTCAACCGCCTCGAGATGAAGGGGCGGCTGCAGCGCGCCGTCGAACGCGACGAGATCGAGATCTTCTACCAGCCCACCATCGCGCTCGCGACCGGAAACATTCACGGCGCCGAGGCGCTCGTGCGCTGGCGGCAGCCGGGCTCGCGGCGGCTCACGCCCGTCGAGTTCATCCCGCTCGCCGAAGAGACCGGCTTGATCAACGTCGTCGGACGGCACGTGCTGGAGCAGGCGTGCCTGCGGATGCGCGAATGGACCGAGCGCTATCCGGTGCTGGGACCGCTTAAGATCGCCGTCAACATCTCGGCTCGCCAGCTTCAGCAGCCGGATCTGGTCGAGATCGTCGGGGAGGCGGTGTCCGCCGCCGGGCTGAGCCCCTCGCAGCTCGTGCTCGAGATCACCGAGAGCGTGCTGCTGCAGGACACCGACGCCACGATCCGGCTCCTGCAGGAGCTCAAGGCGCTCAACGTCCAGCTCGCGATCGACGACTTCGGCACCGGGTATTCGTCGCTGAGCTACCTGCAGCGCCTGCCGATGGACATCATCAAGATCGACAAGTCCTTCGTTCACGGCGTCGGCGGGTCGGCCGAGGACGAGGCGCTCACGCGCGCCATCGTCAAGCTCGCGCAAACCTTCCGCCTCAAGGTCGTCGCCGAAGGAATCGAGCGCCAGGAGCAGATGGATCGCCTCCGCCAGATGCGCTGCCATCTGGGCCAGGGCTATCTGTTCTCCCCGCCCGTTCCGGCGCAGCGCTTCGAAGAGCTGCTCGGCGCGGCCGTGGGAGGGGCCGACGCGGAGCTTATCGACTTCGCGACCGCGGTCAAGAGCCTGCCCGGCCGCGCCCCGGCGACGAGCGCTGCGCGTTCGGACGCGATGGCGAAGGACGCGTTGCCCTACGACGCGACGCGATAGGACACGCGACACACGCCGCGGCTCGTCGAGCCGCACACGCCTCGGAACGCGGCAGCCGACAGGTCGAGCCCGCGGCCGGCGACGTACGGCCCGCGGTCGTAGACGCGCACCGTCATCGTTCCCGCGGGTCCCGTGACCGCGACCGCGGTGCCGCACGGAAGCGTCTTGTGCGCGGTCCACAGGGTCAGGCCCTTCGGGAAGGCGTGACGGCCGCGACGATCCCAGCACGCCGAAGGCCGGTCGTTGTACCACGAGGCCAGCGTGCCGCCGCCACCGGACGCCGACGCGGCCCCCGACGAAGCGGCGGTCGGCGGCGAGGATCGCGCGGAGCGAGCAGCACGCGACTCGACGCGCCGCGGGACGGCCTTTGCCCGCTCGCGAGCCTCACGCGCGCGAGCGAGATCCGCCGGACGGATAGCGATCTTCACGGGCTCGATCACGCGGAGCGCGGACAGTCCGATCCGGACCGGGCCGTCCACGCCCGTGGCGACGGCGGCGGGCTCGGTGGACAGCAGCGCCGCGAGCCGGCCGCCCGCCAGGTGGTCGGGTACGGGTGCGGGCGCCGGATCGGGCGAGGCACCGGACGGCAGCGCGGTCAATGGCAGCGCGACGGCGGCAATGGCGGTGATGGCGAGCTTCTTCATGGGTGTCGCTCCTCCGTGCCCCGGGCACGACGGCGCGATCGCATGCGTGGGGCATGCATGAGCGAACCACGAGGGGATTCGGCCGGATCGGCGCTGTCGTATCCGCGAGGCGGACGACGCGGCTCCGCATGAGACGCGGAGGCTATTTATGGATGTGTTCGTCTACGGGTACAGCACCCTGGTGGGAACATCAAATTGAGGGTGTTTCCGATGGCGTAATACGTCGTTGTATTTCCAGGCATACCCGGCGAAGTTTTTCCCGAAACCCTCGCGGCGACGAATGAAGACGTTCGGTCAGCTCGCGCCCGGCAGGTGACGCAGCGAAGCAAGCCGCTCGGCCAGCCCGGCCGGGTCGGCCGCCCCGACCGACACGTGCCCGACCTTGCGGCCGGGACGCACGGTCTTGCCGTATACGTGAAGGCGCACCGACGGGAGCGCCAGAACCTCCGCGGGATCGGGCAGATCACCGATGAGATTGACGATGGCGCGGTGGCCGAGCGACGCCGCACTTCCGAGCGGGAGGCCGGCCACCGCACGAAGGTGGTTTTCGAACTGGCTCGTCTCGGCGCCTTCGATCGTCCAGTGCCCCGTGTTGTGGACGCGGAGCGCGAGCTCGTTGGCGACGAGACCGGCGGGCGTGTCGAACATCTCGAGCGCGAATGCGCCGATGCAGCCGAGATGCTCGCCGATGGCGCGTACGGCGGCCGCCGCCTCGGCGCGGGTGCGCTCGTCGATCGGCGCCGGCGCGACGCTCACGCGCAGGATGCCGTTCTCGTGTCGGTTCTCGGCCGGATCGTAGATCTCGATGCGGCCGTCCTCGCCGCGGACCGCAACGACGGACAGCTCACGTCGGAAGCGCACGCGCGACTCCACGATCGCGGGGCGGCGGCCGACGGCGTCCCAGGCCGCGGCCGCGTCGCTCGCGCGTTCGATGACCGCCTGGCCCCGTCCGTCGTAGCCGCCGCGCCGGGTCTTGATCACGGCCGCAGCGCCGGTGACCGCCAAAGCGTCCGGCAGCTCGCCGGCGGTCGACACCGCCGCGAACGGCGCGGTGCGGATGCCGAGCCGCATGAACATCTGCTTTTGCGTAAGACGATCCTGCACGATGCCGAGCGCCCCGGGGGACGGGCGCACCGGCACCGGCAGATCCGCCAGCGCACCGGAATCGATGTGCTCGTTCTCGAAGGTCACGACATCCACGCGGGCCGCGAGCCGCGCGAGCGTGGCGGGATCGGACGGATCACCGCACACGACTTCGGCCACCGACGATGCGGGCGCGTCCGCGTGCTCGTCGGCGACGACGAAACGCATGCCGAGCGGCGTGCCCGCGAGCGCGAGCATCCGGCCGAGCTGGCCGCCCCCCACGATTCCGATCCTCATGGCGCCTCCTCGCGTGGGTCGGCGGACCGTGCGACCGTCTCGGTCTGCCGCGCGCGGTACGTGTCGAGCGCCGCGGCCACCGGAGGCGAGCCGCGTGCGATCATCGCAGCGGCGAACAGCGCCGCGTTGACCGCGCCGGCGCGGCCGATCGCGAAGGTGGCGACCGGAATCCCGGCGGGCATCTGTACGATCGAAAGCAGCGAGTCCATGCCGCGCAGCGCCTCGGATCGCACCGGAACGCCGAGCACCGGCACCGCCGTCTTGGCGGCGAGCATGCCCGGCAGGTGCGCGGCGCCGCCCGCGCCCGCGATGATCGCCGCCAGGCCGCGCTCCGCTGCCGATTGGGCGTACGCGAACAGCGCGTCGGGCGTGCGGTGCGCGGAAACAACGCGCGCCTCGTGCGGCACGCCGAGCGATTCGAGCGTGTCCGCGGCGTGCTTCATCGTCTCCCAATCGGAG
>DATLFO010000044.1:0-7543 GCA_035541035.1 Actinomycetota bacterium
TCGCGGACGGCGACGGCGAGCACGCCGCCGGCGGCGTGCTCGCCGTCGCCGTCCGCGACGCCGACGACGCCGAAACGGTCCGGCTCCTGGCCGCCTACGCGACGGAGGCGGGCCTGGCGATCGCCAACGCGGTGCTGCACGAGCAGGTCCGGCTCAAGGAGGAGGAGCTCGAGACCATCGTCGAGGCGATGGCGAGCCCTATCGTGCTGGTGGACCAGCGAGGCGTATTCCGCGCGATGAACCCGGCCGCCGCCGAGACCTTCCATCTGACGCCAGAGTTCGAGATCGGGCAGACGGCGCACGGCAAGCTCGGCGAGCAGATCGAGGAGCTGCTGCTCGGCCAGGCCGAAGGCACGCGCGAGATCGTGCTGCCCGTCGGCGGCGACCCGCACGTGTGGCGCGCAACCGTGACCACGACCCGCAACGGTCCCGTCCCCGGCGGACGGCTCCTGGTGCTCGACGACGTGACGCTGCAGCGCGAGCTCGAGCAGCGCAAGGCCGACTTCCTCGCCGTGATCGGACACGAACTTCGCACGCCGCTCACGATCATCCGCGGCTTCGCGACCACGCTCGCCCGGCGCGACCTCGAGCTCGACGACGGCACGCGCACGACCGCGGTCGGCACGATCATGGAGCAGTCCGAACGCCTGGGCCGGCTCATCGAAGACCTGCTGTACGTGTCGAAGATCGAAAACCGCACTCCCCCGCTGCACCTGGAATGGAACGACGTCGTGCAGACCGTCAACGACGTCATCGCCGCGATGCGCGAGCGCGAGCCCGAGTGGCCGATCTCACTGCGCAACTCGGCAACGTCGGTGCATCTGCTGTTCGACCGGGTCAAGGTCGAGCAGGTCCTGGGGCATCTGCTCGACAACGCGGTCAAGTACTCCGAACCGCAGGCCCCGATCGCCATCAGGGTCGACGACGAAGGAGGCGATGACGTCCGCATCACCGTCGAGGACAAGGGCGTGGGCATCTTCTCGGGCGACATCCCGAGGCTGTTCCGCGTCTTCGGCCAGCTCGACGCATCCTCGACGCGGCGCGCGGGAGGCACGGGCGTGGGGCTGTCGGTGTGCCGCACGCTGGTCGAGGCGATGGGCGGGCGTATCTGGGCGCAGAGCATGCTCGGCAAGGGCTCGGAGTTCTCGTTCACCGTGCCGAAGACGCCGCCGGCCAGCCAGCGCGCCTAGACGCCGTAGCGGACGAGCGCGGCGGTCGCAAGATCGCCTGCCTCGGCCGCGAGCGTATCCGGCTCGATCACGCGAACGTCCCCGCCGAGCTGAAGCACGAGCCGCGCAAGCCAGGCGGTGTGGCTCGCGCGCAGGGTCATGCGCGTCCACCCGCCCTTGACCGGCTTGGCCTCCTCGTGCGGCGTGAGCTCCGCGACCCAGGACGCGGCGGGCGAGAGCTCGAGCACCACCTTCACGTCACCGGGTGAAGGACGGTACAGCGGCTGGTCGGCCTCGCGCGTCGGGTCGAACCCGAGCGGACGCTCGAACGTGTCCCCGGTCGGCTGGGCGTGACGGATCCGGTCTACCCGGAACGTGCGCCGCTCCCCCGACCGGTCGTCGTCGGCGATCAGGTACCACGGCCCGGTTCCGAACACCAGCAGCGGGCTCACGGTTCGCTCGGTGAGCTCGTCGCGGCCGAACGAGTAGTACTCGATGCGCAGGCGCCGGCGTTCCTCGATCGCGTCGCGCAGCGCCGCGAGAATCTCGGGCGAGGCCGGCTGCAGCTCGATCGCGACCCGCTCGGCGAGCGTGGCCGCGGCATCGGCCTCGTCGGGCGCGATCGCCTCGGCGAGCTTGGCGAGCGCGCGTTCGAGCGCCTGCGCCTCGGTGAGCGCGGGCAGGGCGGCGAGCGCACGGCCCGCGGCCAGCAGCCCCAGCGCCTCCCACCGGCTCATGCGAAGCGGCTTGTCGAGATAATCGGCCATGCTGATCACGACCCGCTCGTCCTCGACCCAGGCCTCGATCAGGTCGCCGGGCGTGAACGGCGGCAGGCCGCACATGGTCAGCAGCGCCATGTCGTCGATGAGCTGGTCGCGGCTGAGCCCGAAGCGGCGGCACACCTCCTCGACCGTGGCCTGCTCGGGATGGTTGATAACCCAGGGCACGACCGCCAGGATGCGGCTCAGGCGCGGGATCGATCCGGTGGGCGGCATCAGGCCTTGCCCGCCGCGGCACGCAGCCGCTCGATCGTGACGTCGCGCAGCGACGGCGGCTCGATGACCTCGGCGTCGTCGGCGAAGCCGAGCACCCACCGCACGAACCGGTCCTCGTCGGGCACCGCCACGAGCACATCCACGCGCCCGTCGTCGCGGTCTCCCGCGCGGCGCGCGCCGGCCCGCTGCTCGACCAGGAACGCGACCTCGGGCGTGAACGCGACTCGCGCCTGAAGGCCGGCCTCCGCCTCGGC
Source organism: Actinomycetota bacterium (assembly GCA_035541035.1). Taxonomy (GTDB): domain Bacteria; phylum Actinomycetota; class AC-67; order AC-67; family AC-67; genus DASWHR01. The sequence continues at coordinate 2,419 of DATLFO010000044.1, forward strand.
CGGCCATTCGACGGGCGCAGGCGGCGGCGCCTGGAAGTCCGGCTTGGATCCGGCGGCAATTCGGACGGCGCCGTCGATTCGGTCGAGCTTGAACACACGCAGCTCGCCGCGGCCGATGTCGAGCCCGGTCAGGTACCAGGCGGAGCGGAAGCGCAGGCCGTGCGGCTCGACGGTGCGCTCTTCGGGGACGGCCGCGCCGGAGGAGCGATAGGCGAAGGTGACCCGCTTGCGGCGCATCAGCGCGTCGAACACCGCGGTCAGCTGCGGCGGCCGCAGGTCCACGTGGGGCAGGATCCACGGCGAGGGCCCGTCGCCGTCGCCCGTCACCGACAGCTTCATGCCGGCCGCACGCGGGCTGGCGGGTCCGAGCGTGCCTTCGCCCCAGGCCTGTGAGGCGAGCATCAGCGCGGCGTGCTCGGCGGGCGTCAGGTCCAGCGGCGGCAGGATCGCCTCGTCGCGGTGGATCGTGTATCCCTCGTCCCAGACGCCGATCGGGGCGATCTCGATCCGAAGGCCGAGCGCGCGCAGGTCGTCCTTGTCGCGCTCGAACATGCGCTTGAACGACTCGTCCGAGGTCGCGTCTGCGTAGAGGCCCTCGCGGATTCGCGCGCCGGAAACCGGCCGCTCCGACGACATCAGCAGCGCGATGAGATTGATCTGCCGCTCGGTCTTGTCCATGCCGCCCAAAGCGTACCCGCACCGCGGGCGGAGGCGGGTAGGCTTTGCGGCCGTGATCCGGATCCGGCGGGGCCTCGTCCGGCAGGTGCGCGAGCGCCACGCCGGCCTGCTCGACGTCGAGGTAGAGATCGACGGAACCACCGAGGCCGCCGTGGCCTATCCGGACCTGTGCGGGCCGGTCACACCCGGCGACCGCGTGGTGCTCAACACGACCGCGGTCTCGCTCGGGCTCGGCACCGGCGGCGTGCATTTCGTGATCGCGGTCGAGGGTGGATCCGACCTCGATCCCGGCGACGGGGTGCACGCGATCAAGCTTCGCTACACGCCGGTTCAGGTCGCGGTCCGCGCGATCGAGGAGGGCGGCGCCCCGCTGCCCGAGGATCTCGACGGCATGCCGGTCGTCGCGGCCGGGCTGCACAGCGCGATCGCGCCGGTCGCAATCGCCGCGCACGCGATCTCCCCCGGGATTCGCATCGGGCTCGTGATCACCGACGCGGCCGCGCTTCCGCTCGCCTTCGGCGACTCGGTGCCCGCGCTGCGCGCCGCAGGCCTGATCGCCGCGACGGTGACGTGCGGCCAGGCGTTCGGCGGCGACGTCGAGGCCATCAACAAGTATTCGGGCATGCTGGCCGCGCGCGCGGCGGGCGCGCAGATGATCATCGTGGCGATGGGGCCGGGCAATCTCGGCACCGGCTCTCGTTACGGGTTCGCCGGAATGGAGGTGGCCGAGGTGGTCAACGCCGTCGCCGCGCTCGGGGGCTCGCCGGTCGCGGTGCCTCGCATCGGGTTCGGCGATCCGCGGGACCGGCATCGCGGAGTGTCCCACCACACGATCACCGCGCTCGGCGACGCCGCGTTCGCGAGCGCGATCGTGGCGCTTCCGCCCTACGGCGGCGAAACCGGTGCGGCCGTGCGCGGCGCGCTCGCGCCGCTGGCGCGCCGGCATCGCATCCGCGAGATCGATCTCGGGCCGGCGGAGCAGGCCTTGCGGGACGCGCCGGTTCCGATGCGCACGATGGGCCGCTCCTTCGACGAGGAGCCCGAGTACTTCCGGACCGCGGCTGCGGCCGGCGTGCTCGCCGCGCGCATGGCCGCCGGCGAGCAGTAGCCCCGCTACATCGAGGCGATCAGCTTCTCGACCCGTTCGTCGTGGGCCTTGAACGGGTCCTTGCACAGCACGGTCCGCTGCGCCTGGTCGTTGAGCTTGAGGTGCACCCAGTCGACGGTGAAGTCGCGGCGGCGCTCTTTGGCGGTCTTGATGAACTCGCCGCGCAGCCGCGCGCGCGTGGTTTGCGGCGGCTCCTTCATCGCCTCGGCGATGGTGGCCTCGTCCACGGTGCGGACCATCTTGCCCTTGCGCTCGAGCAGGTAGTACAGACCGCGTTCGCGGTTGACGTCGTGGTAGGCGAGATCGAGCAGCGCGACGCGCGGATGCGCGAGCGAGACGTTGTGCTTCTTGCGATACGCCTCGACGAGGCGATGCTTCGTGACCCAGTCGAGCTTTCCGTCGAGCGCGGCGAGATCGCCGGCGGCGAGCGCGGTCAGCGCTTCCTCCCACATGCCGAGCACGCGCGTCGCGAATCCGTCGATGCCGCGGCGCTCGACGAACTTCTTGGCGCGGTCGAAATACTCGTGCTGAATCTCGAGCGCGCTCATCTCGCGTCCGCTGGCGAGCTTGACGCGACGCGTGCAGCCGATGTCGTGGCTGATCTCGCGGATCGCGCGGATGGGGTTCTCGAGGGTGAGGTCGCGCATGACCGTGCCTTCCTCGACCATGCGCAAGACCAGATCGGTGGTGCCGACCTTCATCAGCGTCGCGTACTCGCTCATGTTCGAGTCGCCGACGATCACGTGGAGCCGGCGGTAGCGCTCCGCGTCGGCGTGCGGCTCGTCGCGCGTGTTGATGATCGGCCGTGAGCGGGTCGTGGCGCTCGAGACGCCTTCCCAGATGTGCTCGGCGCGCTGCGCGAGGCAGAACAGCGGACCGCGCGGCGTCTGGAGCACCTTGCCCGCGCCCGCGTAGATCTGGCGCGTCACCAGGAACGGAATCAGGATGTCGGCGAGCTTCTGGAACTCGCCGTAGCGCGAGACGAGATAGTTCTCGTGGCACCCGTAGGAGTTGCCCGCCGAGTCGGTGTTGTTCTTGAACAGGTAGATGTCGCCCGAGATCCCCTCGTCGTGCAGGCGGCGCTCCGCGGCGGCGAGCAGCCCTTCCAGGATTCGCTCGCCGGCCTTGTCGTGCGCGACCAGCTCGACGATGTCGTCGCATTCGGGCGTGGCGTACTCGGGATGGGATCCGACGTCCAGGTACAGCCGCGCGCCGTTTTCGAGGAACACGTTCGACGAGCGGCCCCAGGACACGACCCGGCGGAACAGGTACCGGGCAACCTCGTCGGGCGACAGGCGTCGCTGTCCGCGGAACGTGCAGGTGACCCCGTATTCGTTCTCGAGCCCGTAGATGCGACGATCCATAGGAGCGCCACTGTACCGCGTGCGCAGCCGCTGCCGGGTACGATCGGGCGATGGACGGTCCTCGCCCCGACGAAACGGCCGGCCGCGTCAGGCCCGTGACGCGCATGCTGCTCGTGCTGGGCGCTCTGCTGGTGATCTTCGCCGCCGTCCTTGCGGTCGAGCTCATCACGGGTGAACGGACGCCCGAAGCGGGGGCCGAGCTGCTTGCCGCGCCCGACCCGGTCATCCCCAGAAGCATCGCGGGCTACACCATTCGTGACGAACCGGGCCTCGCCTCGACGCTGACGCAGGAGTACCGGGCTCGGTCGCTGGCGGTCGAGCGCATTGAGGCCGCCTCGATCCCGCTGCGCGCCTCGGCGTCGTCGCTGCTGGCCGCCACGATGAAGGCCGAGGCCAACCTGGCCTCCTCGCAGTTTCGTGCCGGCGTCCTGACCGGAGCCGCCTCGGGGTTCGGGATCGACCCCTCGCAGCACCCCTTCCGCTACCGCGTCGCGGGCGGCGTCGTGGTCTACACGACCGAGGCGCCCGAAGGCGCGCTCTCCGTCTGGTTCTTCCGCGACGCCTTCGTTCAGCTGTTCGTCCCGAAGGAGCTGGTGTCGGAGGCGCCGGAAATCCAGCGGGTCGTGCTCGAGGCCCAGCTCGTGCAGGTGGACGCGGCTCGCCGGTAGGATTCGCGCCGATGCTCGGGGTCATCGACTTCCACGCCTATCCGCGGATCGGCGGCCTCTCGCCGCACGGAGTCGGGATCGCCGTCGGCTATCTGCTCGGCGGCATGTTGATGGTTCGCTACGCCGCCAAACGCGGGCTGCCGGCGGACGAGGTCTGGAACATGCTGATGCGCGCCGTTTTCGGCGTCATCATCGGCGCGCGGCTCTTCTACGTAGCCGGACACCTGGACGAGTTCTTCGGAGCGGGCCGAAGCCCGCTCGACATCCTCAAGGTCTGGCAGGGCGGGATCGTCTTCTACGGCGGCGCGGTCGGCGGCATCGTCGCCGCGATCCCCTACATCCGCAAGCACGGCTATCCGATGCGCACGATCCTCGACCTCACGGCCGCGGCGTTTCCGCTCGGCCTGATCTTCGGCCGCATCGGCGACATCATCGTCGGCGACCACCTGGGCGGCGCCTCCACCCTGCCGTTCGCGATGCGCTTCTTCCCGTACGAAGTGCCGCCGAACCCGGGCGCCTACGTGGCGCACTCGTTCTCGAGCGAGGGGGATTTCGTCGCGTGCTTCACCAGCGGCTGCCACCAGACCGCTCTCTACGATCTGGTGAACGTGCTCATTCTGCTGCCCGTCGTGATGCTTCTCGCCCGAAAGCCACGGCCGGCCGGATGGCTCTTCGCCTTCATGGTGACCTGGTACGGCGGCGCGCGTCTGGTCACCGACTTCGCCCGCGACGCCCAGTACTACGGCATTGGCCCCGTGCAGCTTCACGGCACCCAGTGGTTCTCGATCCTGCTCATCGTGGCCGGCTCGATCTACCTGTTGCGCTTGGCACGCCGCGGCGAGCCGGACACGTGGATGTACACGCCGCCGGGGGAACCGGCGGCCGAGGGCGTTGCCGAGCCGGCCGCCGTGGCCGCGACCGCGGCCTCGCTTCCCGAGTCCCCCACCGGCCTGGACACCGGAGGTCCGGTCGCGTCGGAACCGGAGCCCGGCGCGACACCCGAGCCGGTGCGCGAACCCGAGCCGGTGCGCGAACCCGAGCCGCCGGGCGAGCAGGAGCCCGGCGGCGGCACGCGCACCGATCGCTGATCAGAAGGCGCGGCGGGCCTTCGAGACCGACTCCCGGTCCGGCCCTACCACCAACACGACCCGCGCGCCGTCGCGCAGCACCTCCGCCGCTCCTCGAGGAGCCTGCCAGCCCGCGACCGAGCCGTCGCGATAGCTGCGGCCCTCTCCACGGAAGCGTGGGCGCATCCAGTCGGTGAGCGCGTCGGCCGCCTGTCGCGCCTCACCCGCCGAGTCCCAGAC
>DATLFO010000045.1:0-5557 GCA_035541035.1 Actinomycetota bacterium
CGAACTAGCCGGCAGCGAGCGTTCCCGCAGGCGAGGCAACGACGAGCGGCGTCCAAGTCGAACCGGCGGACCCACCGAGACCACCAAGCGCTGCGGGCCGTCGATCTGGATCCGGCCGGTTGCCCAGAAGCACCACGAGGGACGTTCTGGCAGGAATGCTGCGCGAGCGGGCAGGCGGCGACGGCGAGGCCGCGCTCACCAATCCCATCCGTATCGATCGGAATCAAATAGTCCGCCCGATCTTTCGCATCGGAGCCTCCTGGGTAGACTGGAACGGACGGCGAGACTCACTCCCAGGGGGCTCCTTGGATTGGTTCGTTGACACTACGCGGCGTGAAGCCGTGGAAGAAGTCAAGGCCGAGATCGGCCGGTACGTGCGCCGCCACGCCGACGATCCCGGCCGGCTGTTCGACGCCGACGTCGTCGTCTCCGAGCTGCTGAGCAACGCGGTCCGGCACGCCGCCGGCCCTGCCTGGGTCTCGATCGTGTGGACCACCCCCCGCCCGGTTCTGAGCGTCTACGATCTGGGTCCCGGATTCGTGTTCGATCCCAAACTGCCCGACGATCCGCTGGCCGAAGGCGGCCGCGGTCTCTACATCGTCAGCCACATGGTGGACGAGCTCGACGCCGCCTCGCGGCGCGCAGGCGGCACGCGCGTCGAAGCGGTCCTGCCGGTCACGCGGCAAAGCTCCGACACCTACGATCCGCCGCGCCGGCGCAGCGGCGCGTTGCCCCATCCGGACGAGGCGCAGCCCGGCGGCGGATTCGGCAAGGAATCCTTCCTGCGCGCGCTGGTCGTGCAGCTGGCGCAGGCGATCGAAGCCGATCACGGACCGGCCGCGGCCGAAGCGGCCGTCGCGCAGGTGGCCGCCGACGTCGGCGGCCGGATGGAAGACGAGTACCGCGCCGCGAAAGACATCGCCGGGCGCATGACACCCGGCCAGATGGCCGACTGCTACGTCCGTCTCAAGCACGCGATCGACGGCGGCTTCTACGTCATAGAAGCAACCGAAGGGCGCATCGTGCTCGGCAACACCGCCTGCCCGTTCGGATCCGTGGTGACCCGCGCGCCGGCGCTGTGCCGCATGACGTCATCGGTGTTCGGCGGCATCGCCGCGCGCAACAGCGAAAAGGAAGCATCCGTCGTGCTGGAAGAGCGCATCGCCGTCGGCGATCCCGGCTGCCGCGTCGTGGTGTACCTGGACCGCCCCCCCGACGACCCCGGCATCGCGCATCACTACGCGACACCCGTTGATGAGCTCGAGCCCGAGCCCGAAGCGACGCGGTAGCGTCCGCTCAGCTCCAGAACGCCGCGCCCAGCAAGCCGGGACCGGTATGCGCGCCCATCAGCGGCGTGAACTCGGCCAGGTGCGCCTCGGCGGGATTCAGCTCGGCGGTCAATCGATCCAGCAGCGCGGCGGCTTCGTCGGGCGCAGCCGCATGGCACACGGCCAGATGCAGCGGGCCCTGCGCGGCCGCGGTGCGCGCCTCGTCGGCGACCTTGTCCACGGCCTTCCCGCGCGAACGCGGCCGGCCGAGCTGCTCGACTTTTCCGCCGCGGAACGCGAAGACGGGCTTGATGCCCAGCGCGGTTCCCGCGTAGGCCATCAGCGCGTGGACGCGGCCGCTTCGCTTCAGATATTCGAACGTGTTGATCGTCGCCACGACCTGCGTGCGGGACGAGACGTCGCGGGCGCGCGCAGCGACCGCATCGGCATCCGCGCCAGACCGCGCGGCACGGGCGGCTTCCAGCGCGATGAAACCCTCCCCCATCGACGCGCTGGCCGAATCCACCACGATCACGCGGCCGCCGAAGTCGCGCGCGGCGATCGTGGCCGATGTATGGGTGACGCTCACGAACGAGGCGACGGTGACGCACACGACCGCATCGGCTTTCTTGAGCGCCGCGGCAAACGCATCGTGGAAGTCGCCGACGCTCGCGCCCGCGGTGGAGACGGGCACGGTTTCGGTTTGCAGCCGCTCGTAGAAGTAGCCCGGCGGAATGTCCACCCCGTCGCGGTAGGTCTCGTCGCCGAACTTCAAATACATCGGCACGATGTCGATGTCGTGTTCTGCGGCGGCGGCGGCCGGGATGGTCGCGGCCGAGTCGGTGACGATCCGGACGGTCACGAGTCGCGCAGGTCGGAGACGCTCATCATCGTCTCCTCGTACCGCGCCCGCAATCCCGTCCACGATTGATACAGCCCGTCGTAGAGCGCGAGCCAGTTCGGATCGGGACGCACCAGCTCGCCCTGATCGGACATCTTCGCCGCGGCCGCGGCGACGGTCGGATGCAGCCCCGCCGCGGTCGCGGCGACGATCGCGGCGCCCAGCGCGCTGGCATGCGGCTCGCGCGCGCGCCGCACCTCGCGGCCCAGCACTCCCGCGAGCACCCGCACGAACGTGGGGCTGCGCGACAGGCCGCCGCAGACGCTGACCAGGCCGGCATCGCGGCCCGAGACCTCTTGCAGCCATTCGATGCCGGCGCGCGCCGCGTACGCAACGCCTTCCAGCACCGCGCGGGACAGATCTTCGCGTCCGGGGTTGAGCGCCGAGACCGGGATCGGAAACGCCAGGCCGCCGCTGCGCATCACCGGATAGTCGCCGACGTTGATCGGACCCGGATCCACGATCGCCACGCCGCGGCTGCCGGGGTCGCTCTCGCCGGCCGACTGCTCGAGCCACAGATGGTTGCCGGCCTCGCCGATCAAGCCGAGCAGCCAGTCCACCAGCGCACCCGCTTCGCCGCAGTTGACTTCCAGGATCGAGCGTCCGGGCACAACGTGCGGCGAGGTCACCAGACGGCGCTGCGCGTCGATGATCGCCTCGCCTTGGACCTGGGTGACCGGCATCATCGTGCCGGCGTTGATCGCGACGTCGCCGGGCTCGATCACGCCCATCGCCAGCGCCGCGCATTGCGTGTCCGCGCCCGCGCGCACGACGGGCGTGCCGGGGTGCAGGCCGAACTCGCGCGCCACGTCTTCGGGCAGCCGGCCCAGCGGCTCGGTCATCACGCGCGGCAAGAACCGTGACGGAACGTCCAGCGCGTCGCAGAGCGTCTGCGACCACATCTCGCGCCGCACGTCGAAGCACATCGTCTCGGCGGCCATCGTCGGATCGGTCGCGATCTCGCCGGTCAGGCGAAACGCGATCCAGTCGCCGAACGACAGCGCGTGCGCGGTTCGGTTGGCGATCTCGGGCTTGTTGCCGCGGAACCAAGCGAGCCGCGCGGGCAGATATTTGAAGGCGGGCAGCCGGCCGGTGGTCTCGTAGATCAGGTCGCCGTGCTCGCGCTCCAGGGCGATGCCTTCGTTGGCGGCGCGCCCGTCGCTGTCGGGTCCGGCGTAGAGGATCTGGCCTTTGGAGTCCAGCAGCGCGACGCCGTTGCGCTGCGCGGTGATGCCGATGACGGCGATCGCCTCGGGCCGGGCCAGCGACGAGCGCACGGCTTCGCGGGTGGCGCTGGCCAGCGAGGCCCAGACGCTGCCCGTGTCCAGAACGGGAAAACCGTCCGGATCCGTGCGGTAGCGCCAGCGGCGTTCCGCGGATCCGATCCGCTTTCCCCCCGAGTCGGCGATGAGCGCCCGGCCGCCGGAAGTCCCGACGTCGAGCGCGAGAACGAGGCTCATAGCGGGCGTAAGGGTACCGGGTGGGGCACGCGAACAGGAAAACGGCCCCCAGGGGTGGCCGGGGACCGTTGGGAGGTTCGATCGGCGGCTATCTGCCCCTGTTTTTCTTGCCGGGCGCGTCGCCGCTGCGGCCGGGCGCGTCGGGCTTGCCGCGGTCTTGGGTCTGCTGGCGGCGCTCCTCGGTGCGCTGCTGCTGCCGCTCGGCGTTGTCGATGGCGCGCTCCAGGCCTTGCTGGGCCTGCTCGGGCACCTGGTTCAAGATCTCGTTCAGGTGCGCGATGTGAGCGCGGGTGCGTTCCAGGATCCGCCCCAGCGCTTCGCTCGAGGCGCCCTCGCCGGCGGCCTCGAGGGAGGCGGCGAAGTCGGCTGCCAGGTCGGTGACGTCTTGTCCTTCGGCGGCCAGCGCGTCGATCTCGTCGATGCGCCGCTCTGCCAGCTGCAGGTGCAGCGCGGCCTTGGATTCGGGCGACAGCCGCATCGCCAGCGCGATCCGCTCGGAGGCGCGCTTGACGCCGTAGAGGGCATCGCCCGGCTTGGTCCCGGCGGCGGCGGCCAGCGCGCTGCCGCTTCCGAAAGTCAGCAGCATCGCGGCGGCCAGCACCGCGACCGCCCCGCGGCGGCGGCCACGGCCGACTCGCCGCTTCCTCACATCGTCGATGGGGACGATGTCGGCGGCGGGGCGCCGCTGCGCGTCAGGGTACCGCTCGGGGGAGGACAGCTTGGTCGTGTCGGGCTCAGGGCTGCGTTCGGGCGAGGCGAGCTGCGGGTCCGCGGCCGAGCGGATCGCAGCCAGATGGTCCCGGGCGACCGCGTCCGGCACCTCGCGGCGCAGCGCCGCGCGAATCATGGAAGCCTCCGGCAGCAGCGCCTCGTCGCCCGCGACGACCGCGTCCAGCGCACGGTCCAGCGCGTCGGTGTCGCGGTCGTGGAAACCCTCTCGGTCGGTCATCTCACCCTTCCAAGCGACGGGGGACGGCCGGCGGGTACGGGCTCGGACCGGATGTCGGCGGTATTTGCGGCATTTGCTTGCCGAGCGTCTTGGCGAGGTTGCCGAGCGCGCGATGCTGCAGCGCCTTGATCGCGTTGACGTCCTTTCCGACGACCTCGGCGATCTCGCCCGAAGACAGGCCCGAGCCGAGGCGGAGCGCGATCACCTCGCGTTGCGCGTCGGGAAGCGCGGCGACGGCCTCCCAGACGCGCCGGCGCTCCAGCGCGGCCAGGGCCTGCTCTTCGGTTCCCTGCTCGGCGGGCGCGTCGCCGGCGGCCTCGAGCGGCTCTTCGGGGCGGCGGCTCTGGCGGCGGCCGAGGTCGGTGGCGCGGTCGCGGCCGATGCGGAACAGCCAGGCGCGGAAGGCGGCGGCGTCGCCTTCGAACCGATCGATGCCTCGCATCGCTTCCAGGAACACCTGGCCGACCAGGTCCTCGGCATCCTCGGTCCGTCTCACCTGTGTCGCCAGAAACGACAGCAGCGGTCCCGCGTAGACGCGGTAGAGATCCTCGAATCCGTTGCGATCGCCCGCGAGCACCCGCCCGAGCGCGGCGGCCGGATCGACGCCGCCGCTCATCGGCGGCGGAAGTAGCCGTTGGGATCCAGCAGTCGCAGCGTGCGAATCTCCGACGGGGTCGGCGGGGGGATCTTCTCGACGGTCGGTGCGACGCGCAGATCCCAGCCGCACTTCGCGACCGCGGCCTTCACGCCGGCTTCGAGGTCCTCGTCGTGCACGGCGGTCAGGACGAACTCGCCTTGGTCCTTGCGGTAGATGCCGTGCGTGGTCGCCATCGCGACGACGCGATCGCCCGGCGAGGTGATGTATTCGACTTTGTCCACGAACCGGTCGCGTTCCTGCGCGGCGGTCACGATGCTGCACGTCGCCGCGGTCGCGACGTCGTTCGCGCCGCCCGAGCCCATCAGCATGCGGCCGTCGATG
>DATLFO010000046.1:0-11315 GCA_035541035.1 Actinomycetota bacterium
GCGCGAGGATCACGACGCCCCGCTCCGCTCGATCCGGTCCAAGGCGCGCCGGTAGTCCTCGTTCTCGGGCTTCATCGCGACCGCGAGCCTGGCGTGGCCGCGCGCCTCGTCGAGGCGGTTCTCCCGCTCGAGGCACAGCGCCAGGCCGAAGTGGGCGTAGTCGTTACTCGGGTCGATGCAGGCCGCGGCGCTGAACTCGGCGCGCGCGTCGGTGGTGCGGCCCTGCGCGTAATAGGCCCGCGCCAAGGCCTCGCGGATCGAAGCCTTGTCGGGCTCCATCTCGCGGGCCCGTTCGAGCGATTCGGCGGCCTCGCGGACCATTCCTTCGGACAGGAGGGCCGCGCCGCGCTGAAACAGCCCGTACGCGGTCTCTTCCATTCGTCCTCGCTCCTTCGTTCGTTGGTTCGTTCGTTGGTTCGGGCGTTGGTTCGGGCGTTGGTTCGGGCGTTCGTTCGGGCGTTCGTTCGGGCGGTTCGCCCGGGTGCCCCGCAGGATGCTATACACCCGGCGATGCCCGACGTCGCTGCTTTCCAAGGCTTTCGGTACGCGCCCGGCGTGGAGCCGGCCGCCGTCACGTCCCCACCCTACGACGTGATCTCCCCGCGCGAGCGGGCCGCGCTCGAGGCGGCCAGCCCGCACAACGTCGTCCGCTTGATCCTCGGTCCGCTGGGCGTATCGGACGACCGGAAGTACATCGAGGCCCGCCGGCTGCTGGATGCGTGGATCGACGAGGGAGTCCTGGTCCGCGACGACGCGCCCTCGCTCTACCTCTACGAGGAGCGCTTCGAGGTCGACGGCGAGCGGCGAAGCCAGGTCGGCCTGCTGGCCGCGGTCGAGATCTCCGACGAAGTCATGCCCCACGAGCGGGTGATGGGCCCGGTGGTCGACGATCGCCTGGCCGTGATCCGAACGACCGAGGCGAACCTGTCCCCCGTCTTTTGCTTGTACTGGTCCCGGGACGACGCTGCCCGCCGGGTCATCGAAGCCACCATGGCTGAGGAGCCCTATGCGGCGTTCACCGACGAAGGCGGCGTTGACCACAGAGCGTGGCGGATCAGCGACCAAGAGCGCATCAAGGCGGTCGCGGCCGCTTTGGCGGGCGCCAAGACCGTGATCGCCGACGGCCACCACCGCTACCGCACCGCCGAGGCCTATAAGGAGGAGCGCAGAGCCGACGACGGCCCCGGCCCGTGGGACCGGATGCTGCTCTACCTCGTGGACGCCGAGAGGGACGGCCCGGCGCTGCTGCCGATCCACCGGGTCGTCCATGACCTGGCCGTCGAGGATGCGCTGGACAAGCTGTCCGAGCATTTCGAGGTTGAGGAGGTCCCGGCCGCCGATCCCGACGAACTCGCACTGCTGGTGAATCGACGCCGCGCCGAGGGCCGCTCCTATGCCCTGCTTGGCCCGAAATCGTCCTGGATCGTGACACTTCGTGACGAAAAGGTCGCCGCTCAGGCAACGGAAGGCGACCATAGCGACGCGTGGCGAGACCTCGACGTCGCGGTCCTGCACTCGCTCGTGTTCGAGCAAATCCTCGGGGGCGCGGCTGCGACATACGTGCACCACCCGGCGGAGGCCGAGGAGGCCGTCCAGACCGGCGAGGCCACCTTTGCCGTGCTGCTCGCCCGCACCCCCACAGCAGCGGTCCGCGAGATCGCCGAGGCGAAGGACTCGATGCCTCCCAAATCCACGTTCTTCATCCCCAAGCCCCGAACCGGAATCGTCATCCGGTCCCTTCGCGTATAGTTCGCGATTTTTCCGGGAAGATTCCCTTGTTGCGGTGCTTAGTCCATGCCAGGATCGATAGGCAAGCGAACACACCGAGTGGCCACCCTTAAAGGATTCGATGCCGCTTCCATAGAATTTGACCCCGACGAGTTGGGTGATTCGCGCCAGCGAACCTCGTCCGGCCGCCGCCGATCCCCCCGAAGATCGCGGCGGGGCCGGAAGTGGCGAGAGGGAGGCAACGAGATGAGGCGTGCCGGACGCATCGACCGCAGGATCGTGCTGAGCGTCGTCCTGGGGTTGATCGGAACCGCGTGCACGATCCAGGGACCGCGCATCGTCCTGGAAGGTCAAGGGGGCGGCGAAGGTGTTCCCGGCGTCGTCCAGACCGGGGCCGGCGATCCCGGTCAGGGCACCGTGGTCGGCGGCACCAAGGTCGGCGGCGGATCCGTCGGCGGCGGAGGCGGCGGAGGCGGCCCGATCGTGGCCGACGACTCCTGCAAGGGCAAGGCCACCGACGTCGGCGTGACCGGCAACTCGATCAAGCTCGGATCCACTTTCGCGATCTCCGGCCCGGTCTCCAACATCTCGGGCCCGATCCTCAAGGGCGTGCAGGCCTACCTCAACGAGATCAACGCCACCGGCGGCGTGCACGGCCGCAAGGTCGAGTTCAAGTTCTACGACGACGGGTGGGACGCCCAGCGCGGCAAGTCCAAGATCAAGCAGCTCGTCGAGCAGGACAAGGTCTTCATGCTGGTGTCGGTCCCGTCCTCGAACGGCCTGGACGCGGCCACCGGCTACCTCGATCAGAAGAAGGTCCCGGTGCTGGGAACGTCCGGGCTGATCGAGACCCAGTTCAAGGCGCACATGCAGTGGCCGGTCGGGACCTCGACCCGCAGCGCCGCGCGCATCGGCCTGATCGACGCGACCCAGCGGCTTCAGGCCAAGACCTTCGCCATCGTGTGGCTGGACCTGCTGGCCGGATACGAGGCGCGTGAAGCGATCTTCGAGGCCGCCAAGCGAGGCTTCCAGGGCCTCAACGAAAAGTCGATCGTCGCCGACCGCCGGATCAGCATCTCGGAGCCGTCGTTCGAGTCCGTCTGGAACGACGTTCAGAACCAGGCCCGCAAGAACGGCGTCGCCGACGGGCGTCCCGACCAGATCGTGCTGGCGATCGACCCGACGAACGCGATCAAGGCGATGCAGGCGGCCGAGCGTCTCGGCTTCCGCCCCAAGAAGGGCTGGGGCGGCGCCGCTCCCCTGTTCTTGGACCTGGTGCTGCGCGACGCGCCGTACGCGGTCAAGACCGGCATGACCGCCGGCACCGCGTTCTTCCCGCCGGTCGGCCAGTTCGCCAACCAGCCCGCGGTCAAGAAGTACGTGCAGGTCGTGCGCAAGTACTTCGCCGACGTGGACCTCAACAACCCGTATCTGCAGGGTGGCTACACGGGCGCTGCGCTCGCGATCGACGTGCTGGAGAAGGTCGGAAGCTGCGTGACGCGGGAGCGGGTCATCCAGGCGGCGAATTCGCTGACGAACCACGCGCCGGCCGGTCTGACCAACCCGCTGACCTTCCGGCCGCTCGGCGAGGGGCCGGGCCACTACGGCAACACCTACGGCCTGGTGGTGCAGGCGGTGCCCAAGGGCACGGCGGGCTGCACGCGCTCGATCGGGTGCTGGAACGTGATCCCGGCGAGCTCGAGCGATCCGTTCTACAAAGACCCGACGCCCGGGCGATAGGAAAGGACCCCTGTGAAGTTCTATATCCAGAACATCATCCTGGGCCTTCCGATCGGGGTGATCTGGGCGTTGCTCGCGACCAGCGTCGTGATGATCTACCGGGCCTCGCGCGTGCTCAACCTGGCCGTCGGCGGGATCAGCATGATCTCGGCCTACATGCTGTTCCAGATGGCCAACGACGAGCGATGGGGCATCCCGCTCCCCATCGCGGTCGTGCTGACCATCCTGTTCGCCGCCGCGATCGGCTGGATCATCGAGCGGATCCTGCTGCGGCCGCTTCGCGACCGGCCCACGCTGGTGTCGGTCATCATGACCATCGGCATCCTGTCGCTGACCACCGAGGTCGCCTCGATGGTCTGGACCGTGGACCGCCAGCCGGCGCCGAACCTGCTGCCGACCGGCGCCATCCGCTTCTGGGGCATCGCGCTCGGTGTCGACCAGATCCTGACCTTCTTCATCACGATGGCAATCGTCGGCGTGGTCATCTACCTGTTCCGCGCGACGACGCTGGGCGTCGCGATGCGCGCGGTCAGCGACGACCGCCGCGCCGCCCTGCTGATGGGCGTGCCCGTGGACCGGGTCTCCAGCCTCACCTGGATCATCGGCTCCGTGCTGGGCGCGATCGCCGGCATCCTGGTCGCGCCCCAGGTCGGGCTCACGCCGCTCGGCATGGTGTTTCAGTCGATCCCCGCGCTGGCGGCGGCACTCTTCGGCGGCCTGGTCTCGATCGAGCTCGCCTTCGGCGGCGCGATGGTGCTGGGCGTGCTGTGGTCGGTGCTGCCCGGTGTCGAGCTCGGCGCCTGGCGGCTGCACGATCACGTCATCGGCGTGCAGCAGATCGCGATCTTCGCGCTCGTGGTCGTCTTCCTGGTCGTGCGCTGGCAGCAGCTGTTCGGCTCGGCCGCCAAGGAAGAGGAGATCTGATGGCGATCGCCGTCCGCGCTCCCGCCGAGAAGCGCTCGCTGCTGGTCCGCGTGCCCCGCCTGCGCACGGTCGGCCTGCTGTTCTTGGTGATCTGGCCGTGGGTTCTGCCGGCGCAGCCGTGGTCGTCGATGGCGGTCGCGGCCGCGATCCAGTCGCTCGCGCTGGTGTCGCTGGTCGTTTTGACCGGCTGGGTCGGACAGATTTCGCTCGCCCAGGCGGCGATCATGGGCGTGGGCGCGTTCAGCGCAGCGCAGATCACCATGCATCTCGGCATCGACTTTCCGTTCCACGTTCCGATCGCCGGGCTCGCCTCGGCCGGGACCGCGGTGCTGATCGGCCTTCCCGCGCTGCGGATCAAGGGCCTGTACCTGGCCATCGCGACGCTCGCGTTCCAATGGATGCTCGAAGAGAGCCTTCTGCAGATGCATTGGTTCTCGGGCGGTTTCAACGGCGTGACCATCCCCACGCCCAAGATCGCGACCTACTCGCTGTCGAACGAGCGGCTCTTCTACTACTTCGCCTGGGGCATCGCGGCGCTGCTGATGCTGCTGGTCGCCAACATGCGCGACTCCAAGACCGGACGCGCATGGTTTGCGATCCGGGGCAGCGAGATCGCGGCCCGCTCGATGGGCATCAACGTGACCCGCTACAAGCTGCTCGCCTTCGCGGTCAGCGGCTTCGTGATCGGCGTCGCCGGCTCGCTCAAGCTCAACACCGTCGGCTCGGCCACGCCGCTGCAGTACCTGTTCCCGTTCTCGATCACGTTCCTTGCGCTGGCGGTCCTGGGCGGCATCGGCTCGCTGGCCGGTGCGGTCGCGATCGCATCGATCTTCATCTTCCTGCAGGACTACGGCTTCCCGCAGATCGTGCCCTCGCTGGCGCAGAAGGGCGCGCTGCCGATCCTGGCGGCCGCGCTGCTGATCGTGCAGCTGATCACGAACCCGGGTGGTCTGGCCGCGACGAAAGAGAAGATGAAAGAGGACATAGCCAAGCGGCATCTGCGCAAGAAGATGCGCCAGGCCCGCAAGAATCCCGGGCCGGCGGCGTCGCAGGCGGCGGCGCTCCACGAGTCCGCGACCACCATCACGCTGGCCGATCCCGAGGCGGCCGCGCGGCTTGCCGAACGCGTCGCCGCGCGTGGCGAGCGAGCGCACCGTCTGGACTCGCCCGCGTTGCTGCGCGCCGAGGACGTTACGATCCGCTTCGGCGGCGTGGTGGCCAACGACAAGGTCAGCCTGGAGGTTCGCCGCGGCGAGATCACCGGTTTGATCGGGCCGAACGGCGCCGGCAAGACCACGCATTTCAACACGCTCAACGGTCTGCTGGTCCCCGACGAAGGCCGCATCCATTTCGCCGGCAAGGACATCACGGACATGCCGACGCATGAACGCGCCGCGATGGGCATGTCGCGCACCTTCCAGATCATGCGCCTGTTCCCGCGACTCACCGTGTTCGAAAACATCATGGTCGGCACGCATCTGCAGAACACCGCGGGCGTCACGTCGAACGTGTTCATGCTGCCGCGCAGCCGCAACGAAGACGCGCGGCTGAGCGAACGCTGCCGCGAGATCCTCGCACTGCTGGGCATCGACCATCTGGCCGACGAACGGGTCGCCGGTATGCCGTTCGGCATCCTGCGGCTGGTCGAGCTGGCCCGGGCCTTGGTCGCCTCGCCGCAGCTGCTGCTGCTGGATGAGCCCGCATCGGGCTTGGATGTCAGCGAAACCGACGCGTTCAGCGAGCATCTGATGCGGATCCGCGACGAGATGGGTCCCACGATCCTGTTGATCGAGCACGACATGCGGCTGGTTATGAACGTCTCGGACTACGTCTACGTGCTGGAGTTCGGCAAGAACCTGGCGGAAGGCGTGCCGAGCGAGATTCAGCAGAACCCGGACGTGATCGCCGCGTACCTGGGCGGAGAGGGGGTCACCGTTGGCTAGCACCGCGCGCGACCTGGCCGCCGATCCGATTCTTCGCGTCGAAGGCATTGACGTCTACTACGGGCACGTGCAGGCGCTCCGCGGCGTCTCGCTCGAGATCTACCCGGGCGAGCTCGTCGCGCTCGTCGGCGCGAACGGCGCCGGCAAGACCACGACGCTGCGTGCCATCTCAGGCCTGCTCAAGCCCGTTGTCGGTCATATCACGTTGGACGGCCAGCGCATCGACACGCTGCCGCCCGAGAAGGTCGTCGGCCTCGGGGTGTCGCACCTGCCCGAAGGCCGCGGCATCTTCCCGACGCTGACCGTCTTCGAGAACCTGCAGATGGGCTTCTACACCAAGCGCAGCGACCGCAAGGCGTTCAACCACGGCGTTGAGCAGATGGTCGAGCTGTTCCCGCGCCTCGGTGAGCGCATGCAGCAGGCGGCCGGGACGATGTCGGGCGGCGAGCAGCAGATGCTCGCGCTGGCTCGTGCGCTGCTGCCGGGACCGCGTCTGCTGATGATCGACGAGCTATCGCTGGGCCTGGCGCCCGTGATCGTGCAGATGCTGTTCGAGCGGCTCAAGGAGATCAACGAGGCCGGCACGACCGTGCTGCTGGTCGAGCAGTACGTCAATCTCGCCTTGCAGGTGGCCGACCGCGCGTACGTGCTCGAAAAGGGCGGGGTCGCGCTGTCGGGCACCGCCGAGGACCTCGCCCGCGACAGCGAGATCGTTCGCTCCTCGTACCTGGGCGGTCACGCGCCCGCGCCGGCCGCCGAACCCGCGTCCGCCACGGAACCTGCACGCGCCGCGGAGCCCCTGCCCGCGCCTTCCGTGGTGACGGATCGGGACGAACCCGAACAGCGCTTCCTGCGCGCGGTGGAATCCGAGCGCATACCGGCCACGAAGGTGACGAGCGGGCCCAGGAAGAAGAGTCCGGCCAAGAAGACCGCTGCCAAGACGAAGGCCGCGGCCGAGAAGGCGCCCGCCAAAAAGAAGGCGCCGGCCAAAAAGAAGGCCCCCGCTAAGAAGACGGCGGCGTCAGGGACGCGAAGCGCCGCAGCGAAGAAGTCCGCGACGACGACGAAGGAAGGATAGGAGCGCGGGATGGGCGTGATGACGAGGCGCACCACGGAGCAGCGCCGCCGCTTGTGGCGCTGGGTCGCGCTCGCGATGCTCGGCCTGTTCACGTGGTCGTTCATCGCGTCGCCGAACACCGCGGCATCCAACGCCGCCGGCGACGAGGAGATCACCGAGCCCGCGCTCGCCGCCTATCACACGCTCGCCGATGCCTCGCCGATTCGCGGCCTCATCGACCACCAGACCTATCTCGTGTCGGCCGAGCCGGCCGTGGGGCGCTCGACCAGCGAGGTCGCGCTGCCGTCGCAGGCGTCGGCCACTGCGTGGCTGACCACCTTCGGGACCGTTGACGGGCTGCACGGCACCACCACCGGCAACAAGGTTCCGACCGAGACGACGGCCACCCAGCCCGGCGGCGACCCCGAGCAAGAGTTCGCGCTTCACCGCGGATCGCTCGGCAACGACGAGCTGTTCCAGTTCGGCGCCGGCGTCTCGCGCGCCAAGGCGGTGCGCTCCAACCGCCCGCGCGGATTCGGCCATGCCTATCTCGCGAACCTCGCGCTGCTTCCCGCGCCCGGCAGCCCGGAAGCTCCGCCCGGCAGCTACGACCCCGAAGCCGACAAAGCCAAAGAGAAGGAGAACCCGCCGAGCCCCGGCGCCGACGACCCGCAGGCCTACACGCCCAACCCGAAGGCGCAGATGGCGATCCTGTCGGTGGGCAGCGTCGCGTCCACCGCCGAAACGTTCCGGGAAGAGTCCAAGGTCGTGTCGATCGCGGTCGCCGAGCTCAATGGGATCAGCATCGGCAACCGTACCGCCGACGGCCGCTGCACCAACTGCATCACCATCGACTCGATGCGTGTCGAGGCCCGCACCGAGTCGGACGGCACCAAGGACGGCGCGCTCGCCTCGTGGAGGATCCTGGTTCACCGCGCATGCCGTGTCGCCTTCACCAACGACCCGCAGACCGGCGCCGCCTACGAGGGCGTGCAGTGCCTGAACCCGAACCCGGACGGCTTCGTGGCGGCGATCGAAGGCTCGTCGGCCGACCAGGGCCGCGAGGCGCTGCAGGATCCGAACGCGCGTGGTGTGCGCCAGGTCGAACAGGCGGAGAAGCTCAACGAGCTGTTCGCCTCGCTCGAGAAGGCGCTCGGCGTCAAGGACCTCGGCGTGACGTTGCGCGTCGGCACCGACCGCGACAACGCCGCGCACGTGGATCCCTCCGACTACTCGGCCGCCGCCGTCGCACGCGGCCTCGTGCTGGAGTTCCGGACGGCGGTCACCTCGCAGGTGCTCGACGAGATCGCCGGCAACCAGTCGCTGCAAGGCCTGATCCAGGTCGTGGACGGCGGCTGCGGTGCCGTCGCAGGCCCCGCGGGTCAGCACCTGCCGCCGCTCCCGCCGCCCGCCAGCGCGATCGGCGTGCCCGCGGCGTGCGGGACCGGCGCGATTCAGTCCGGCCAGACCATGCGCACCCTGCGCATCGCCTTCGGCCAGGTTCGCACCGCCAGCAAGGCCGTTCCGGGCGACGCCGACTTCGGCGGTGGCGACGACGACGACACGGGCATCCCGCCGTTCCCCGAGATGCCCGTCATCGACATCCCCGAGATCGAGATCCCCGAGTTCAACATCCCGCCGGGTGGCGGCAACACCACCGTGATCGCCGGCCTGCAGGGCGGGCCGCTCAAGATGCGGATCGACTGGGGGTCGATGGGGATCAAGCCGTGGAAGCCCAGGGACATGGCCAAGGGATTCCTCAGCGGCGGCATGGCGCTCGGCCTGTGGGCCCTGGTCCGCAGGCGCCTGTCCCTTCTCTAGCCGCGAGGGGGACGGATTCGACGAACGCAGCGCATCGGACTCGCCGATGCCGTCATCGCCGCCACCGCGATCCTGCCGGACCGCAGGCTCGTGACGCGCAACGAGATTTCCGCGGCACCAGAAGGTTTCGCCGCCGCATCCCGTAACCGCTGCTATAACCACGTCATGACCCCACCACCTATCGTCCGCTATCCCGACGGCATCATCGCGATCGACTGCGAGATGGCCGGCCATCACGGCCTGATCGCCGCGTTCGTCATCGAAGGGCCGAATCCGGTCGTGATCGAGACCGGCCCGGCCACGGTCATGCCGGACCTGACCGCGGGCCTGGATTCGCTCGGCATCGGCCGGACCGACGTGGCCACGTTCGTCGGCACGCACATCCACCTCGATCATGCCGGCGCAGGCGGCGACGTCGCGGACGCCTACCCCTCGGCGACGGTCGCGGTGCACGAGTGGGGCGTCAAGCACATGGCCGATCCCTCCAAGCTGATGGCCAGCGCCTACCGGGTGTTCGGCGACCGGCTCGACACGCTGTTCGGCCCGCTCAAGCCGGTGCCGCAGGATCGCCTGCGTGCGCTGGATGAAGGCGACGTGATCGACGCGGGCGGTGGCCGGCAGATCCGCGTGCTGTATACGCCCGGTCACGCGCGGCACCACATCACGCTTCACGACACGCAGACCGACGCGATCTTCGTCGGGGACTCGATGGGCGTGTACCTGCCCGAGGCGGGGATCTTGCGGCCCGCCACTCCCCCGCCGGACTTCGACTTCCATCTGGCGCTGTCGGCCTTGGAACGCTACCGCGAGCTGGATCCGGCCACGATCTACTTCAGCCATTTCGGCCCCGCGCCGGCCGGCCGCGACATGATCACCGAAGCCCGGCGCAAGCTGATCGAGTATGCCCGGATCGTGCGCGAGGCGATGCGGCAGAGCGAAGATCTCGACCACGTCAGCGAAAAGCTGGTCGAGGCGACCGCGTCCGAGTACGCCGAGGTCTACGCCGATCCCGAGCTCAGCGCTCGGTTCGACGCTCTGAACGCGTTCCGGTCTTCCGCCGCCGGGTATCTGCGGTACTTCCAACAGAACCCACAGGCAGAAATCCCGGGGGTCTGATCTCCTGGCCGGCGAGATCCGCGAGGTTGAGCGCTGCCTGCGCTCCGGCCCGGTCGCCGGTGTCGGCCATCGCTCCCGCCCGGACGAGCGCGATCTTCATTCGCTCGCTCGG
Organism: Actinomycetota bacterium; assembly: GCA_035541035.1. Lineage (GTDB taxonomy): Bacteria > Actinomycetota > AC-67 > AC-67 > AC-67 > DASWHR01. The sequence goes on from DATLFO010000046.1 coordinate 10,442, forward strand.
GGTCGCCGGGCTGGCCGATTCGAGGAACTCGATCGCCCGAACCGGCCTGCCGACCGCTCGGTAGCAATCGGCGATCTGCGGGTCGTGGATCGTTGACCCGGTCATCCGCCGGAAGGCCTGCAGCTCAGCGAGGGCGTCCTTGAACCGTCCCGCAGCGTAGAGCGAGACGCCGTAGGCCTCGCGAACCGTGGGTGAGCGTGGCGCGGCCTCCTTGGCCCGTGCGGCCTCGGTCACGGCCGACGAGATGTCCCCCGCGAGAATGGCTTCGATCGCCTTCGAAAGATAGAACTTCGCATCCAGCGTCCGTCCCGCAGTGTGGTCCAGCTCGGCGCCCACTCCGGGCGGGAGAGGAAATCGTGGCGCGTCCCCCGCCTTTCGTTCCTCGGCACGGGCAGGTCGCAGGGGGCCGGATCCCGGCCGGCGGTCGCTCGGGCGCTTCCCGCGGTCGTCGCTCACGAAACGCAAGTATGCCGTTCCTTCGGCTTTGCCGCTCCGGGTGGGCCTTGACGAATCTGCCGGATTCGGGGGGAATGTCCGGCCGCTTGGTTCCCTCATGACAGTTTCAGATCCCTAGCGGAAGGATCCGGGCAGGTCCGCGTCGTACCTACCTAGCAAGGAGACCGGCCGCAAAAGGGTTTGGCCGTCACGGGATGAGGCGCCGCCGTCGTCCGGCGAGCGGTGATAAGGGGGTGGCTGCAAGGGGCACCGGTTTACGTTCCCACGTGGGACGGGGAACGCGTGTCGGGCCGAAAGGCTCAGGCTTGCAGCGCTTCGAGAGGAGGATCTAGATGGACCTGAGAAAGATCGTGGCCACAGGGATCGCGGTCGGGGCAGTCGCCGCGGCCATCGCCGTGCCGGCCGCCGCGCACAACGG
>DATLFO010000047.1:0-4047 GCA_035541035.1 Actinomycetota bacterium
CCGTCGAACTTCTCGGTGATCGCCTCGACCTTGTGCAGCCACTTCACGCTCGCCATGCCGTACCAGCCGGGAATCAGCAGCCGCAGCGGCGCGCCGTGCTGGGGCGGGAGCGGCTCGCCGTTCATCGCGTAGGCCAGGAGCACCTCGGGCGCGCCGGCGTCCTCGAGCGACAGGCCGCGCTGATAGTCCTGCTCGATGCCGCGCTCCGTGCCGTGGTCGGCGCCGGTGAAGACCAGATCCACAGCCTCGGCCAGCGGGTTGGCGACCTCGAGCAGGTTGCGCAGCGGCACGCCGGTCCAGGTCGCGGTGCTGACTGCCTCGTGCCGCCACGGCTGGCTGACCGGACGCGGGTTCAGCAGGGCGCGGCCGTTGCCGGCGCACTCCATCGTGACGGTCAGCGTCTTGGAGGGCATCGCCTGAAGCTCGTGCAGCGCGAGCGACATCGGGGACTCGACCGCGCCGCCGATGCGCAGCCGCCATTCCGCCTCGTCCACGTGAGGGATGTCGTAGTGCGTCAGCAGATAGTGCATGCCTGCCGGGGTGACGTCGTAGCGGAGCGCCTCGAGCGGCATGCCCCGGTTGCGCGCCGCCAGCGCGAGCTCCTCGGGCGTGATGCCTTCCGAGCCGGTCGGTTCGATGCCCAGTGGACCCAACGCGCTCATGACGGGGCTCCCTTCGAGGCGCTATCCCTTGGCCAGCGCGCGCGCGATCACCACGCGCTGGATCTGGTTCGTCCCTTCGTAGATCTGCGTGATCTTGGCGTCCCGCATCATGCGCTCGACCGGGAACTCCTTGACGTAGCCGTAGCCGCCGAGGATCTGCACGGCGTCGGTCGTGACGCTCATCGCCGTGTCGGACGCGTAGCATTTTGCGATCGCTGCGTGATACGAGACCTTCGGGTCCTTTTCCACGACCGCCTGCGCGGCCTTGTAGACGAGCAGGCGCGACGCCTCGATGCGCATCGCCATGTCGGCGAGCATGAATTCGATCCCTTGGAACTGCACGATCGGCTTGCCGAACTGCTGCCGGTCCTTGGCGTAGGCCAGCGCATGGTCGAACGCTCCCTGCGCGATCCCGAGCGCCTGCGCCGCGATCGTGGGCCGCGAGAAGTCCAAGGTTTTCATCGCGTAGGTGAAGCCGAGGTTCTCCTCGCCCAGCAGGTCCTCGCCGCGAGCGCGGTAGTTGTTCAGGATCACCTCGCGCGTCGGCGATCCCTTGATCCCCATCTTGTGCTCCTCGCGGCCGATCTCGAAGCCGGGAGCGTCGCGGCGCACGATGAACGCCGACACGTTCTTGCCCTTGGGCGCGTCCGGGTTGGTGACCGCGAAGTACGTGTAGGAGTCGGCGACGCCCGCATTGGTGATGAAGCGCTTCGTGCCGTTCATCACCCAGCCGCCGCCGTCACGCACCGCACGCGACTTCATCGCGCCCGCGTCGCTGCCCGACTCCGGCTCGGTCAGGCAGTAGGCCATCTGCCGCTCGCCACGGACGATGCCGCCGATCAGCTCCTTCTTTTGGTCGTCGTTGCCGGCGATCATCACCGGGATCGCGCCGAGCCGGTTCACCAGTGGGATCAGCGACACGCCGGCCGACACCCGTGAGATCTCTTCGATCATCAGGCAGAAGTCCACCGGACCGCCGGAGCCGCCGAACTCCTCCGGATAGCCGATCGCCATCAGGTCGTTGCGCACGAGCAGCTCGTGCATGTCGGCCGGGTACTCGTCCTTCTCGTCGATCTCGGCCGCGCGGGGCGCGATGTGCCTTTCGGCAAGGTCGCGGACGGTCGAGCGGAACAGCTCTTGCTCGTCGGAGAGGCGGAAGGTGGTCATTCGTCGGTCTCGCAATCTGATCGCTGATCGGTGGGTTCGGCTGCCGTCCAGCCTACCGGCCGCTGACCGCGACACGCACGACCGGCCCGCCGCGATCGGGGCGACGAGCGCGTTCGCTCGCATTGCCTCGCCCGGAATGCCCGAGGGGATCGCCGTCCGGGACGGGAATTGCCTCCCCCTCGTCGAGCCTGCCTTGGAGAAATTCTCGGGCCGGAGATGCAATCGGGGCGTGGCCGCTGCATAATCCGACCGACCACTCTGGGATGAGGAGAGCGACAGCATGGTTTTGGAGCCGGACACGATCCTGTTCGGTACGAAGGGCGAGGACGACTGGGCGTTCTCCCCGGATGTGATCGCGCGTCTGGACGAGTCCTCCGAGGGCTACCTGATCCTGGAGGACGAAGACCGGGACGTGGACCCGGCCGACGACGACGAGGGATGGCCGGTTCTGCCCGGCAACCAGATCATCTGGATCGACGACGGTGACGAGGCCGAGCCGCTGGCGATCGTGTCCGCGGACCGGGCCGGCGCGCAGGAGGCCTTGGAAGAGGTCGCCCACGAGTGGGCGCGCGGCGAAGATGCCGTCGAGATCGAGATTGACTCCTCGGGGAACATTACAGCGATCTTCCGCGACGAGTAAGCGGCCGGTGGCGCCGCCCGCTCCGGATCGGCCAAGATAAAGGTCCGACGATCCCGACCTTGGAGCGAGCGATGGGCGGATTGACCGCGTACGGCGCCTACATTCCCTACCACCGGCTCAAGCGCAGCGAGATCGCGGGCGCGCTCGGCGGCCGGGCCGGCAAGGGCACGCGCGCCGTCGCCTCCTACGACGAGGACACGACCTCGATGGCCGTCGAGGCCGCGCGCATCGCGCTGCGCGGTGCGACTGCGTCACTCGAGCGGCTCTACTTCGCCACCGCGCTTCCCGCCTACGCCGACAAGACCAACGCGACCGCGGTGCACGCGGCGCTCGACCTGGGCGAGTCCGCGCTCGCCGTCGACATGAGCGGAGCGGTTCGCTCGGGCGTGGGCGCGCTGCTCGCCGCGAGCGAGTCCCCGGTGGCCGCGATGGCGGTGCTGTCGGACATCCGAATCGGGCTGCCCGGCGGCGGCGACGAGTCCGCGGGCGGGGACGCCGCTGCCGCGTTCGTCTTCGGCGGCGACGCCGAGCCGGTCGCCGACGTGCTCGGCTTCGCCGCGGCGACGCAGGAATTCCTCGACCGCTGGCGGGTGCCGACCGAGCGCGTCTCCCGCAGCTGGGAGGAGCGCTTCGGCGAGCACGCCTACGGTCCGCTCGCCGACGCCGCGTTTGCCGACGCCTGCAAGCAGGCCGGGCTGACGCCCGAGCAGATCGACCATCTCGTCGTCGCCGGCGTGCACCCGCGCGCCGCGCGCGCCTTCGCGAAGTCCAGCGGGGTCCGGCCCGACGCCGTCGTCGCGGACCGCAGCGACGTGATCGGCAACACCGGCACGGCGCACGCGGGCGTGCTTCTGGCCGACGTGCTCGACCGGGCCGAGCCCGGCCGGGTGATCGCGGTCGCGGTGCTCGCCGACGGCGCCTCGGTTCTGCTGCTGCGCACCACCGATGCGCTGGCCGCTCGCCGCGCGGCGGTGCCGGTGCAGGACCAGATCGACGCGGGCAACGACGGGCTTCCCTACGCGACCTTCCTGTCGTGGCGCGGGTTCTTGGACCGGGAGCCGCCGCGGCGGCCCGATCCGGACGCGCCGGCGGCGCCGCCGTCGTTCCGGATGGAGGACTGGAAGTTTGCGTTCGTCGGCTCGCGCTGCGACGCCTGCGGCGCCAAGCACATGCCGCCCAACCGCGTCTGCGTCAAGTGCGGAGAGATCGACCGGATGACGCGCGAGCGACTCGCCGACGTGCCCGCGACGATCGCGACCTACACCATCGACCGGCTCGCCTACACGCCGAGCCCGCCGCTGGTGATGGCGGTCGTGGACTTCGACGGCGGTGGCCGGTTCCGTTGCCAGCTCACCGACGTGGATCCGGACTCGGTCGCGATCGGGGACCGGCTCGAGATGACCTTCCGAAAGTTCGTCACCGCCGGCGGCATTCACAACTACTTCTGGAAGGCCCGGCCCGCGCGCGACGCGGCCGCCGCGTCATCCGGCTAGGAGGATCATCATGGCCTCGAATGGAATCCGCGATCGCGTGGCCGTCGTCGGCATGGGCTGCACGCAGTTCGGGGAACGCTGGGAC